>NZ_CP142362.1:2883372-3199580 GCF_035918395.1 Mycolicibacterium sp. ND9-15
TCCTCGATGCTCCACGGTTCGTTGAGTCCCCACAGAACGGCGGCGTTGGTCTTCATGGGCGCGAGTGTAAGAAAACCACGGCCGGATTATTGGTGAATGGAAGGGCTCTAACCGTTCACTGTGTAAGAGCCAGTCCGCCGAGCGCGACGATCCAACTGGCGAAGCTGCCGACGAGGAAGTACTCGGTGACATCTCCTATATCCAAGTCGATGCCGGTGCCCCCGTTCCCCGCGCCTTCTGGGCGTTGATCTCCGGGAACCGGATGATGCTCTTGGCGGCGACGACGGCGGTGGCCGCCGCGAGTTGGCCGGCGAGGCCGAGCCCCAGGATCAGCACCCGTTCCATCGGGCCGAGCAGCCGACCGCCCTTCAACCGGTCCGACGGCTGCGGCTCGCCCGCCGGTTTGACCGCGCCGACGGAGCCGAGGACCAGGCGGACCAATTGGTTACCGGTCACCAGCTGCATCAGCATCACTCCGACGACCATCAGCAACCGGTCGGGGGACACTGCGATACCGACCCACGACGGCCACCGAGCCGCCACACCTGCCACGTCGGAGCCCCATCCGGACAACAGGATCAGCACCGTCAACGCGGCGCCGAACACGACAAGCGGTGTCACCTGACGCCGGCCGGTGCGCTCCGCTCGCGCAGACAACACGACCCAACCGACGCTCGCGGCGGCGGCCAGGGTGAGCAGCGCGATGTCGCTCCACCGCCACAGCCCGGCCAGCGCCGCGCACAGGACGACTACTAGGGGCGCCGCCACGGCGGGTAACCACACCCGATCGGTGACGCGCCGGATGACGTCGGCTATCCCGATCGCGATCAGCATCACCGCGACCGCACTCACGGCACAGTCCGCAGGTAGCGGGATGCGACCACGATGAGGTCGAGCCCGTCGCGGCCCGCGCGCTGGGACACCGCCGATGCGCTGATGCGCTCGGTCGACGCGATGTCTTTCTTGGTATTCCCGGCCAACAGTCCCTTCACAATCCTCAGTGAGCGGTCATCGAGCGATCCAATCAGATGGTCCCGACACAACAGCGCGGCGTTGATGGCGTCGACGTCGTGGCGGGCGTCGTCACCGGACCGAAATGACGTGCGGACCAGCGCGAGTCCTGGCTGTCGCTGTGCGGCGGCGGTCCACTCGATCGCATCGCGGGCCGCCCACCAGGCCGGGCCGTCCTGGATGCCGGCTTCGGGATCCAGAACCGTTACCGCGCCCCAGCCGATGCCGAACCGGATGTCGATGCCGGGCGCGACGGCCAATCGGATGGTCAGCGCCGCTTCGATCGCCGCGCCGACGGTCGAGTAGCTGCCCTGGAACTCGTCACCGACGGTGAAGGCCGGCGGGTCGATCGCAGCGGCGCCGACGCGTGCCAACGCCTCGCTCATCACCCGGTGCGCGACGTTCCGGTCGGAGATGCGGCGCGATCCGACGACGTCGCCGATCAGGGCCGCCAGGAATGAAGCGTTATCCTTGGGTGCACTCACGTGAAGACTATAGCTTCATATAGGTGAAATGAAGCATATAACTTTAGTGACTGGGGCCGACGAACTGCGCCTGCACGGGAATTCCGTGAAGTATCGGGTATCGCTGTGCCGCTGGTTCGATGCGGCGGTCGTGAACTGACTACGTCGTCGGAAGCGCGGCGAGAAACCGCTCTCGATCGACGATCGCCCGGTCGATCTCGCCCACCCCGACAACCTGGCCGGATTGGTCGGCCGCACGCACGCTGAAGGTAAGCCGTCTGCCCTCAGGCGCGGTCAGCGGCTCAGCGGTGACGTCGACCACACCACCTGCTCCGGTCGCTCGCCGGTGCTCTACCCGGACCGCCGTGCCGACCGTCGTCTGGCCGGGCTCGATGAACGGCTCGGCCGCTTCGACGGTCGCGGCCTCCATCCAGGCGATCAGTCGCGGGGTTGCGAGCACCGGTACGTTTCCGCTGCCAAGGGCTGCGGCAGTGTCGGCATCACTCACTTCGTAGCGCACCGGACCACGCTATTCGACGAGCGCAGCGGCGGCCTGCAGGCGTTCGACCGCGTCGCGCACGACGGACTCGATCAGCTCGGCACACGACGGCAGATCGTCCAGGATGCCCGCAACCTGGCCCGACGCCAGCACCCCGGCGTCGGTGTTGCCCTCGACCAGACCGGCCCTCAACAGCATCGGGGTATTGGCCGCCATCACGACCTGCGACCACGTCAGCTCCTTGCCGTGCCGCATCTTTAGGCCGTCGCGGGCCATCGACCGCCACGTCATACCCGACATCTTCTTGAACTTTTGTGCATTGCGGAGCGCCGCGGAGAAGCCCCGCAGCCGGGAAGCGCTCTCGAGCTTTTCCACCAGGCCGGTGCGCAGCACGCGGTGCGGCATGCCGTCGACGCGTGTGGACACCACCGTGCCATCCAGTCCTGACTCCAGGTACCGCCGCTTGACCGCATCCGGCACCGTCGAATCCGACGTCAGCAGGAACCGCGTGCCCATGGCGACGCCCGCGGCGCCGTAGGACAGCGCCGCCGCGAGTCCGCGGCCGTCGAAGAACCCCCCGGCCGCCACGACCGGGATATCGACCGCATCCAGCACCGACGGCAACAGAAGCGTGGTCGCGATCGGGCCGGTGTGACCACCGCCCTCGCCGCCCTGCACGATCACTGCGTCGGCGCCCCACCCCGCCACCTTCTTGGCGTGCTTGGCCAGGCCGACCGATGGAATCACCACGACACCGGCGTTCTTGAGCTTGGCGATCAAATCGGGCTTGGGCGCCAACGCGAACGAGGCGACCTTCACGCGCTCGCGGATCAACAGGTCGATGCGCTCATCGGCGTCGCCCGCGTCGGCGCGGATGTTGATGCCGAACGGCTTGTCCGTCGCGCTCTTGACCTTGGCGACAGCGGTCTGCAATTCCTCGAGCGTCATGGTCGCCGACGCCAGGATGCCGAGACCGCCGGCATTCGCGGTCGCCGATACCAGCCGCGCACCCGCGACCCAGCCCATGCCGGTCTGAACCACCGGATGCTCGATGCCCACGAGCTCGGTCAGCGCTGTGCGCAATCTCGTCATACCCGAATCTCCTTGTCCCGCAGGCTCTTCGGATCGATCACCTCGCGCATCAGCTTCTGCTCGTCGGCGCTGGGAGGCCGGGTCTGGCCGGCGGAGTCCAGACCATGAACTTCGAACGAGGTGTTCTCCGCGACCTGCTCGGGCTGAATGCCGGGATGCAGTGAGACCGCCTGCATCTGATGGTCGGGCCCGTTGAAGTCGAACACGCCGAGATTCGTGATCACCCGGTACACGTTGACGAACCGGTATGCCGGGTTGGCGGGGTCGACCTTGTCCCAGCCGATCCCCGAGACCACATCGACGGCGTCGCCGAACACCCGCTTCGAGTGGTTGCCCACCCAGTAACTCGTGGCGTGGTTGATGCTGTTGCCGGGCGCGCCGCGGACCCCGAACATCTGGCGAGTCGGATGCTGCAGTGGTCCGAACGCCGAGAGGTTCTGGTTGCCGTAGCGATCAATCTGGTTGGCGCCCATGACCACATGGCGTCGGCCCCAGGCCAGCGTCTCGAAGACCCGGCCGAACGGCATCCACCCCTCGATCGCGCCGGAGGCGCCGAGAGCGGGCGTGTCGGCGAGCAGGCGAGCCTCGCCGTCGGTCAGCAGAATGTCGGGGGAGAAGGTCAAGCGGGCCAACCGGGCGCCGATCGAGGCCATGGTCGTCATCGGGCTGACCATGATCTCGCCGGCGTCGCGGAAGAGTTCCGCGCACGCGACGGCGCACACTTCGGCACGGGACACCGACATCATTGCTGCTGCTCCTTGCAGGCGCGCACCGCGGCTTGGTAGTCGGCCTCGGTGCCGGACAGATAGGTCTGGACGAACTCCTGCCATGACTCGTCGGAACCCGCCGCCTCGGCGTAGTGCCGCTGGAACCTTTCGTCGCGAGGGTAATCCGGTTCGGCCGTGGTGAAGTGTGCGCCGTTCGGCGCCTCGACGACGGTGTCGACCATCATCCGGTTGATCAGCAGCGCCTGCGGTGGCACCGCCTTGACCAGTTCCTCGGTCGGCACCACCCGCTCGACCGACAGGAACCGGCGCTCGGCGGCCATCAGGTAAAGGTCGTCGAAATACGGATCGATACCGGTGTAGGCCGCATTGCCCTGTGCGTCACCAAGATTCATGTGCACGAACGCCGCATCCAGCGTCAGCGCGGGCATTGCGATGAGCTCCTCGTAGCCTTCCCCGGTGGGGTAGGGCGAGCGCACCGTCTTCAACTCGTCACCCCAGAAGGCACGCACATCGCTGCCGAGCCCCGCGCGGATCGGCAGGAACGGCAGCCGCTGTGCCGCCGCCTGCAGGCCGCAGCGAAGCATGCCCTCGTCCATCTCGCGGGCCTCGATCGCACCGCTGGTTCGTGCCTTGGCAAACCACGGGTCGTAAAACGGCGCCGAATCCAGCGACACGAAGCCGTAATACACCCGCTTGACCTTGCCGGCCGAGCACAGCAGGCCGAGGTCGGGTCCGCCGTAGGTGACGACGGTCAGGTCGGTGACTTCGGTACGCAGCAGCGCCCGCACGAACGCCATCGGCTTGCGACGAGACCCCCAGCCGCCGATGCCGACGGTCATGCCACTGCGGATCTGCGAGACGGCGTCGTCCAGCGTTGCTCGCTTGTCGCTCATGGCTTTTCCCCCTTGGACGTCCCCGCGAACGCGTCGCGATGCTCGTCGGAGACCCCTGCGAGGTTCAGTTCGAACGTGAAGCCCTGTTCCATGCGGTAGCTCGAGTTGACCTTCTGCACGTCGATGAGGTTCAGCGCCTCCTTGGCCGCCCGGATCACCCGGGTGTCCTTGGCGGCGATGTCGCGCGCGACACGCAGCGCGGCCTCGTCGAGTTCGTCGCGCGGCACCACCTCGTGCACCGAGCCGAAGTGGTGCAAGGTGTCCGCATCGACGGTTGCAGCGGTGAAGAACAACCGCCGCATCATGTGCTGCGGCACCAACCGCGACAGGTGCGTCGCGGCACCGAGCGCGCCGCGCTCGACCTCGGGCAGCCCGAACGTCGCGTCATCCGAGGCGACGATGACGTCGGCGTTGCCCACCAGGCCGATGCCGCCACCGACGCAGAAACCGTTCACGGCCGCGACCACCGGGACCGCGCATTCGTAGACGGCCTTGAACGCGGCGAAGCAGCCACGGTTGGCGTCGATGAGCGCGGTGAAACCCTGAGTGCGCTGCATCTCCTTGATGTCGACGCCGGCATTGAATCCCCGCCCGGTCGCACGCAGGATCACGACGTGCGTCTCCGGGTCCGCTCCGGCCTCGGTGATCGCGTCGGCGAGTTCGAACCAGCCACGCGACGGGATCGCGTTGACCGGCGGGTAGTCGACGGTGACCGAGACGATGCCCGGTTCGGTCAGGGTATGAGTGATGGTCATCTAATCTCCCGAGCACTTCCTGGGTCCGGTAGGAAAGCAAGCACTTGCTTGGTACGCTAGCACAGTGACCGACCTGCAAGACATACGCCTCGGCCTCGCGGGCAGGGTTGTGCTGGTGACCGGCGGGGTGCGCGGGGTCGGTGCGGGTATCAGCGCCGTTTTCGCCGATCAGGGCGCGACCGTGGTGACCTGCGCCCGCCGCCCGGTCGACGGCCTGCCATACGAGTTCCACCCGTGCGATGTGCGCGACGACGGCGCGGTGGCCGCGCTGATCGCGACGATCGCCGAGCGTCACGGTCGCCTCGACGTCGTGGTGAACAACGCGGGCGGATCACCCTACGTGCTGGCCGCCGAATCGTCGGCCAAGTTCAGCAGGAGGATCGTCGAACTCAATCTCCTAGGGCCGCTGTCGGTATCCACCCATGCCAACGAGCTGATGCAGAAGCAGGAGCGGGGCGGCTCGATCGTCAACATCGCCAGCGTCAGCGGCCGCAGGCCCACTCCGGGCACCGCGCCCTACGGCGCGGCCAAGGCCGGCATGGAGAGCATCACCGCGACACTGGCGGTCGAGTGGGCGCCCAAGGTCCGGGTCAACTCTGTCGTGGTCGGAATGGTCGAAACCGAACAGTCCGAACTCTTCTACGGCGACGCGGATTCCATCGCGGCGATCTCGCGCAACGTCCCCCTCGGTCGACTCGCCAAACCGGCGGACGTGGGCTGGGCGGCGGCGTTCCTGGCTTCCGACGCGGCGTCCTACATCAGCGGCGCATCGCTCGAAGTACACGGCGGCGGTGAGCCGCCACATTATCTGGCAACTACCACTGCCGACATCAAATAGGCAAGGAGACAAGGGATATGGGATTGCTCGACGGCCGAGTAGTCATCGTGACGGGCTCCGGCGGCGGCATCGGCCGTGCGCACGCCCTCGCATTCGCCGCCGAGGGCGCGCGCGTGGTGGTCAACGACATCGGGGTCGGCCTGGACGGGTCGCCCGCCGGCGGTGGTAGCGCCGCGCAGAGCGTCGTCGACGAAATCACCACGGCCGGAGGCGAAGCCGTGGCCGATGGTGCCAACGTCGCCGACTGGGCACAGGCCGAGGGGTTGATCCAGGCCGCGGTCGACACGTTCGGCGGCCTCGATGTCCTGGTCAACAACGCCGGCATCGTCCGCGACCGGATGTTCGCCAACACCAGCGAAGAGGAGTTCGACGCCGTCGTCGCGGTGCATCTCAAGGGACACTTCGCGACCATGCGGCACGCCGCGGCGTACTGGCGCGCACAATCCAAGGCCGGCAACCCCGTAGATGCCCGGATCATCAACACGAGTTCGGGTGCTGGCCTGCAAGGCAGTGTGGGACAGGCGAATTACAGCGCCGCCAAGGCAGGGATCGCGGCGCTGACGCTGGTGGCCGCGGCCGAGATGGGGCGCTACGGGGTCACCGTCAACGCCATTGCGCCGTCGGCGCGCACCCGGATGACCGAGACCGTGTTCGCGGACATGATGGCGACCCAGGGCCAGGATTTCGACGCGATGGCACCGGAGAACGTCTCGCCGTTGGTGGTCTGGCTCGGCAGCGTCGAATCCAAGGACGTGACCGGCCGCATGTTCGAGGTCGAGGGCGGCATCGTCCGGGTGGCCGAGGGATGGGCGCACGGGCCGCAGGTGGACAAGGGCGCGCGGTGGGATCCCGCCGAACTCGGCCCGGTCGTCGCCGATTTGCTGGGCAAGGCGCGGCCAGCGGTGCCAGTCTTCGGCGCCTGATTCTCTCGGCGCCTGACCCGCTGGACTAGAGCTTGGGCGTTCGATCCGTGTGATGGTCTAGTCCCCGAGCCTGATGCGATGCTAAATTTGCTCGCACGGGTGGAAGATGCGTCCACCGTCAGGGCATGAATCGGGGGAGGCTGGCGTGGCCGCAAGACATCGCAGATCGTCACGCGCTTCGGGTGTCGTCGCGCGGGTTATGGGGCCCGGGAGCCTGGCGGCCACGGCGGTAGCCGCGACCAGCATTTCGACGGCGCTGATGACCGGTACGACGACAGCGGTCGCGCCATCGGTCGACCTGGTCGCCTTGGTCACGCCGGCCAACTCGACGGCGCAGATCTTCGCTGGAACGACGTACTACGGCACAAACTGGACGACGGTGTACGGCGACCAGGTCGTCGTGCCTTTCTTCAAGGGCCCGCAAGGGATCACGAATGCGATCATCGCGCACCGAGACGATCCCGACGAGACGGGTGTCGTGGCTTCCGGATGGGGGGCAGGCCAGACCGGCACCGCACTGAGCCAGATGACGTCGTCGGACAAGTCCAACGTCGCATTCGTCATCCTCGACAACAACAGCAACCGGGCCGGCGGCGGCTTCTGGACCACCTATGCGCCGTTTGCTCCGCTGCTGGGAACCTCTGCGGAACCGACGCCAAGTGATCTGGGTGTTCCGGCGCTCGATGTGGCATACGAGTACAACATCAACTCGAGCGCACCGGTCGACCCGCTCAACCCGTTCGCTCTCGGGAACAGCCTGGTCGCCTATCTGTACGGCTACGGCGCGCAGGCGAACACCGTGATTCCGGACTCCGTGATGCAAGAGGCGCAGAACACCGATCCCGATGCCAAGCACTACGCCTATGTTGTGAATTCCAAAGGGGAGATAGTCGGGGACCCGACATACCTGCCCGGCAGCACGACCACGTACGTCACGATCCAGTCGGAGAATCTGCCGCTGACCCGTCCGCTGCGGCTGTTTCCCGGCGGGGACATCGTGGCCGACGCTATCGATCCAACGCTGACCCAGTTGGTCAACGCCGGTTACAACGACGGCAAAGGCTTACCCGACCGTCCCGCCATACCGGCGGATCCGACCGTTCCGCGGCCGATGCGGCCGGGCTCGTCGCTCACCGCATTGGGAGGCCTGCCGGAATCGATTCCCGCGGGGCTGGACCGGGGTGCCCGCACAGCGGTCGAGAACGTCAAGAACCCGACCAACTTGGTTACCAAGCCGCTCGACGAAGTCGGCAAGCTACCGGTGATCTCGTCCCCGGCTCCGCCGAACTCATCGACGTCGCCGAACGCATCGACGTCGACGGACGCATCGACGTCGACGGACGAATCGACGTCGACGGGCTCATCGAGGTCGACGAACGAATCGGTGTCGAGGAACACAATCGATCGCAGCAGTCCGAACAAGTTCACGCCCAAGCTGCGGGGGGACCGCAAGTCGTCGACCGATTCGTCGACAACCGGCGGCAACGGCCTGAAGAACTTCACCGACAAGATCAACGAGGCGGTCAACAGAGCGACGAGCGGCCCGACAGGCGCGAAACCGGCCGGCTCGGACGACACGAAGCCTGCCGGGTCGAACGACTCGAAGCCTGCCGGGTCGAACGACTCGAAGCCGGCCGGGTCGAACGACTCGAAGCCTGCCGGGTCGAACGACTCGAAGTAGACGACGGCGGCTTCTGGCCGCGCTCAGGGTTCGCAGACCACCAACGGGATCACTCGGTCGGTCCAGGACTGGTAGTCCTCGTAGGTCGGGTACATCTCGACGAGTCGCGGCCAGTATCTCGCGCGCTCCTGTTCGGTGGCGTCGCGCGCGGTCAGGTCGAGCATCTCGCTCTTGATCTGCACCTGGACTCTCGGATCGGCCTTGAGGTTCAGGTACCACATCGGGTGCTTGTCGCTGCCGCCTTTCGACGCGGCGACGATCACCTTGTCGCCGTCGCGGTGGAAATACAGCGGACTTACCCGCGGTTGCCCGGACTTTCGGCCGGTGGTCGTCAACAGTGCGACCGGGATGCCCTGGATCTCGCCGCCGAGGCCCTGGCCGTTGTTGCGGCGGTACAAGAAGGTGTTGATCCTCGACATCCACTTGACGAAGAAATCCGAGGCCTTCGTATCCATGAACCGCGGCCGGGATTTTGGCATGGCGGTCATCCTATGCTCGGTCGATGAGCACAGTCTCTGACACCGATCGCATTGCCGCTGCCCAATCCTATATCGATGCGCTGGTCAGCCATCGGGCCGACGACGTCCCCCTCGCACCGGACTGCGTCCGGATCGAAAACGGCCTCAAAACCGGATTTTCGGGAAAGCATCTGCGGCGCAGCCTGAATCGCGGACCTCAGTTTCGGATCATCTCCGCGATCGTCGACCGCGAATTCAGCGTCGACGGTGACGAGGTGCGCGCGAGTTTCACCGTCGTCACCAAACCGAGAATCGCCGGCCGCCGCGTGGTCGCCCGCACCGAGGAGACCTTCCTCATCCCAGCTCACGACGGGAAGATTCACCACATCCACGCGCGCGTGCGACCGGCGCTGCTGCGCGACTAGATTCGTTCGATGATCGTGCCGGTGGACAGCGCGCCACCGGCGCACATGGTGATCAGCGCGGTGCTCTTGTCGGTGCGCTCCAACTCGTGCAGCGCGGTGGTGATCAACCGGCTACCAGTGCTGCCGACCGGATGCCCGAGCGCGATCGCACCACCGCTGACGTTGACGCGGTCCATGTCGGCCTCGTGCACCCGGGCCCACGACAGCACGACCGATGCGAAGGCCTCGTTGATCTCCACGATGTCGATATCGCCCATTTTCATACCGGCTTTTTCCAGCACCTTCGCCGTGGACTGGACCGGGCCGTCGAGGTGGTAGTACGGCTCGGCGCCGACCAGGGCCTGGCTGACGATGCGGGCCCGCGGGCGCAAGCCATGAGCCTTGGCCACATCGCTGTCCATCCACAGCACCGCGGCCGCCCCGTCGGATATTTGCGACGACGTGCCTGCGGTGTGGATTCCGCCTTCGATCACGGGCTTCAGCGAGGCCAGACCCTCCAGCGTGGTGTCGCGCAGGCCCTGGTCGCGCGTGACGACGTGACGCTCGCTCGTCGGCTGCTTCTGCTCGTCGAGCACTGGCGCCTCGATGCCGCTGATCTCGCGGTCGAACCGGCCCTCGGCCCACGCCTGCTTGGCCTTGCGCTGCGAATCGAAGCCGAACTGGTCGATCTCCTCGCGGGTGATGCCGCGCCGCTTGGCGATTCGCTCGGCCGCGGTGAACTGGTCGGGCAGGTCGATGTCCCAGGAGGCCGGCCGCAGGATGCCCCGGTCGGGGCCGGCGTTGGCGCCCAAGCCCACGCGGCTCATCGCCTCGATACCGCAGGCGATGCCGATGTCGATGGCGCCCGCCGCGATCAGGCCGGCGACGAGCCCGTTGGCCTGCTGGCCGCTGCCGCACTGGCAGTCGACCGTCATCGCGCCGACATGCTCGGGCAGGCCCGCGACCAACCAGCTCACCCGGGTGATGTTGTTCGACTGTTCGCCGTACTGTGTGACGCAGCCTCCGATGACCTGCTCGACTTGACCGGCGTCGATGCCGGCCTTCTCGACGAGCGCCTTCTGAGTGGCGCCGAGCAACTCGGTGGCGTGCAGGCCGGACAACCAGCCGTTGCGCTTGCCGATGGGGCTGCGGGTGGCTTCGACGATGACAGGGTTACCCATTCCGTCAGGCTAGAACACGTTTCATTACTCTGACAAGCGGCGTTGACGACGTGCCTTTTATCTGCGCAGAAGGCATGTTTTACTGGCACTAGAACACGTTGCAATTGTTGTTGCAGAGGAGCTCACCCAATGCCTTGTCCGAACATCCCCGACGACTTCGATTTCCTCGACGCGACTCTCAACCTCGAACGCCTGCCGGTTGAGGAGTTGGCCGAGTTGCGTAAGTCCGAGCCGGTCCACTGGGTCGACGTGCCAGGCGGCACCGGCGGCTTCGGCGACAAAGGGTACTGGTTGGTCACCAAGCACACCGACGTCAAGGAGGTGTCGAAGCGCAACGACATCTTCGGCAGCTCACCGGACGGCGCCATCCCGGTCTGGCCGCAGGACATGACGCGCGAGGCGATCGACCTGCAGCGCAACGTCCTGCTCAACATGGACGCTCCGCAGCACACCCGGCTGCGCAAGATCATCTCCCGCGGCTTCACCCCGCGCGCGGTGGGCCGGTTGGAGGGGGAGCTGAAGGCCCGCGCCCAGAGGATCGCCGAGACCGCGGCGGCTCAGGAGAGCGGCGACTTCGTCGAACAGGTGGCCTGCGAGTTGCCGCTGCAGGCCATCGCCGAACTGCTCGGTGTGCCTCAGGACGACCGCGACAAGCTGTTCCGGTGGTCCAACGAGATGACCGCCGGCGAGGACCCGGAATACGCCCACATCGACCCCGCCGTATCGTCAGTCGAGTTGATCCAGTACGCGATGAAGATGGCCGAGGAAAGGGCGAAGAACCCCACCGAGGACATCGTCACGAAGCTGATCGAGGCCGACATCGAGGGAGAGAAGCTCACCGACGACGAGTTCGGGTTCTTCGTCGTCATGCTCGCGGTCGCCGGCAACGAAACCACCCGAAACTCCATCACCCACGGCATGATTGCGTTCTCGCAGCACCCCGAGCAGTGGGAGCTTTACAAGAAGGAACGTCCCGAAACCGCCGTCGACGAGATCGTGCGCTGGGCCACTCCCGTATCGGCGTTCCAGCGCACCGCACTGGAAGACGTCGAGCTGGGTGGTGTGCAGATCAAGAAGGGCGAGCGGGTGGTGATGTCCTACCGCTCAGCCAATTTCGACGAAGAGGTCTTCGACGACCCGCACAAGTTCGACATCATGCGCGATCCCAATCCGCACGTCGGGTTCGGGGGCACGGGCGCGCACTACTGCATCGGCGCGAATCTCGCCCGGATGACGATCAACCTCATCTTCAACGCGATCGCCGACACCATGCCCGATCTCAAGCCGATCAGCGACCCTGAGCGGCTCAAGTCGGGCTGGCTCAACGGCATCAAGCACTGGCAGGTCGATTACACCGGAAAGTGCCCCATGGCGGGCGGGCCCGCCAGCCCGGCGGCGAGTAACTTATAGCGACTGCGAAATTTCCCGGTATCAAGGAGGATTCGGGTGGACTTCAGTCCAGACGAAGGGCAGCGGGCTGTCGCCGATGTGGTGACCTCGGTGTTGACCCGCGACAACAGCTGGGACGCACTGGTTTCCGGGGGGGTGACCGCGCTGGCGGTGCCCGAGCGTCTCGGCGGCGACGGCGTCGGCCTCCCGGAGGTGGCGACCGCGCTCACCGAGATCGGCAGGCACGGCACCGTGAGCCCGGCGCTCGCGACGCTCGGCCTGGGCCTGTTGCCGCTGCTCGACCGCGCATCGACAGAACAGCAGGATCGCTATCTCGCCGGGGTGGCGAGGGGCAGCGTCCTGTCGGCCGCGCTCAACGAACCCGGGGCGCCGCTGCCGGACCGACCGTCGACCGTACTTTCGCGGTCGACCAACGGGCTCCGGCTCAGTGGAACCAAGGTCGCCGTTCCCTATGCCGGGCAGGCTGATTGGCTCGTCGTCACCGCTGACAACGCGGTGGTCGTCGTATCCCCGAAGGCCGATGGCGTCGTAATGGCCCAGACCCCGACGTCCAACCACGGCGACGAATACTCGGTCACGTTCACCGACGCCGAGGTCGACGGGGTGCTCGAGGGCGCGGACGCCCGCCGGGTTAACCAACTGGCACTGGCAGCGATCGGCGCGTTCGCGGCGGGGCTGGCGGCGGGCGCGTTGCGGCTCACCGCCGACTATGTGGCGAACCGGGAGCAGTTCGGCAAGCCGCTGTCGACGTTCCAGACCGTCGCCGCGCAGCTGGCAGAGGTGTACATCGCCTCCCGCACACTGACGCTGGTGTCGAACTCGGTGACCTGGCGACTGTCGGAGGGGCGTGACGCTGATGACGACATTGACGTGCTGGGATACTGGCTGGCCTCCCAGGCGCCTCCGGTGATGCAAATCTGCCACCACCTGCACGGCGGTATGGGGATGGACATCGCCTATCCGATGGACCGTTACTACTCCTCGATCAAAGACCTCGCCCGCGTGGTGGGCGGTCCGTCACATCGGCTCGACCTGGTGGGAGCAGCGTCGGGCGAGCGATGGGGCCACGGCCGGAGGCCAGGGGACGACGGGAGATAGGAATGTTCATCGAACTGACGCCCGAACAAAAGCAGCTGCAAGCTGAATTGCGGGATTACTTCTCGAATCTCATCTCTGACGAAGAGGCGAAGGAGATGGAGAAGAACCGCCACGGCAAGGCCTATCGTGCGGTCATCAAGCGAATGGGCTCGGACGGCAAGCTCGGCGTCGGGTGGCCCAAGGAGTTCGGCGGGCTCGGCTTCGGCCCGATCGAGCAGTCGATTTTCGTCAATGAGGCGCAACGCGCCGACGTACCGCTGCCGGCAGTCACCCTGCAGACGGTCGGACCCACGCTGCAGCAGTACGGCACGGATGCCCAGAAGAAGAAGTTCCTGCCCGCGATCCTCGCCGGCGACGTGCACTTCGCGATCGGTTACACCGAGCCGGAGGCGGGCACCGACCTCGCGTCGCTACGCACCACCGCGGTGCGTCAGGGCGACGAATACGTCGTCAACGGACAGAAGGTGTTCACCACGGGTGGCCACGACGCCGACTACATCTGGCTGGCGTGCCGCACCGACCCGGAGGCGGTGAAGCACAAGGGGATTTCCATCCTCATCGCCGACACCAAGGATCCCGGCTACTCCTGGACGCCGATGATCCTGTCCGACGGTGCCCACCACACCAACGCCACCTATTACAACGACGTCCGGGTGCCCGCCGACATGCTTGTCGGTGAGGAGAACGGCGGATGGAAGCTGATCACGACACAGCTCAACAACGAACGCGTGATGCTCGGGCCGGCGGGCCGGTTCGCCGGCCTCTATGACCGAGTGCACGCATGGGCGTCGAAACCCGGTGGCAACGGCGACATCCCGATGAACCACGACGACGTCAAGCGCTCGCTCGGCGAACTCAAGGCGATGTGGCGAATCAATGAGCTACTCAACTGGCAGGTCGCCGCGGCGGGGGAGACCATTGACGTCGCCGACGCGGCCGCGACCAAGGTCTTCGGCACCGAGCGGATTCAGTACGCCGGGCGCCTCGCCGAGGAGATCGTCGGCAAGTACGGCAATCCGGCCGAACCCGACACCGCGGAATTGCTGGAATGGCTGGATTCCCAGACGAAACGAAACCTGGTGATCACGTTCGGCGGAGGTGTCAACGAGGTGATGCGAGAGATGATCGCGGCGGCGGGCCTGAAGGTTCCGAGGGTGCCGCGGTGACAGTCGAGGACATCAAGGCGGCCGCCGAACGGGTCAAGGCCGAAGGCAGGAGCAAGCCGCGGGTCGGCAGGCACCCGGTCAATCAGCCCATGATCGACCACTGGCTCGATGCGATGGGCGACAAGAACCCCATCTACGTCGACGACGCCGCGGCCAAGGCGGCCGGGCATCCCGGTGCCGTCGCGCCGCCGGCAATGATCCAGGTCTGGACGATGATGGGGCTCGGCGGCGTCCGGCCGGACGACGACCCCCTGGGCAGGATCCTCGACCTGTTCGACGACGCCGGCTATATCGGCGTCGTCGCGACCAACTGCGAGCAGACCTACCACCGGTATCTTCGCGTCGGCGAGGAGGTCAGTGTCACCGCGGAACTGACCGACGTCATCGGACCGAAGAACACCGCTCTCGGCGAGGGCTTCTTCATCACACAGAAGATCACCTGGACAGTGGGTGATGACGTAGAAAGCCCAGTCGCCGAGATGATGTGGCGCATTATGAAGTTCAAGCCGGCCGACAAGGATGGGGGTGCGGCGGTACCCGACGACCTGGACGCCGACATGATGATGCGGCCGGCGTCGTCGCGCGACACCAAGTTCTTCTGGGACGGTGTCAACGAACACGAGCTGCGCATCCAGAAGCGCGCCGACGGCACGTTGGTACACCCGCCAGTGCCCGCGCTCTGGCAAGACAAAGACAAGCCGACCGACTACGTCGTCGCCAGCGGCAAGGGCACCGTGTTCAGCTTCGTGGTGCACCATGCGCCCAAGGTGCCCGGTCGCACGCTACCGTTCGTCATTGCCCTCGTCGAACTCGAAGAAGGTGTGCGGATGCTCGGGCAACTCCGCAACGTCGACCCAGCCACCGTGGAGATCGGAATGCCGGTTCACGCAACATATATCGACTTTCCTGAAGGCGACTCCGGTCCGGCGTGGACGCTTTATGCGTGGGAGCGGGACGCATGAGCGCGCGCACGTCGGATGTCGCCACCGGAGCGGCTCCGTCGATCTCTGTCGGCACCAAGCTGCCCGAACTCGCTCTCTACGGCGACCCGACGTTCATCGTGTCGACGGCCATCGCGACGCGCGACTACCAGGACGTCCACCACGACCGGGACAAGGCCCAGGCCAAGGGCAGCAAGGACATCTTCGTCAACATCCTCACCGACACCGGCCTGGTGCAGCGTTACATCACCGACTGGGCCGGTCCGACTGCGATCATCAAGTCGATCTCGCTGCGTCTCGGTGTGCCGTGGTACGCCTATGACACGGTGACGTTTCGGGGAGAGGTGACCGCGATCGAGGCCGGCGTCGTCACGCTGAAAGTCGTCGGCAGCAACAGCCTGGGCGATCACGTGATCGCCACTGCCACTTTGTCGATCGGAGGCAACGCCTGATGTCGGGCGCACTGTCGGGGAAGGCGGCGATCGTCGGGATCGGCGCCACCGACTTCTCCAAGGACTCCGGTCGAAGCGAACTTCGTCTCGCGTCGGAGGCGGTGTTGGACGCACTCGACGACGCGGGGCTCACACCCGCCGATGTGGACGGCATGGTCACGTTCACGATGGACTCCAATACCGAGGTTGCGATCGCACGGGCGACGGGCATTGGCGAGCTGAAGTTCTTCTCCAAGATCCACCACGGCGGCGGGGCGGCCTGCGCCACCGTGCAGCAGGCCGCGATCGCGGTCGCGACCGGCGTCGCGGATTGTGTTGTGGCATATCGGGCGTTCAACGAGCGCTCGGGCGTGCGGTTCGGCCAGGTGCAGATGCGGTTGGTGGAGAACGCCGACTCCACGGGCGTCGACAATTCGTTCTCCTACCCGCACGGGCTGTCGACCCCCGCCGCCCAGGTCGCGATGATCGCCAGGCGGTACATGCACCAGTCCGGCGCCACCAGCAGGGACTTCGGCATGATCTCGGTCGCGGATCGTAAGCACGCGGCGAAGAATCCGAAGGCGTACTTCTACGAGAAGCCGATCACCATCGAGGATCACCAGAATTCGCGGTGGATCGCCGAACCGCTGCGTCTGCTCGACTGCTGTCAGGAGACCGACGGCGGAGTGGCGCTGGTGGTCACGTCGGCCGAGCGGGCCAAGGATTTCAAGCATCGCCCGGCGATCATCGAGGCGGCCTCGCAGGGTTCCAGCCCCGACCAGTACTCGATGACGAGCTATTACCGGCCCGAACTCGGGCTGCCCGAAATGGGTCTCGTCGGTAGGCAGTTGTGGGAGCAGTCGGGCCTGAAGCCAGACGACATCCAAACCGCGGTGCTCTACGACCATTTCACCCCGTTCACGCTGATTCAGTTGGAGGAGCTCGGCTTCTGCGAGCGGGGCGACGCCAAGGACTTCATCAAGGACGGGGCGATCGAGATCGGCGGACGCCTGCCGATCAACACCCATGGCGGCCAGTTGGGCGAGGCCTACATCCACGGCATGAACGGGATCGCCGAGGGCGTTCGGCAGCTCCGCGGGACGTCGGTCAACCCAGTGCCGGACGTCGAGCATGTGCTCGTCACCGCGGGCACCGGTGTGCCGACCTCTGGCCTGATCCTGGGCTGAGCGTCCGGTGCGGGCCGCCCGGCCCGCCTACTACCCTCTGAGGGGTGAATTCGTCCACGCCACAAGAGCCGTGGCCGCAGGAGCCCGACCTCCCGGTCGACGACATCCACTCACCGGAACCCGATGAGGCGGACACCGGTCCGCTGCAGGAGGTTTTGCCCGACGAACCGGCTGATACCGAACGGGAGACCCGGCGCGGCGACCTGCAACCCGCGCAACCCGCCTGGACAGACAGGTTCGACGCGCCACTGACGGTGAGCCCACGGCCTGCGCGGCGGCGTGATCCGAAACCGTTGATCATCGGTACTGCCGCCATCGGTGTGGTGGTCGCGGTCGGTGGCCTGATCTTCTGGTTAACGCGGCCATCCGAGGACAGCGCTCAACCGCCGAGCGCCGAGGAGCCGACGGCCATCTCCGAAGACGGCACCCGGCTGATGCAGCAGCTGCCAAAGGGATATCGGACGGACGCGTGCGAATCGGTACCCGCCCCGGAAAACGTTTTGACACAAGTGGATTGCGATCGAAACAGCGATCCTGGAGGGCCGCTCTCGGCGACCTACAGCCTGGTCGGTGACAAACCTTCACTGGAACTCGTCTTCAATGACGCGATCGCCGCCGCGACCCGGGTCAACTGTCCGGGCAACATTCAGTCACCCGGGCCGTGGCGTCGCAACGCCACGCCGAACAAGATCAGCGGAAATCTCTTCTGCGGCTTGCAGGAGAGTCAACCGACCGTCGTGTGGACCGACGAGGCCAAGATGACGGTCAGCGCCGTCCGAGGCGGGCCGACTGGCCCGACCTTCCCACAGCTGTACGCGTGGTGGTCGTCGCACTCGTGACGACGCTGACCGCTCGGCTTGAGCGACGGCCACGCGGCGCACTCCGTGCGGCTCGCAGTAAAACTATTTGTCGCTCTGGAGCAGGGCACGAACCAGCGGGCGAGGTCCGTAGGGGCGCAGCATCGAGCTGGCCGGGCGCGGCCGAATCTGCTGTGGCCACCAGAACCAGCGTCCCAGCAACGCCGCAATCGACGGCGTCATCAGCGATCGAATAATCAAGGTGTCGAACAGCAGACCGATGCCGATCGTGCTGCCGGCCTGGCCGATGGAGCGTAAGTCACTGGCGACCATGGACATCATGGTGAAGGCGAACACGAGGCCCGCCGCGGTAACCACTCCACCGGTGCTGGCCATCGACCGAATGATGCCCGTTTTCAATCCCGCACCGATCTCCTCCTTGAACCGGGAAACCAGCAACAGGTTGTAATCCGACCCGACGGCCAGAAGCACGATCACCCCGAACACCGGCGTGATCCAGTTCAGTTCCAGTCCGAAAATGTGCTGCCAGACCAGCACCGACAACCCGAACGCGGCACCGAGTGACAGCAACACGGTGCCGACGATCACACTCGCCGCCACCAGGGAGCGGACGATGATCAGCATCACGATGAAGATCAGTGTGACCGCCGCCAGTCCGACGAGCATGACGTCGTAGGTGGAGCCGGTTTGGATGTCGTTGTAAATAGCGGCCGTGCCGGTGAGATCCAATCTGGCGTCCGCCAGCGGCGATCCCTTCACCGCGTGGCGCGCGGTCTCCAATACCGGTTTGACCGCTGCGATGCCCGCGGGGGTAGCCGGATCCTCAGTGTGCGTGATCATGAAGCGTGCCGCCTTGCCGTCCGGCGACAGGAAAATCTCCAGCCCGCGTTGGAAGTCGGGGTTGTCGAACGCCTCGGGCGGCAGGTAGAAATAGTCGTCATTTTTCGACGAGTCGAAGGCATGGCCCATCGCGGCTGCGGTGTCGGTCATGCGTTCCATTTGTTTGATCATTCCGGCGAAGCTGCTGTGTATGGTCAACAGGCTCGCTCGCATGGAATTCGCCACCGCGATTATCGGCGGGATTTCCCTTGCCATCTGCGGTATAACCGTGTCCACATCGTGCATGTCACGAACGAGCCCATCCATATCTTCGGTGAACTTATCGACGTCATCGAGAGCGGCGAATATCGATCTGGTCGACCAGCAAACAGGGATATTGAAACAGTGGGGTTCCCACGCGAGATAGTTACGCAAGGGGCGCCAGAAGTCGTCGAAATCCGCGAGTTTGTCGCGCATCTCGCCGACCGTGGATTGTATGACTTCCACATCCTGCGTCATACGGTTGACGGTGCCACTCATCGCGACCACCAGACTGTGCACCCGTTGCATCGAGTCGATCATGGCGCCGAGATCACCGCTCATGGCGAGCATGTCGTCCATACGGTCCTTCATGAACTGCAGGTTCGCTGTGATCGGGACCGACTGCATGCTGATCTGAAAGGGTATAGAGCTATGCTCAGTCGGTCCGCCCAGCGGCCTCGTAATGCTCTGCACCCGAGCAACTCCGGGTAACCGAAAGATATCCTTGGCGATCCGGTCCAGGATGATCATGTCGCTCGGATTCCGCATATCGTGGTCGCCTTCGATCATCAAGATATCGGGATTGAGCCTCGCAAACGAGAAATGCTCTTCGGCCGCGTCATATCCGACGTTGGACGGTAGATGGTCAGGTATGTAGTAGCGGTCGTTGAAGCTGATCTTCATGGTCGGCATGATCGCGAAGCCGGCGATCACCGTGATCAACGAGGCGGCGAACACCGGCGCGGGCCAGCGGACATTCGCGGTGCCGATCCGCCGCCACCGGTGCGTTGCCGCCGTCCCTTTGGGTTCGAGCAGACCGAAACCACTCGCCACGGCGACGACCGCCGGACCCACGGTCATCGCCCCGGCGATGACGATGAGCATGCCCAGCGCGGAAGGGAAACCCAGCGTCTTGAAATAGTCCAACCGAGCTAGATGCAGACAGGCGGTCGCCCCCGCGATCGTCAACCCAGAACCGATGATGACGTGGGAGGTACCGCGAATCATCGTGTAGTAAGCGGTTTCCCGGTCCTCGCCGGCGCGGCGGGCCTCCTGATAACGACCGATGAGAAAGATCGCGTAGTCGGTTCCCGCCGCGATCGCCAGCGACGACAGCAACGCGACCACGAACGTGGAAAACCCCAGCAAGCCATGGTCGCCCAGCAGCGCCACGACACCTCTGGCGGTGCCCATACCGACGCCGACCATGACCAGCGCGAGCAGTGTCGTGGTGATGGAGCGATAGGTCAACAGCAGCATGATCACGATGACCACGCCGGTCACGCCCATCATCTTGAACATGCTCTTGTCGGCGGCCTCGGTCATGTCCGCGGTGAGTGCCGCAGGCCCGGTGACATGCGCGCGGACTCCGCTGGGCGGCGTGATGTCGTCGACGATCGTGCGTACCGCGTCGACGGACTCGATCCCCAACGTGCTGCCCTGGTTGCCGGCGACGTTCACCTGTGTGTAGGCGGCCTTGCCGTCGGCGCTCTGCACTCCACCGGCGGTGACCAGATCTCCCCACAGGTCCTGCACATGCTGCACATGGGTGGTGTCGGCCTCCAGCCGCTTCACCAGATCGTCGTAATAACGCCGCGCTTCGCTGCCGAGTTCGTGATCGCTGTCCAGAACGACCATCACGATGCTGTCGGAATCGGATTCCTCGAACTTTGCGCCGATGCGCTTGGCGGCGATCACCGCCGGGGCGTCGTTGGGTGACATCGACACCGCATGCTCGCGGGCCACCGCTTCGATCTGGGGTACGAAAACGTTGACCACGATGGTCACGCCCACCCAGATGATGATGATCGGCCAGGCTAGTGCACGCATGACGCGCATCAGCCTCGACGGCGGTTCGCCGGTGGCGCTCATGCGGCTTTCACCAGACAGAAGGTCTGTGCGTCGTGTCCCTCGGAGGACTGCTCTTCCTTGACCACGCCGTTGACGGTGATGCGGCAGCCGATGTCAGGACTGTTGCCCTGCGCCACCACATAAGCGGTGACGGCCGGGATCGTCGTGGTGAGGGTGTGCGTCCACGGCAGGCTGGTGAACTGGACGCTCTGCGACTCAGCGTTCTCGTCCAGAAAGCTGACGCCGCCAGCTGTGGCGGGCGGGCCGAAAATTTCGTACGTCACCTGTTTGACGTTGACCGACACGATGTTCTCGGTGCTGCTGGGCTGCGAGAAGACCTTGTCGGAGCCGAAAACGCTGCGGAGTTGGAGTACGCCCAGGGCGCCGCCGGCCGCTGCCACCACGACGATAACCGGCACCCAGAAACGCTTGAGAATCGTCAGAATCGCCGAACCCCCTCATTTGTGCCTGCGACCGCTCGAATACGATACCCCGTAGGGTATCTATGGGGCGAGGCCCCCGGGCGACGAAGTTTCTGCGACAGACGTGTCGAACCCAAGGTCGCTGCTTCGGCAACTGAGCGTAGCGCTCGGGCCGCTCATCACGACGCGAACGTGTGCGAAGCACGCAAGTTGGCCGCTCAGGTGTACGTACCCCCGGGAGACGAGGCTAGTTCACCGAGTGGCCGTGCCGAGCGGGAATCGGGTGGGCTTGCCGCGCTTACGGACAGGCGCCTCCAGGGTCGGCGCGCGGTCTTGTTTCCCTTTGTGCCGGACTATATTTCGCCCAGCGTCGCGTCGATCGCGCTCGAATCGCCCGACCGATGTGCGAGATCCTCATCGCCGACCGGTAGCCGGTTAGAGGTCCTGTGGAGGACCGCCGTCGGAACGTCGGTGTGGTCCCACGTCTTTCACCGGTTCGACGGACGGGGCCGCAACGCCACTCCGACAAGATCAGCGGAAATCTCCTCTGCGGCTTGCAGGACGGTCAACCGGTCAGCGCCGTCCGAGCGGGGCCGACTGGCCCGACCTTCCCACAGCTGTACACGTGGTGGTCGTTGCACTCGTGACGACGCTGACCGGTTGACTTGCCCGATTCCGTCAGGGAGTGGGCGCGTAGGTGCTCGGGGTCTGCGCCTGGTCACCCGCGGGTAGCGGGGTGCCGTGGCTTACCGCAGGTTGCGGGGCGCCCTCGGTGCCGGCCGGAGCCGGCGCGCCGTGGGCAGGCTGAGCAGGTGTGCCCTCCGCGGGCGGAACCGGAGCGGCTTCGGCGGGCTCGACCGGCGTGCCCTCGCTGCCTTCGGGAAGCGGGGTGCCCTGGCTGCCCTCAGGAAGCGGGGTGCCCTGGCTGCCTTCGGGTACCTCGGTACCTGTTGCGGCAGGAGCGGCCTCCGTGCCTTCCGGAGCGGCGGTCGTGCCTTCCGGAGCGGCGGTCGTGCCTTCCGGAGCGGCCTCCGTGCCTTCCGTAGTTTCGGTGGCCGGGGCCTCCGCGGGTGCGGCTGTCGCCTGCGACGAGCTGCTCGAGCTCGAGGCGGGTGGCTGGGTCCACACCAGCAGATCCTGTCCGCCGGCGTTGTACACCACGCTGTCGGGGCTCGCGCCGGTGACGTCGAAATAGACCTTGCCGGTCGTCTCCTGTCCCGGGGCTAGCGTGGACGGGTTCACGCCCTGCGCGGAGGCCACTCCGAACAGCGCTCGGTAGGTCTGACCGTCCGCGGCCCTGGCGTTCAGATTCGACACGATGGGCGTCACCGACCCCTGGATCGCGTGGTCGGTCGCCGTAGCTTCCCACAGCGTCCCATTCACCTGATGCGGGATGGCGTCGCTGCTCGGCTGGAGGTTGGTCACGGTCCAGCCCTGGATGACGGCCCCGTCGACCAACTTGCCCTGGGTCCCGAGCGTCTGGGTCTGGACGGTGGGCCCGGTTTGGGTGGCTTCGGGCTCTGCAGGTTCGGCGGCCGCCAGCGGTATCCCGATGAAGCCGGCGGTCGCAGTTGCGGCAAACATGCTGGTGATCTTGGTGAACTTCAAGATGTACTCCTGATTCGTCCGAGGATTGGAATGGTCACCGAAAACGAAACTATCAGGTCGCTCGGAAATTGCGGACGCTGCCAAGTTCGGCTCAGTGGTTATTCGATCAACGCGGGTCATCTTCAGGGATGGCAAATGGTTCTAAGCCGTAATGACTTTGTACCCTCGCGGTCGTTCTCAGCAGGCTATTAGCGTCGCGGAGGACAGCAGGTAGACCGCTCGGGGATGAAATGTTTCACCGCGTTTGAGGAGTTCACGACATGGCCAAACACCGAAAAGCTCGTCGAGACATGTCGCGGATTCGGCAATACTTCGGTGCCGGAATTGGCGCGGCAGCGGTGGCGGGGGGTGGCGCTCTGCTGATGGCGCCGCCGGCGCCGACGAACGCCTCACCGGTGGTTCAGTTGACCTCCGTGGAATCGGTGATGGTGCCGTTGGCTCCCGTTACCGATGATTTCTGGCGGCTGTACGAACACAAGTTGATCGGGCCCAGCGGGGGTGGTCCGACAGCTGTGAGCTTCACCGCGGCGTTCACCGATTTCGGGGGACGGCCGATGATCGGACCCGGTGGCTGGTTGATCGGCAACGGCCTGAACGCTGCTGCCGACTGCGTCGGCTCAGCCTGCGACGGCGGCAACGGTGGAATCTTGTTCGGAAACGGCGGCAACGGGGCCAACGGCGGCAACGGTGGCAACGCCGGGTTGTTCGGCGGTAACGGCGGAAACGGTGCCGACGGCGTCCTCGGCTTCCGCGATGGGGCCGGCGGCAACGGCGGAAACGTGGGAGCGTTCGCGTTGATCGGTAACGCCGGCCACGGCGGCAACGGTGCAGCCGGTGATGCCACCCGCAACGGCGGCAACGGGGGCAACGGCGGCAGCGTCGGGAAATTCACCCTGATCGGCAACGGCGGAAACGGCGGCAACGGCGGCCTGGGCTGGAACGGCGCAGACGGCGTCAATCCCACCTGGGACGGCACGCGTGCTGCGACCGGCACGAGTTACCCGAGTCCAGCGACGGACGTGACTGGTACGGGCACAGTTATCGGAGCCAACGGAGGACCGGGCGCACCGGGTCAGGCAGGGGCTACGGGAGGCGGCAACGGAGGTCGGGGGCAACTCGCGACTTCCAATGGACCGAACAACAACACCTCGATCGCGGTCAGCGGTAACGGCGGTAACGGCGCCGACACCGACATCGCGGGAGCGCCTGGTGGGAACGGCGGCACGGGCACCGGCGGATCGGCTCGCTATAACGGCACAGGAGGCGCCGGCGGCGACGGCGGTGACGGCGGTCCCGGCGGCGGCGCGGGCGGCAACGGCGGCAGCGGCGGCAATGAGACGGTGGTGTTGTTCTCGTCCAATCCGGAAACCACGGGCGTTGTAAAAGGTGGAAAAGGTGGAGACGGCGGCAACGGCGGTGCCGGCACGGCCGGGTCCAACGGAACCAACGGTGGTTCCGGCGGCAAGGGGGGCCGCGGAGGGCTTCTGGTCGGAAACGGCGGCAACGGCGGGAACGGCGCCGATGGTGGCAACGGCGGTAACGGCGCCAAGGGCGGCAACGGCGGTAACGGCGGCCTTGGTGGTGCCGGCGCGGTGCAGAATCTCCAATCCAGCCCGAGCAGGTCGACATATCCGGGGAATGCACCGGGTGGCAGAGGCGGCAATGGGGGCACCGGCGGCAAGGGCGGCGACGCCGGCACCGGTGGCAGCGGCGCCAAGGGCGGCGCCGGAGGAATATTCGGCAGTCGCGGCAGCACCGGCAGTAACGGCGTCAACGGCACCGGTGGCACCGGCGGGGCCGGCGGCAAGGGCGGCACCGGCGGCAGGTCCTACACGTCGGACGGAAATATCGGGCCGTCCGGTAATGCAGGTAACGCCGGTAATTCCGGCAACGGCCCGTCCGGGACCACAGGCGGAGCCGGCGGCGAAGGTGGCAACGGCGGAAACGGCGCAGCCGGTTCTACCCCGTAGCGGCAGGACTGGTCGCGCGCTTAGGCCGCTGAGGCCGGGGTCAACTCCACACCGGCAAGGGCTACCGCGTCGTCACGCTCGGGTGCGGTCACCCTCGCGACGAAGCCGTCGCCGTCCTTCCAGACGCTTGCCTTGAGCGTCTCGCCGGGGAACACCACACCGGCGAAGCGGGCACCGTAGTTGCCGACCTGGGCAGTGTCGCCGCCGAGCAGGGCGTCGACCATCGCCTTGCAGGTCATGCCGTAAGTGCACAGACCGTGCAGGATCGGGCGCGGAAAGCCCGCGGCGGCGGCGAAGTCCGGATCGGAGTGCAGTGGGTTGCGGTCCCCGCACATCCGGTAGAGCAACGCCTGCTGGGGCGACACCGGGATGGCCAGTTCGAGGTCGGGATTTCGCTGCGGCGGTTCCGATGACGTAGACGGTCCGCGCTCCCCGCCGAAGCCGCCTTCGCCGCGGGCGAAGATCGAGCGTTTCTGGGTCCACAACAGTGTGCCGTCGGGCGCCGTCACCGTGGTCTCCGACCAGATCACCGCGGCCTTGCCCTTGTCCCAGATGTCGGTGAAGCGCGTGACCGCGATCCCGGTGCCCGCCGGCGGGATCGGGCCCGGTACCGTCACGGCCTCGCTGGCGTGCAGCACCTTGGAGAGCTCGATGTCGATGCCGGGGAACTTCACCGTCGGAGGGTCGGTCATGTGGAAGCTTTGCGCGACATTACCGAATGTCGGTAGCACCTGCGGGGTTTCGTCTGTCAGGTAGCGCAGTTCGCGCTTGTTCATCGGGTCGGTGCCGGCCCCCAGCCCGAGGTGGTAGAGCTGGACGTCGCTGCTCGTCCACGAGAACTCGGCGGCGGGAAGCTCAGCGCCGAGCGCCTCGTCGAGATTGATGGGCATTTCAAGCCTTTCCGGCGATATGCAGTGCTGCAAGGTAACCGAACACCATCGCTGGGCCGATGGTCCCGCCTGGACCGGGGTAAGTGTGCCCCATCACCGGCGCGCTGACATTGCCTGCAGCATAGAGTCCTTCGATCACCGACCCGTCGTCGCGCAGGGCACGGCCATGCACGTCGGTGACGACGCCACCCTTGGTGCCCAGGTCGCCGGGCACCATCTTGGCCGCGTAATAGGGCGGGTGGGTGATCTCGCCCAGGTTGGGATTGGGCTTGTTGGTCGGATCGCCGTAGTACCGGTCATACGCGCTCTCGCCGCGCCTGAAGTCCTCGTCGAGACCGGACCGGGCGAAGCCGTTGAAGCGCTCGACCGTTGCCTTGAACGCCTCCACCGGCAGCCCGGTCTTCTCCGCCAGCTCCTCGAGCGTGTCCGCCGTGACGATCACGCCCGACTCCAGCCACTTAGTCGGAATCCGTTGTCCGGGTTGAAGTCCGGCGAAGATGTAGCGATCGCGGTACTGCTGGTCGAACACCAGGTACGCCGGAATGTTTTCGCCGGGGCCCGGTCCCTGCCCGTACTGGCCTCCGTACATGTGGTGGCACGCCTCGACATAGGGCATCGATTCGTTCATGAACCGTCTGCCCGCCATGTTGACGATGATCGAACCCGGCGAGTTGCGTTCCGACAGCGCGAACCACGGCGCACCCACCAGCGGCACCGTCGGGCCCCACCACGCGTCCTCCATGATGTCGAGCGCGGCGCCCAGCTTCTCGGCGGCGATGATGCCGTCACCGGTGTTGGCCTTGGCGCCCACCGTCCACTCGGTGGTGATCGGGGCGCGCTGGTATTTCACCCGCATCTGCTCGTTGTGCTCGAAGCCGCCCGAGCCGAGAATCACACCGCGGCGCGCCCGGATCAGCTCGGGCTCAACGGACTCCGGTGCCGAAGCGTCCCGAACGTAGATACCGCGGACGACGCCGTCCACGACGTAGAGATCGGTCAGCGCCGTGTTGAGCCGCACGGGCACGCCCGCGTCGCGCAGACCGATACGCAACGGTGCGATCAGCGCCCGGCCCATGCCGACCAGATTCTTGCCGGTGGCCTTGGCCCACATCGTGCGCGCACCGACCTTGAGGCTGCGCAGCACGCCGCGGGGATGACGCTTGAGCTGGTTGAGCCGGACGTAGTCCTGCTGCATGACGACCACGTTGAGCGGGACCTTGCCGTATGGCGGCTCCAGGCCCGGCAGGTCGGCGCCGAGCTTGCGCGCGTCGAATGGCTTGGGTTCCACGGAACGGCCCGTTGGCTTCCCGCCCGGCGTCTCGGGGTAATAGTCGGAGTAGCCGGGCACCCAGCACAGCTTCAACGGTGAGTGTTTGAGCACGAACGACAGCATCTCCGGGCCGCGGTCGAGATAGGTGTCGATCTTCTCGGCGGGGACGACGTCACCGATGATGTTGTGCAGGTAGGTGCGGGCGGCGTCGGCCGTGTCCTTGACGCCGTCGCGCTCTAGGACCTCATTGTTCGGGATCCACACACCACCACCTGACCGCGCAGTGGAACCGCCGTAGTGTGCAGCCTTCTCGACGACTACTGTGGAAAGTCCCTGATGGGCTGCGGTCAGCGCAGCGACCAAACCGGCCGCGCCGCTCCCCACCACAACGACGTCATACTCCTGACCACTCATGTAGAACACGTTATAGAATTGCGCGGTGGACCCACAACCGCGCCGGTCAACAGAACAAGGGGACTTCATAAGGATGCTCACTGACCAGGTGCGCCAACAGCTGGCCGCCGACCTCGCACAGGCCGAGCGCAGCCGGGTCCCGATTGCACCGTTGACCGACGCACATCCGGACATCGACGTCGTGGATGCCTACGAGATCCAGCTGATCAACATCCGCCAGCGCGTCGCCGAGGGGGCCAGGGTCATCGGCCACAAGGTGGGGTTGTCGTCGAAGGCGATGCAGCAGATGATGAACGTCGACGAACCCGACTACGGGCATCTGCTCGACGAGATGGCCGTCTCCGAACAGACTCCAGTCAAGTCCGCCGACTACCTCTATCCGCGCGTCGAAGTGGAAGTCGGCTTCATTCTGGCCGACGACCTTCCCGGGGCCGGTTGCACCGAGGACGACGTGCTGGCGGCGACGGCCGCGTTCGCACCCGCCATCGAGCTGATCGACACCCGCATCAAGGACTGGAAGATCAAACTCTGCGACACGATCGCCGACAACGCGTCCTCGGCCGGTTGGGTGCTCGGTGAGAACAGGGTCTCGCCCAAGGACATAGATATAAGGGCCATCACCGCCACTTTGACCCGCAACGGCGAGGTGGTGGCAAAGGGCCGCAGCGATGCGGTGCTGGGCAACCCGGTGACCGCGGTCGCCTGGCTGGCCCGCAAGGTGGACAGCTTCGGGGTTCGCCTCAAGGCCGGTGACATCGTGTTGCCGGGGTCGTGCACCAAAGCGTTCGACGCCACTCCCGGCGCGCAGTACGTGGCAGACTTCGCCGGGCTCGGCTCGGTGCGTTTGGATTTCGAATAATCGAGGAGCTAGATATGCCGAACAAGGCATCGGTCGCGATCGTCGGATCGGGCAACATCAGCACCGATCTGCTGTACAAGCTACTGCGCTCGGAGTGGTTGGAGCCGCGCTGGATGATCGGCATCGACCCGCAGAGCGAAGGGCTTGCCCGCGCCCGCAAGCTGGGGTTGGAGACCTCGCATGAGGGCGTGGATTGGCTTCTGGCGCAAAGTGAGAAGCCCGACATGGTTTTCGAGGCCACCAGCGCCTACGTGCACCGCGACGCGGCGCCGAAATACGCCGAGGCTGGCATTCGCGCGGTCGACCTGACACCCGCGGCGATCGGGCCCGGCGTGATCCCTCCGGCGAACCTGCACGAGCACCTCGAGGCCCCGAACCTCAACATGGTCACCTGCGGCGGACAGGCCACCATCCCGATGGTGTACGCGGTGAGCCGGGTCGTGGATGTGCCGTACGCCGAGATTGTGGCGTCGGTGTCGTCGGCCTCGGCCGGTCCGGGCACGCGCGCCAACATCGACGAGTTCACCAAGACCACCAGCGCCGGCGTGCAGAACATCGGCGGTGCCCAGCGGGGTAAGGCGATCATCATCCTCAACCCGGCCGAGCCGCCGATGATCATGCGCGACACCATCTTCTGCGCGATTCCCGAGGACGCCGACCACGCCGCGATCACCGCGTCCATCAAGGAAGTGGTGGCCGAGGTGCAGACCTACGTCCCGGGCTACCGGTTGCTCAACGAACCGCAGTTCGACGAACCGTCGGTGGTCAACGGTGGGAACCACCTGGTCACGGTGTTCGTCGAAGTGGAGGGTGCGGGCGACTATCTGCCGCCTTACGCTGGAAACCTGGACATCATGACCGCCGCGGCCACCAAGGTGGGCGAGGAGATCGCCAAAGAAGCGTTGACCGCGGCGGCCGGAGGAGGCCAAGCATGAGCACCGACGGCGTCTACTTCAACCCGATCTGGGACGTCCGGATGACCGACACCTCGCTGCGCGACGGCAGCCATCACAAACGCCACCAGTTCACCAAGGACGAAGTGCATGCGATCGTCGCGGCGTTGGATGCGGCGGGTGTCCCGGTCATCGAGGTGACCCACGGCGACGGCCTGGGTGGGTCGAGCTTCAACTACGGCTTCTCCAAGACACCGGAACAGGAACTGATCAAGCTCGCCGCCGAGACGGCCACGGAGTCGAAGATCGCGTTTCTGATGCTGCCGGGTGTGGGCACCAAGGAGGACATCAAGGAGGCGCAGAACAACGGCGGCTCGATCTGCCGCGTCGCCACCCACTGCACCGAGGCCGACGTGTCGATCCAGCACTTCGGGCTGGCCCGCGAACTGGGGCTGGAGACCGTGGGCTTTTTGATGATGAGCCACACCATTGCGCCGGAGAAGCTCGCGAAGCAGGCGCGGATCATGGCTGACGCGGGCTGCCAGTGTGTCTACGTCGTCGACTCGGCCGGTGCGCTCGTGCTCGAAGGGGTGCGCGACCGCGTCGCGGCGTTGGTCGCCGAACTCGGTGACGACGCACAGGTGGGCTTTCATGGCCACGAGAACCTCGGGCTCGGCGTCGCCAACTCGATCGAGGCGGTGCGCGCCGGTGCCAAGCAGATCGACGGGTCATGCCGCCGGTTCGGGGCCGGTGCGGGTAATGCTCCGGTCGAGGCGCTGATCGGGGTGTTCGACAAGATCGGCGTCAAGACCGGTATCGACTTCTTCGACATCGCCGACGCCGCCGAGGAGGTCGTCGCACCCGCGATGCCTGCCGAATGCCTGCTGGACCGCAACGCCCTGATCATGGGCTATTCCGGGGTGTACTCGAGCTTCCTCAAGCACGCCATCCGCCAGTCGGAGCGCTACGGTGTGCCCGCCCACCAGCTGCTGCACCGTGCCGGCCAGCGCAAGCTCATCGGTGGCCAGGAGGACCAGCTCATCGACATCGCGCTGGAGATCAAACGCGAGCAGGACGCGGCCCCGGCCGGCTGACGACCCGGCATCGCCGCGTAGGGAGCTACGCCGCAGCGTGCGGAGCGCCGATTCCCGGGTCGATCTTCACCGGTTCGCCCGTAGACGGGGCGATGGGAATATCGAAGATCGCCGTCGGGATATACACCGTCGCACAGGAATTGGGGATATCCACCACTCCCGAGAACCGACCCTCGATCGGTGCCGCCCCCAGCAAGAGATAAGCCTGCTCCGGGCTGTACCCGAACTTCGTCAGGTAGTTGATTGCGTGGAGGCATGCCCGCTGATAGGCAAGCTGAGAATCCAGATACCGCTGCTCGCCGTCGAGGGTGACCGAGGTGCCGGAGAACGTCAACCATTCGGAATACTGCGGCTGAGTGTTGCCCGGGATGAAGATGGGGTGCTCGCTCACCCCGTACGTCTCCATCCCGCCTGAGATCACGTCGACCCGCAGGTCGATGAATCCGCCCATCTCAATGCCGCCGCAGAAGGTGATCTCGCCGTCGCCCTGCGAGAAATGCAGGTCCCCGACCGAGAGGTTGGCACCGTCGACGAACACCGGGTAGAAAACCCGGCTGCCCCTGGTCAGATTCTTGATGTCCATGTTGCCGCCGTTCTCGCGCGGCGGCGCGGTGCGGGCCGCCTGGGCCGCGACCTTGTCAAAGGCATCGCCGGTCAACGTGCCCAAGACGGCGTCGGTGGGGTTAGGCGGCAGCGCCAGGGGCGGCACGCGATCCGGGTCCGTCGCGATCAGCGCCGCCTCGCGCGTGTTCCAGTTCTCGAGCAGCTCAGCCGACGGCGCGGTACCCATCAGGCCGGGGTGAGTGATGCCGGTGAACTCGACACCGGGCACGTGGCGTGAAGTCGCCTTCTCGCCGGAGAAGTCCCAGACCGCCTTGTAGGCGTCCGGGAACTGGTCGACGAGGAAACTGCCACCATTGCTCTTGGCGAAGATACCGGTGTAGCCCCAGCCCTGCCCGGCGAGCGGTCCGGAGTCCTCCTGTGGGAGGGGACCAACGTCGAGGATGTCCACAATGAGTAGATCGCCCCGTCGTACACCTTCGACGGCGATCGGTCCGGACAGCGCGTGCACTTTGGACATTGGAGCGTCGCGGATGTCCTCGGCGGAGTCGTCGTTGTGAATGTCGCCGTCGAACCATTCCCGACAGTGCACCCGAAACGAATCACCGGGTTTGACCGTCACCGCCGCTGGGATGTCGGGATGCCACCGGTTGTGGCCGACTATCTGTTGGTCGGGAAACCTCTTGGTGGAGTCGAGCGGAAAGATCAGTTCAGGCATCGGAATCCCTATCAAGGTCGCGGGAGCGTTCGGTGCAGCGGGTTGGCGCTGGTTCTCTGCCGACGCATGGTCGGCGGCGGTGCGGTGACAACCCCGGGGCGATCGGCGGTGGCGCGTGTCGCTTCCTCGAGAGCCATCGCGATGCCGGTACGCCCCACATGGGGCACCGACATCATCTTGCGTGCACGTCCGGAGCATTCCGGGCAGTCGACGATGTCCGGGCGGTTGTGCATGGGATGCATCTGTTGGGTGATGCCGCAGCCGGATTCGCATCGGTATGCGTAGAGGACCATCGTCATCTCCCTGTTCGCCCGGTGACATCGCGGACAACGTGCAACCCGCATACCCGGTCGGGGTCGACGTAACCCTGGGGCACGATGAAGCGGTGACGACCCGCGAGCAGGCCCAGGCGATCCTCGAACAGTTGGCGGGGCCGCACGCCACCCTGCGCGACGACCAGTGGGCGGCGATCGAGGCGCTGGTGGTGCACCGGCGCCGCGCCCTGGTCGTACAGCGCACCGGCTGGGGTAAGTCGGCGGTCTACTTCATCGCGGCCAAACTGCTGCGCGCCGACGGCCACGGCCCGACGGTGATCGTGTCGCCGTTGCTGGCACTGATGCGCAACCAGGTCGCCGCCGCCGAACGGGCCGGCGTGCGCGCCGCCACCATCAACTCGAGCAACGTCGCCGAGTGGGAGGACATCCACCGCCGTGTCCAGCGCGGTGAGCTCGACGTCCTCCTGGTCAGCCCGGAACGGCTGAACAACCCCGACTTTCGCGATGCGGTGCTGCCCGCGCTGGCGCGCGACGCCGGACTGGTCGTTGTCGATGAGGCGCACTGCGTCTCCGACTGGGGCCACGACTTCCGGCCCGACTACCGGCGGATCCGCACCCTGATCGCCGAACTCGGCGTCGACATCCCGGTGCTGGCTACCACCGCGACCGCCAACGACCGCGTGGTCGCCGACGTCGCCGCGCAGTTGGGCGTCGGCGCCTCAGACGTACGCAACGACACGCTGGTGCTGCGCGGCGGGCTGGACCGCGAGTCGCTGCGGCTGTCGGTGGTCAACGCGGGCAACCCTGCGCAACGCGCGGCTTGGCTTGCCGCACAACTGGGTTCGCTGCCCGGCTCGGGAATCGTGTACACGCTGACCGTCGCTGCGGCACACGACATCGCGGCGCTGCTGCGTGAACACGGGCATGCGGTCGCGGCCTACACGGGTTCGACCGAGGCCGCCGAACGCGAACAACTCGAGGCCGACCTGCTGGCCAACGGGGTCAAGGCACTTGTTGCGACGTCGGCGCTGGGCATGGGCTTCGACAAGCCCGACCTCGGTTTCGTCGTGCATCTGGGCGCGCCGTCTTCGCCGATCGCCTACTACCAGCAGGTGGGCCGCGCCGGCCGGTCGACCGAGAGCGCGGAGGTGGTCCTGCTGCCGGGCCGCGAGGACCAGGATGTCTGGCGGTACTTCTCGTCGGTGGTGTTCCCGTCGGAAGCCATGGTACGCAACGTGATTCGTGCTCTCGAACCCGAGCGCCCGCAGTCGACGGCCGCACTCGAACCGCTCGTCGACCTCAACCGCACCCGGCTGGAGATGGTGCTCAAGGTGCTCGACGTCGACGGTGCGGTGCGGCGGGTGAAGGGCGGCTGGGTCGGCACCGGGCAGGACTGGCAGTACGACGAGCCGCGCTACCGAAATCTCGACGAAGCACGCAAGCGCGAACAGCAGGCGATGCTCGACTACCTAAACACCGACCGCTGCCGAATGGCTTTCCTGCGGGCCCAACTCGACGATCCCGAGCTGTCGGAGGGCGAGCGGTGCGGTCGCTGCGACAACTGCACGGGAGCGCGCTACGAGGCCGCGGTTGACGCCACGGCCGTCGAGGACACCAGAGCCAGGCTCATGCGGCCGGGGGTCGAACTCTCGCCACGCAAGCAGTGGCCGTCGGGATTGCACACGCTCGGGCTGGATCTGCGCGGCCGGATCACCGACGGTCCGGAGCCTGGGCGGGCCGTCGGGCGGTTGACCGACCTCGGGTGGGGTGCGCGGCTGCGGCGGCTGCTCGACGAACCGGATGCGGAGGCCGGCGAGGACGTGGTCGACGCCGCGGTGCGGGTGCTCGCGTCGTGGGAGTGGGAGACCCGGCCGAGTGCGGTGTTGGCGATGGACTCCGACACCCATCCGGTCCTGATCGGCTCACTGGCGGCGGCGCTTGCCCGCCTCGGCCGGCTCGCCGACCTGGGCGTCCTCCGGTACGCGCCCGGTCGTCGGCCGGTGACCGCCGCGAACTCCGCCTACCGCGTCGCCGCGCTGTGTGGTTCGTGGGACGCCCCGGACCTGTCAGGGATATCGGGTCCGGTGTTGCTGGTCGACGACGTCACCGACACCGGATGGACGCTGACGATGGCGGCGCGTGTGGTGCGGGCGGCGGGCGCCCCGGCTGTGCTGCCGTTCGCGATCGCCGCCGTCAGCTGAGCGCTCGGAGTGTTTCGGGGCCCGGAACACCCCATCTGGGCTGGGGTTGTTTAGGCCGCCCCCGGGACCGGTTACGCCTTCAGGAGCGGCCACCGTGTCGCAGACCAAAGGAGTGATTTCGATGAAGATGTCCGCAACGACCGTGCGACGCGGCCTGTACGGCATGTTCGCCGGCGGCCTGCTTGCGTTCGGTTCCGCCGCGATCGTCATGCCGGTCGCCAGTGCGCAGCCGGCCCCGGGGCCGACGCAGGACACCACCTGCAGCGTCAGCGCGATCGCCAACACCTCGAGCACGGTGTCGGCATCGACCAGCACATACCTCGCCTCGCACCCCGAGGCCAACGAGGCGCTGACGGAAATCGCCGCGCAGCCGCAGGACCAGGCCACGCAGGCTTTCCGCACCTACTTCGCGGAGAATCCGCAGGTCGAGTCCGAGTTGAAGGCGATCAACGAGCCGGCAGCGGCAATCTCAAGCCAATGTGGCATCGAGGTGACGCCGACGCCTATCTCGGCCGCCTTGACTGACGTCTAATTCATCAGTCTCGAAATCTCACCGCGCTGGCTTCGGTCAGCGCGGTGAGTGCTCCGGCTTGACCCCGCCCAGCTGTTCGGTCACCGCGTCCGCTGTCGCCACCAGTGCCCGGGCGCGGGCAGCGATCTCGTTGTCGGTCAACGACTTCCCGATGTGCATCGACGCGACCATCACCTGTCTTCGATAGTGGTCATAGACCGGCGCCGAGATCACGCTGATGTCGTGCCGCTTGCGGCCGCCGGAGTTCTCGTCGCGCAGGTACACCCGCTCACCGATGTCGGACACCAGTTCGCCCAGTAACGCTCGCAATTCGTCGGGTAGATCGGTCGACATCCCCGCCATCAACGAATACAGCCGACGGCCGCCGGGAGTCAGCCGCTCGACCAGGTAACCCTCGGCTCGGCAGTCGGTGATCACCCGCTTCAGCCGCTCGGTGTCGGTGCGCAACGGTTTTCGCAACAGCACTGTCGGCTCCTTCGCCAACCAGTCGCGCTGCGCCTCGTCGTCCCAGAGCACGAACATCAGGCCGACGGGCGGTGCGAACGGGTAGCTTTGACCAACCTCGACCCCGGGCCGGGTGCCTGGTGGCGCCACGAGGTCGAGCACTGTGATCCGGTCGTCCACCACGGCCGAGAGCGCCGCGGTGACACCGAAGCGCGACGACAACCGCCGCAATTCCTCGCGGGCGGCAGGACTGACCCGCAGCGACTCCTGCGCTCTGTGCCCCAGCGTGATGAGTGAGGGCCCTAATCGGTAGGTCTTGTCGCTGCCGTCACGCATGAGATAGCCCGCATCGGTGAGCGAGGTGACGATGCCCAGAGCGGTCGGCTTGCTCAACCCGACCCGGCGCGCCAACTCCGAGACGCCGAACCGCTGGTCGGGGTGGCCGGCCAAAAAGTCGAGGATGCGCACCACGCGCTCGGTCGGCGGTGATGCGCGGCCCGCGGACTCGGAGCTGAGCATGGCAGTAGGCTACCGCCCTACGTTTCATATTTGAACCAATACGGTCAGGATATTGACTACCGGTGGCACAGCTTCTACTTTCGGCAGGGTGTACTCGCAGCCACTGATAGACGCGATCGCCGAGGCCGAGCATCTCGTCGCCACCGCACCCTTCATCGAATCCGAGGCCGACCTTCTCGAAGGCCTGCAATATCTGGCCGGCTGCGTCGCCGCATGTACGCACCTGGCCTTCGACTACGACCGCGACCATCCGTTCATGCAGTCCGGCACCGGACCGTTCACCAAGATGGGCCTCGACAACCCCGACGCGCTGTACTTCGGCACGCGCGTGCAGCCGGGGAATGAGTACGTCGTCACCGGCAAGCGCGGCACCACCACCGACCTTGCGTTCCAGATGCTCGGCGGGGAGTACACCGACGAAAAAGTGCCGCCCAGCCAGGCCGCGTTCGACGACCGCGAACTCGACATCGCCGCCGACGGCGCGTTCGAGTGGCGCGTGACGCCCACCAGCCCGTCGCAACTGGTCATCCGCGAGGTCTACAACGACTGGTCGGCGCAGCGCGGCCACCTCAGCATCGCGCGCACCGACACCGCGGGCACCGCGCCGGCGCCGCTGACCAGAGAACTGATCGAGAAGCGATATGCCGTGGCGGGCAAGCAACTGGTTCAGCGGGTCAAGACGTGGCTGCAGTTTCCGCAGTGGTTCTACAACACGCTGCCGGTGAACACGATGGTGCCGCCGCGGCTCACGCCCGGTGGCCTGGCCACGCAGTATTCGTCGGTCGGTCACTTCGACCTGGGCCCCGACCAGGCCATGATCATCACGTTGCCGGTCAGCGACGCCCCTTATCTCGGCTTCCAGCTGGGCAGCCTGTGGTACATCTCGCTGGACTACATCAACCACCAGACCTCGCTGAACGGGACTCAGGCGCAAGCGGATCCGGACGGCAAGATCCGCATCGTGGTGGCCGAGGCCAACCCGGGCGTGACGAACTGGTGTGAGACGCTCGGTCACCGCAAGGGCTATCTGCAGTTCCGCTGGCAGCGGTTGTCGCGGCAACTGACCGAAGCCGACGGGCCGACGGTCGAGGTCCTCGACGTGGACAAGGTGGCCGACGCGCTGCCGTACTACGACAGCAACAAGATCTCCGAGGAAGACTGGCGCGCGCGCATCGCATTGCGGCAACGGCAAATTCAGAACAGGATGGTGGGCTAGCGGTGTTGCTCGAAAACAAGGTGGTCGTCATCAGCGGTGTCGGACCGGCGTTGGGAACGACGTTGGCACGCCGGTGCGCCGAAGAGGGCGCCGATCTCGTGCTCGCGGCCCGCACCGTGGAACGGTTGGAGGACGTCGCCAAGCAGGTCACCGATCTGGGCAGGCGCGCGCTGTCGGTGGGCACCGACATCACCGACGAGGCGCAGGTGAACAACCTCGTCGAAGAGTCGCTCGAGGCCTACGGGCGGGTGGACGTGCTGATCAACAACGCATTCCGGGTGCCGTCGATGAAGCCCTTCGCCAACACCACGTTCGAGCACATGCGCGACGCGATCGAGTTGACGGTGTTCGGCGCGCTGCGGCTGATCCAGGGCTTCACCCCCGCGTTGGCCGAGGCGAAGGGATCCGTCGTCAACGTGAACTCCATGGTGGTGCGCCACTCGCAGGCCAAGTACGGTGCCTACAAGATGGCGAAATCGGCGCTGCTGGCCATGTCCCAGACCCTCGCGACCGAACTGGGCGAGCAAGGTGTGCGGGTGAACTCGGTTCTGCCCGGCTATATCTGGGGCGGCACCTTGAAGAGCTATTTCCAGCACCAGGCCGGTAAGTACGGGACCAGTGTCGACGACATCTACCACGCCGCCGCTGCGGGTTCCGACCTCAAGCGACTGCCGACCGAGGACGAGGTGGCCTCGGCCATCTTGTTCATGGCCAGCGATCTGTCCAGCGGCATCACCGGCCAGACCCTCGACGTCAACTGCGGGGAGTACAAGGCATGACCGCACCCCGCACGGACGTCGGCACCGTCGAGGATCTGCACGCCTCGGCAGTCAAGGCCTGCGGCCTCGACGACTTCGGTAGCGACGATGACAACTACCGCGACGCGCTCGGCATGCTGCTCGAGTCCTACCGCCGCGACGCGGATCTCACCGAGTTCGGTAGCAAGATGCAACGGTTCTTCGTGCGCAACGCACTGGTCGCTCGACTGGTGTCCGAGGCGGCGTGGAAACAGCACCCGCAGCATGCCGACGTCGCGATCTCCAAGCCGATCTTCGTCACGGGCCTGCCGCGCACCGGCACCACGGTCATACATCGCCTGCTGGCCGCCGACCCTCGACACCAAGGGCTGGAGCTGTGGCTGGCAGAGTTCCCGCAGCCGCGGCCACCCCGCGAAACCTGGGCCGACAACCCGGTTTTCGCCCAACTCGACGCCCAGTTCAGCAAGGCCCACGCGGAAAACCCTGACTACACCGGGCTGCACTACATGACCGCCGACGAGGTGGAGGAGTGCTGGCAACTGCTGCGTCAGTCGCTGCACTCGGTGTCCTATGAGACGCTGGCCCATATTCCGACGTATTCGCAGTGGCTGGCCAAGCAGGATTGGACGAAACCGTATCAGCGGCACCGCAAGAACCTTCAGCTGATCGGGCTCAACGAGCCCGAGAAGCGGTGGGTGCTGAAGAACCCCAGCCACCTGTTCGCGCTCGACGCGCTGTTGCGGACCTATCCGGACGCGTTGATCATCCAGTGCCATCGGCCGCCGGAGACCATCATGGCGTCGATGTGCTCGCTGGCCCAGCACACCACCGAGGGATGGTCGAATACGTTCGTCGGTGAGACGATCGGGCGCGACTCCTTGGAGACGTGGTCGCGCGGGCTGCGACTGTTCAATGCCGAACGCGCCGAACATGATCCGGCACAGTTCTACGATCTAGACTACTTCGCGCTGATCAAGGATCCGATCGCTGCCGTGGCAGACGTCTACCGGGCGTTCGGGATCGAGTTCACAGACGCCGCGCGCGATGCGATGACGGCGACTCACGAAGAGAGCAAGAAAGGCCCGCGGGCGCCCAAGCACACCTATTCGCTGGCCGACTACGGCCTGACCGACGACGAGGTCAGAGATCGCTTCAAGGGGCTGTGAGAGGTCATGCCGTAGTGTTGGCCAAAGCTTCTATCCGGTCGAGCGCATCGTCGGCCAGCGCAGCCACCTCGTAGCCGTTGGCAGGACCGCACGTCGAAATCTCGATCGCGGCGTTGTGCGCGGCGATGAACGCGCTGTCACACGCCCAGTCGTCCCCCTGAAACGACCACAGCAAGATCTCGGGGGAACCGGACTCGACCGGCGACAGCAACTGGAAGGCGTACTCGCGCCCCGACATGCTGATGACCCGAAAGGTCCGCCCGCGGCAGGACTCGATGGTTCGCTTGGCATGTGCCAGTGCGTCTTTGGCGTCGAAGTCCACGCGAAAGACGCCGACCATCTCCTCGATGTACACGTCGAACCCGTTGTGGACGGTGGTCCAGTGCCCGCCGTCGTACGCCGCGGGATCGTGATCGACGACGAACGGCGGGTCGACCTCGCGGGCCACCCCGGCGCAGTCCGCGGGTTCCACGGATACGAACAGATTGCCGTCGCCCCGAAAGGCATCGGGACTCAACAGATCGCCGACCTGTCCCGCGGTGATCGGCGCGACGGGCGGTTCGGCCGTGGGCTGCGGCGTGTCGATCACCCGCTGACACGCCGGCGCGGCACACAGCGCGAACACGCCCAGAGCGACCCAGAACCGGCGCACGGACGACGCTAGCCGTCGCCGGGGGCGGGCCCCGACGGCATCTCGTCCAGGCAGCCCTCGACCACAGCGTGTTTGATGCTGTCGGCGAGCCGCGGACAGGCCTTGACCCGGGCCGGGTCACCGCCGGATTCCCGGACCTCGGCGAAGTATGCACAGCGTTGCGAGGCCTCGGTGTTCCACTGTATCGACGTGTGCGCCGGCCCCAGCTTCTTGACATCGACCGAGACGTGGCAGAACCGGCAGTCGACCGACACCAGGCCTGACCTCAGATAGCGCTCACGGTCCCGCTGGGTGGCCTCTTGCAGGGCCGCCGCACGTTCGGCTCCGAAAGACGGTGCCTTCGAGGCGATTCCGGAACTCGATTGACCGCCATGAGCGCCGTGTCCGTGGTCGTGGTCGTCATGCGCGCCGTGCAGCAGCAACATCGCCCGGGCCAGCCGGTCGACGTCGGGGACAGCGTCGCGCGGAGTCATGAACCCGGTGTGCTCGGTTCCTTGTCTTGTGCCTGCCGTTTGAGGTTCTCCTCCACCTCGACGTGCCACTTCTCGTTGGCCGCTGTGGTGTCGACCTCCATCTCGAAGCGGTCGGTCATGTCGGGCGAGACGTCCGCGACGTCTACATAGAACTGCTGATACCACCGGCGCATCTGGTAGACCGCGCCGTCCTCTTCCACCAGCAGCGGATTCTCGATGCGGGTCTTGTGCTTCCAGATTTCCACGTCCTGGAGGAAGCCCTTGCTGACGCCGTCGGTGAACGCGTTGGCCAGTTTCTCGGTCATCTGCTCGTCCAGGCCCTTCGGCTTCTCGACGATGACGCCCCACTGCAGCATGAACGAGTCCTGCGTGACCGGATAGTGGCAGTTGATCAGGATCGACTCGGCCTTGAACTCGCCGTAGGTGTTGTGCAGCCAGTTGATCATGAACGACGGGCCGAAGTAGCTGGCCTCCGAGTCCAGGTGCGCCTCACCGTAGGCGGTACCCATGTCGTCGACGTCCGGGCGGCCGACATTGTGCAGGTACTGGCTGGCGATGTGGCCCTCGAAGACGTTCTTGAAATAGGTCGGCAGCCCGTAGTGGATGTAGAAGAAGTGCGCCATGTCGGTGACGTTGTCGATGATCTCGCGGCAGTTGGAGCCCTCGATCAGCATCGAGTTCCACTTCCAGTCCGTCCACTCGCCACCGGACCACTCTGGGATCTCCGGAATCCGTACCTCCGGGGGCGGCGGATTGCCTTCGTGGTCGTGCCAGACGAACAACAGGCCGCCGCGCACATCGGTGTGCCAGGCGCGGGTGCGGGCCAGTCGCGGGGTCCGCTTGGCGTAGGGCACCAGTTTGCACTTGCCGTCGCCGCCCCAGCGCCAATCGTGGAACGGACACGCGATCTCGTCGCCCTTGATTGTGCCCTGCGCGAGGTTTCCGCCCATGTGGCGGCAGTAGCCGTCCAGCACCTTCACATCACCGTGTGAGTCGGCGAACACCACCAGCATGGTGCCGAAGATCTCGAGGCCGTGCGGCTCGCCGTCGAGGTAGTCCTTCACCGGGCCCAGGCAGTGCCAACCCCGGGCGTACCGGTCGGGCAGGGTGCCGGTGTCGATCTCACGTATTCCCGCACTGTCGGTAGTCACGGTGGCCTCCCGGTTCTGTGTCTCTAACTAGAACACGTTACAGTTTTTCCCGCTCGGCGCGCAACCAAAACGCTTCTACCTGCGGTATAACCAAACGATGCCGTTGTACTCCTTTGAGGGTCGCGCCCCGACGATCGATCCGGACGCGTTCGTCGCGCCGACGGCCACGCTGGTGGGCGACGTGCACGTCGAGGCGGGCGCCTCGGTGTGGTTCAACGCGGTGCTGCGGGCCGACTTCGCCCCGATCGTGGTCCGCGGGGGCGCCAACGTGCAGGACTGTTGCGTGTTACACGCGCCGCCCGGTATCCCCGTCGACGTGGGGCCGGGCGCGACGGTCGCGCACGCCTGCGTCGTGCACGGGGTGCACATCGGGGCCGAGGCGGTGCTCGCCAATCACTGCACGGTGCTCGACGGCGTCGTCATCGGCGCACGCAGCCTGATCGCGGCGCATTCGCTGGTCGTCGCCGGCACGAAGATTCCGGACGAGGTGCTGGTCACGGGCGCGCCCGCGAAGGTCCGCGGTCCCATCGGCGGGACCGGCGCAGAGATGTGGGTCAACACCAACCCCGGCGCCTACCAGGAGTTGGCCCGCCGCTACCGGGACAGCCTGAGACCGGTCGACTAGCGGGCGAATCACTGCGCCGGGTTGAGTGCGGTTCGTAGCGCGATCTGCTGCATCTTGCCGACATTGACGACGTAATCGTCGGTCGTGGCGTCGCCCGGCGCGCTTTGGAACTCCAGACGCACCAACGCCGGACCCTCTGTGAAGAGCAGCAGCGTGGCGGCCTTGCTGCCGTCCGGGGTCGTGCCGACGGCCATGGTGCCGTCGGTGCCGACCGGAGCCGGTCGCGGTGTCGCGCCGGTGACCACGGTGTCGATCGTGGGCAGGGCATCCCGTAACGTCCGGGCCGCCGTCGCGGCGTCCGGGTAGATCACGATGGTGTCGGAGATGGCCCGCGTGTCCTCCCCGTTCACGAACAGCGCACTTGCCCCGGGCAACCCGTCCGGGACGGGGGAGGTCGACCGCACCACGAAGGTGTCCTCGGCGTTGCTGATGTCGGCCGGCTGAAGGAGCAGGCGGCTGTAATCCTCGGTCTCGTTTTCGCCGGTCCGACTGGTCGTCGGAGCGGCCTGCGCTGGCGAGGTCGTCGACGACGGGGATGGGCTTCCGGGGCCGGCGTTCGGGCCGGACACTGACGCGTCGCAGGCCACCGCGGCAGCGCAGACCAGCGCCGCCGCCGCCGCGACGGACAGGCGCCGCAATTCTCTGGGGCAACGGAATTCATTCAATTCAATCGGACTTCGTCTCCAGGCTCTGACTGACGGGTTTCCCTTCAACGTACCGATGAGCGGTAACGTGTCGGCATGATGATCGGCAGGGTCGCCGAACTGTGGCGCTATCCGGTGAAGTCGCTGGGCGGTGAGCGTGTCGAGCACATCGACATCGGACCGCGCGGAGTTGTCGGCGACCGGCTGTGGGCGGTTCGTGACCTCGAGCGCGACGTGACCGCATCGGCGCGCCGCGTTCCGGGGCTACTCACCGCCGCCGCGCGTTACGTCGGCCCGTTGTCGCCCGATGCGGGTCCCGGCAACGTGCCCGAGGTCGCGATCACTTTCCCCGACGGAAGTGAGCTGTCCAGCAGCGACAGCGCGGTGAACGCAAAGCTGTCTGAAGTGGCCGGCAGAGAAGTCCGGCTGACCGCGTTGCCTCCGGCGGAGGACACCAGCCTGCACCGGTTGAGCAAGCACGAGCGCGAGAACATGTCGATAGCCGCCCTGCGCAGCGACTTCGGGCTCGGCGAGGAGGAGGGCTTTCCGGACGTATCGATGTACCGGATCGCGGACCTGGCCACCCTGTCCCGCTATTCCACACCGCCCGGGACGTTCGTCGACCTGGCGCCGGTGCACGTGCTGAGCACGAGGAGCCTCGCAACCATCGGCGCGGATGTTGCCGGTGACCCGTTGGACGTGCGCCGGTTCCGGCCGAACGTGCTCATCACGCTGGATGATCCGACCGACGGGCTACCCGAATCGCATTGGACCGGAGGCGATCTGACGGTCGGCGGCGCGGTGCTCGAGGTGACGATGCCGACGATCCGCTGCGTGGTCCCCAGTCGCGCGCAACCGGGTCTCGAGGTCGACCGCCGGATCACCAAGGCAGTGGCCAACCGGGCGCAACGACGCCTGGGCAGCAACTGCTGGGTGAAGTCGGGTGGGTCCGTCGCGGTCGGCGACGCCGTGGCGCTGCGCCCTGAGAAGCACCACCTGCTTGCCGGCGCCGCCCGGCGCACGAAGCGGTTCGGGTTCGGGCTGGTGACTTCGGCCGCCGACCGGCTAAGTCGATAGCCGTGACGTTTCCGACCGTTGGCTACGCGCGTCGTCTGTGGGAGTGGAACTCGGTACCCGCCGTGAGATCCCAGTGACCTTGTGCCGGCGCGGCCACGGCAGGAGCATGGGCACCCGTCGACGGTATTCACGGTATTGCGAGCCCAGCGCTGCGACGAGGTCGCGCTCTTCCAGCTGCAGGGCGATGAGGATGTATCCGGTTGTGGCTATCGCGAAAAGCAGGTGCCCGGCTGTCATTGTCGGCGTGGCCCAGAAGGCGATGATGAAGCCGAGCATCAGCGGGTGTCGCACCAGACGGTACAGCAGCGGTGTGCGAAAACCGGTGTCAGCATGGGGTTTTTCCCGCCAGGCCAGATACACCTGTCGCAGGCCGAACAGCTCGAAGTGGTTGATCATGAAGGTCGCCGCCAAGACGATCGCCCACCCGAGCCAAGACAGTGCCCACAGTGCGTACTGCGCGGCCGGAGATGTCACCTGCCACATCACGGCAGGCATCGTCCGCCACTGCCAATAGAGCAGGAACAGAACCGAACTCGCCAGCAGCACATAGGTGCTGCGCTCCACGGGCGGGGGCACAAAGCGTGTCCACCACCGTTTGAACCCCGGTCGTGCCATGACGCTGTGCTGGACGGCGAACAGACTCAACAGCAGGAGGTTCACAGTGATGGCTTGGCCGAGCGGTGCGGCTATTCCGTGGTCGACGCTGCGCGGAACGCCGACACCGGCGACGAAGCCGATTGCATAGAGGAACGCCACCAGGAACACGAGATAGCTTACGGCGCCGTAGGTGATTGTGAGGAAGCGTGTAGTCATCGGTCGAATCCTTCTCGGGCCCCGTCGCTCTGGCGCACGGGACGTTTGCTGTTGTCCTGCCCGGTTATCCGAGGCAGCATCTGGTGTGGTTTCGCTGCCCGGAGTCCGTGTGGGTTGGACGCGCGAGGTACTGCAATCCATCTGTGAAATGGTCGTCATCAAGCTGCGCTCGTGTAATCGCCACCAAGACAGATTTCACTCCCGGACTGGAAAGGGTTTCCTATCCACCGGGCAAGCAACCATCGGGCATTGTCAGCGGCCCGTGCTCATCGCCGATGGTTGAGGACGACTAATCCACCACGGCCGCAACGTATCCGCATCCGGACATCGAGCGACATCTGTCGAACCGCTAGGCCGAAATCGGTGTCGAAGGGACGTCGGCGCGGGAAGCAGCCGCCGCTCGGCTCGCGGGCCTCGAACGTTGCCGCACCCTCATGGCGATGCGAGCGTGCGCAGACGTGCGCCCGAATGCGGCGTGTCGGGGTGCAAACCCGCACGCTCGCGGCTGCAGTACTAGAGCTTTCGGGCGCTGGCGGCGGCCCGGTCGAGCTCCCAGTACGCCCGCAGGGCGACGATCTTGCCCTCGTCATCGACCCGGTAGGTGAACACGCCCGCGGCGGTCACCTCGTAGCCGGCGGACCGGATCACGATGTTGCCGACGTTGGCTTCCTCGTTGCCGCACTGGTAGGTCTCGACGAAGTTGAACGTGAGTTCGCTCGGTGCGATAGCCACGTCGTAGAACTTCGCGATGGCTATTCTGCCGCGGTGCCCCCGCCCTTCGGGATCGAAGTGCGACGGGCCGATCGGGTCCTCGACGATCGCGTCGTCGGCGAAGTTGTCGAGCCACGCCTGCTTGTCGTGTGCGATCGCGGCCTCGCGGGAGCGCTTGCCCGCCAGGTGAACCGGGGCGTTCGGGTCTGTGACGGTCACTGCTGCCAGCCGGAGTGGATATAGGTGTCGGCGAAGCGTTTCATCGAATCCAGCTTCTTGTCGAGTGGCGCGTCGAAGCCGAGCCCTTCGAAGACCCATGGCATCCCGATGTAGTCGGTCACGCCGGCCTCCGCGAGTTCGCGGTGCCCGTCGATGCCGAACTTGTCGATGCACACCACCTGGTACTCGAAGGGGTCGTCCGCACGGCCGGCTTCGGCGAGCAGCTTCTTCAGCCTGCTTATGGTCTCGGCGATCTGATCGCAGGTCATCATCGCGCTGGTCCAGCCGTCGCCGATACGCACGGCACGCTTGAGGGCCACGTCGGTATGGCCGCCGACGTAGAACGGAACGGGCTCGGCCGGGGCGGGGCTCATCTGCAGCTTCTCGAAGTCGTAGAACTCGCCGTGGAACTCCACCATCCCACCGGCGAGCGCGAGCTTGATCACCTCGATCATCTCGTCGACGCGCTTGCCGCGCTTGGCGTAGGGCTGACCGCACCACTCGAACTCTTCTGGTGCCCAGCCGATCCCGACGCCGAACCCGAACCGGTTGTTGGTCAGGTTCGCCACCGACCCGACCTGCCTGGCCAGCAGCAGCGGATTGCGCGAGCCGAGCTTCATCACGTTGGTGTAGAAGCGGATCGTCGACGTCGTCGCGCCCATCGCGCCCGCCAGGATCAACGGGTCGACCCACGGCGTGTCCTCGTTCCACATCCGCGAACCGTCGGCGGTGTACGGGTAGTCGGCCGACTGCTTCTCCATGTAGAAAATCGAGTCGGGCAGCGCGATGTTGTCGAACCCGACCTCCTCGGCGGTCTTGGCGATCTCGATGAGCTGCTCGACAGGACTCATCGCCACGCTGACCGTGTACTGCATACGCGTCATGGCTTATCGGCCCCCACCACCCACATCGAGTAGTACTGCGACCCGCCGCCGTAGGCGTGCCCGAGCGCCTTGCGGGCGTTGGGTACCTGATGCCCGCCGGCCTTGCCCATCACCTGGATCGCCGCCTCGGCGAAACGAATCATGCCCGACGCGCCAATCGGATTCGACGACAGCACACCGCCGGACGCGTTGAGCGGGATGCGGCCACCGATCGCGGTCTCGCCAGCCTCGGTCAGCTTCCACCCTTCGCCTTCCGGTGCGAAACCGAGGTTTTCCAACCACATCGGCTCGAACCACGAGAACGGCACGTAGACCTCGGCGACGTCGATCTCGTCGATCGGGCTCTTGATGCCCGCCGCCTCCCACAGCGCCTTGGCAGCGTCGCGGCCGGCCTGCGGGTTGACCTGGTCGCGTCCCGAGTAGGCCAGCGGTTCGGTGCGCAGCGCGGTCGCGTGGATCCATGCGACGGGATGTCCCGCGGCGACGCGCTTGTCGGCGATGTCTTCGTCGCCGATCACCAGCGCGCACGCGCCGTCGGAGGACGGGCAGGTTTCGTCGAATCGGATAGGGTCCCAAAGCATCTGCGATGCCATCACCTTCTCCAGCGTGATGTCGGGTTGATGCAGGTGTGCCAGCGGGTTCTTGGCTCCGTTGAGCCGGTCTTTGACCGCGACCATCGCACCGATGTGGTTCGGCGCGCCCGAACGGCGGATGTAGGCCCGCACGTGCGGTGCGAAATAGCCGCCCGCGCCCGCGCCGACGGGTTTGGTGAACGGCACCGGAATGCTCAACGCCCACATGGCGTTCGACTCCGACTGCTTCTCCCACGCCATCGCCAGCACCCGCCGGTACTTGCCCGACTTCACCAGGCTGGCGGCCACCACCGCGGTCGACCCACCGACCGATCCCGCGGTGTGCACCCGGATCAGCGGCTTGTTGGTCGCGCCGACGGCGTCGGCCATGAACAGCTCGGGCATCATCACGCCCTCGAAGAAGTCGGGCGCCTTGCCGACCACCACCGCGTCGATGTCGTCCATCGTCGCGCCCGAGTCGGCCAGTGCCCGGTCGATGGCCTCGCGGACAAGGCCGTTCATCGACACGTCCTGACGTCTGGCGACGTACTTCGTCTGCCCCGTGCCGAGCACCGCGGCAAGTTGGACCGCCATTTAGCTCTTCCCTTCCAGGACCGCGACCAGGTTTTGTTGCAGCGCAGGGCCGCTCGTTGCGTGCGCCAGAACCCGCTGCGCCGATCCGGTGAAGATGTGCTGCGCGGCGAAGCCGATCCGCTCGAGGCCCGCCGAGAACATGGGGTTGGCCGCCAGCGCACCGCCCGACGGGTTCACCGTCGTCTTGTCTGCGAGCCCGATCGCCTCGGTGAGGATCAGGTGCTGGTGGCTGAACGGGGCGTAGATCTCGGCGACCTCGATGGAACTTGGGTCACCGCCGGTAGCCGCCTGCGCGGAGGCCGCCGTCGACGGGGACGTGGTCAGATCACGGGCGCCGAGCACCGGCGTCTCGATGCGGTGCTCGATGCCGGTGATCCACGCGGGGTTCTCGCACAGTTCGCGCGCCCGGTCGCCGGCGGCGAGGACGATCGCCGACGCCCCGTCGGTGATCGGCGCGATGTCGTGGCGACGCAACGGATCTGCGAAGTACGGCCGGTCCAGAAGTTCGTCGATGCTTTTGGCCGGCTTCTCGCTGTCGGTGCGCCCCGCGGCGGACATCGAAGCCAGCGCGACCTGCGCCATCTGTTCGGCGGTCCACTTGCCCGCGTCCAACCCGAACCGGGCCTGCAGGCCGGCGATCGAAACCGAATCCGGCCACAGCGGGGCGACGCTGTACGGATCGGTCTGCAGCGCCAGCACGCGACGCAGGGTGCCCGCGCTGGACTTGCCGAAGCCGTACACCAGCGCTGTGTCCACCTCGCCGGTCAGGATCTTGATGTAGGCCTCGTACAACGCCCATGCCGCGTCCATCTCGACGTGCGACTCGTTGATGGGGGGCACCGCGCCGATCGAGTCGATCGCGGAGATGAACGAAAACGCCCGACCGGCAAGGTAGTCCGAGGAGCCCGAGCACCAGAAACCGATGTCGGTCTGCTGCAGCCCGAGTTCGTCGTAGAGCTGGTGGAAACACGGCATCAGCATCTCGACGCCGTTGGTGGTCCCGTCGGTGCGCCGCACGTGCGGTGCGTGCGCGAAGCCGACGACTGCCACATCTTTCGAATCAGTCATCTGTGGTGCCTTTACAGGTGGTGCTTGTAGGAGTCGTAGTCGGCGTCGGGCTCGCCCGTCGGCCGGAAATGGTCGACGTTGTCGATGCCCAGGCCCCACTCCTCGCGGGGCTTCCACACCGCCTCGACCCGCATGCCCATCCGGACGTCGGCCGCGTCGATCTCGGTGACCAGATGCAAGAACGGGATGTCGGCGCCGTCGAGAAGCACGTAGGCCGCCACGTACGGCGGTTTGATGCGCTGCCCGGCGAACGGGATGTTGATCACCGCGAACGTGGTGACGGTGCCCTTGTCGGGCAACTCGACGAACTCGTCGAGTTCCAGACCCGTGGCCGGGTCGGCCTCCTTGGGCGGGAAGTACACCCTGCCCGGTTGCCCGTCGCGGCCCTTCTTGGTCCGAGCGCCCAGCAGCCTGCCCTCTTCGAGCGCCTTGAGGAACGTGGTCTCGGGCAGCGACGCCGTGTGCTGGATCTCGATCATCGACGGCGACTCCTGCACCGTGACCGGATCCCGCTCGTCGGGCTGCCCCTCCGGTTCGGCTTCTTCCCCCAGCGCGAAGTACGCGATGTCGGTGATCGCGCCGACGGGTTCGTCGACCCAGTGCGCATGTACCCGGGCACCGGTGCCGATCGCGTCCGAGGAACCGGCGTCGACCGCGTGCAGCAGCGGGGTGTCCGCGCCGTCGAGCTTGATAAGCGCCCATGCGAACGGCCGGTCCAGCGGTTGGCCCTCCAGCGGGGCCGGCTGCCAGGTCCACGACACCACGGTCCCGACCGCGGCCACCGGTACGATCTCGGTCAGCCGCTCGTAGGTCACGGGATCGAACTCGGCTGGCGGCACGTGCACCCGCCCATCCGAACCGCGCACGCCGACGATGCGTCGCTCACGCAGGGCCGTGAAGAACCGGGACAGGAGTGGTCCGACTGAACGGGTGTAGTCGAATGCGAGCTTCAGCGGTGCTGAAAGCGGGCGCTCATGGCGGTCGATCTGCACCGGGCTGCCTTGGCTGGTGGTCACGGCATCGAGTAGAACAGGTTCTAACTATCGTTTCAAGAACGGGTGTGGAGGCGGTCTGATGAAGTTGGGTTTGCAGCTGGGGTACTGGGGCGCCCAACCGCCCGAAAACCATGCCGAACTCGTCGCCGCCGCCGAGGAAGCCGGCTTCGACACCGTCTTCACCGCAGAGGCGTGGGGCTCGGACGCGTACACACCGCTGGCCTGGTGGGGCCGGGAGACGACCCGCATGCGGCTCGGCACGTCGGTGGTTCAGTTGTCCGCACGCACCCCGACCGCGTGCGCAATGGCGGCGCTGACGCTCGACCACCTCTGTGGGGGCAGGCACATCCTCGGTTTGGGGGTGTCCGGACCGCAGGTCGTCGAGGGCTGGTACGGCGCCAGGTTCGGTAAGCCGCTGGCGCGCACCCGCGAGTACGTCGACATCCTGCGCCAGGTGTGGGCCCGCGAGGCCCCGGTGCGCAGCGACGGACCGCACTATCCGCTGCCGCTGTCCGGCGAGGGCACCACGGGCCTGGGCAAGAACCTCAAGCCGATCACGCATCCGCTGCGGGCCGACATCCCGGTCATGCTGGGTGCGGAGGGACCGAAGAACGTCGCGCTCGCCGCCGAGATCTGCGATGGTTGGCTTCCGATCTTCTACTCGCCGCGCATCGCCGGCATGTACAACGAGTGGCTCGACGAGGGCTTCGCCCGCCCCGGCGCGCGCCGCAGCCGCGAGGATTTCGAGATCTGTGCGACGGCGCAGGTGGTGGTTACCGATGACCGCGCCGCGATCATGGAGTTGATGAAGCCGCATCTGGCGCTGTACATGGGCGGCATGGGCGCCGAGGACACCAACTTCCACGCGGACGTCTACCGCCGGATGGGCTACGCCGACGTGGTCGACGACGTCACAAAGCTGTTCCGCTCCGGACGAGAGGACGGAAAAGAGCAAGCGGCCAAGATCATCCCCGATGAACTGGTCGACGACTCGGCGATCGTCGGCGACCTCGGTTATGTCCAGGAGCAGATCAAGGCCTGGGAGGCGGCGGGCGTCACGATGATGGTCGTCGGCGCGCGGTCACCCGAACAGATCAGGGACCTCGCCGCGCTGGTTTGACGTGCGAGTAGACACATCCTTGCCAGTTGTCTACTCGGCGTCCTAGATTGGCGCGATGACCCAGCACACCATCGCAGGCACCGTGCTCACGATGCCGGTGAGGATCCGCAAGGCCCACCAGCACACGGCGATGTTCTCCGTGGACGCCGACGCCGCGCAGCGCATGATCGACTACAGCGGCCTGAAGGTGTGCCGGTTCGGGTCCAACCGCGCCCTCGTCGTACTGATCCTGATGCGCTATCTCGACGGGGATCTCGGCCAGTACTGGGAGTACGGCACCAATGTGATGGTCAATCCACCCGGCTCAGAAACGCGCGGACTGCGCGCCCTGCAGTCGGCCGCCGCGTTCGTCCATCGCCTTCCCGTCGACCAGGAGTTCACATTGGAAGCGGGAACGACGATCTGGGGCTACCCGAAGGTGATGGCCGACTTCGTCGTTCGCGAAGGGCGGCAGTTCGGCTTCGATCTCGCAGTCGACGGTCAGTACGCCCTCAGCATGGATTTCCGGCCCGGCTTGCCGGTCCCTTCGGCGCTGACGTCGCGCACTCAGGCGCACCCCACCTACACCTGTCGCGATGGCGTCCTGCGTGAGACGGTCGGTGAGTTTTCGCTGACCGGCGTGCGCTGGCGACTGGGGGGAGCGCAGTTGCGGCTCGGGGCGCATCCCTACGCCAAAGAACTTGCCGCGCTTGGCCTGCCGAAGCGCGCGATGATGTCGACTTCCGCTGACAACGTCGAGGCGTCGTTCGGCGACGCGAAGGAGATCTCATGACCACCACCAGACCAGACGTCGATCTGACCGACGGCGCGTTCTACGCCGGCGATTCGCGGCCGGTCTACAAATGGATGCGCGAGAACGAGCCGGTCTTCCGCGATCGCAACGGATTGGCCGCCGCCGCAACCTATGCCGCGGTGATCGAGGCCGAGCGCAATCCGGAACTGTTCTCCAACGCCGGTGGTATCCGCCCCGACCAGCCGGGTGTCGAGATGATGATCGAAATGGACGATCCGCAACATCTGTTGCGGCGCAAGCTCGTCAACTCGGGGTTCACCCGCAAGCGGGTCAAAGACCTCGAGGGATCGATCGAGACGTTGTGCGACACGCTGATCGACAACGTTGTCGAGCGCGGTGAGTGCGACTTCGTCTGGGACATCGCCGCACCGCTGCCGATGGCGGTCATCGGCGACATGCTCGGGGTGCGTCCCGAAGAACGCGAGATGTTCCTCAAGTGGTCCGACGATCTGGTCGGTGCGCTCAGCAGCACCGCGGACCCGGAGGAGTTCCAGGTCACGATGGACGCATTCGCCGCCTACAGCGAATACATGATGGGCATGATCGCGGCCCGCAAGGAGACGCCGACCGACGACCTGGTGAGCGTGCTGGTGCACGCCGAGGTGGAGGGCAGCAAGCTCGAGGACCATCAGATCGTCACCGAGGTGCTGCTGCTGTTGATCGGCGGCGACGAGACCACCCGCCACACGCTCTCCGGGGGCACGCGGCAGTTGCTGTTGCACCCGGACCAGCATCGGCGGCTGGTCGATGATGTCTCGTTGCTACCCAACGCGATCGAAGAGATGCTGCGCTGGACGACGCCGGTGAAGAACATGGCGCGAACCCTCACCGCCGACACCGAGTTTCACGGCACCGCCCTCAAGGAGGGCGAAAAGATGCTCCTGCTCTTCGAGTCGGCGAACTTCGACGAGGAGGTCTTCGAGGACCCCGAGACCTTCGACATCGAGCGCTATCCCAACAACCACCTGGCGTTCGGCTTCGGCACACATTTCTGCTTGGGTAACCAACTCGCTCGCCTCGAGCTGTCGATCATGCAGACCAAACTGCTGCAGCGGCTGCCCGATCTGCGGTTGGCCTCCGACGACGAATTACCATTGCGGCCCGCCAATTTCGTGTCCGGCCTGGAGAAGATGCCGGTGGTGTTCACCCCGACGGCGAAAGTGCTCGGCTGACGCGCTTCCCGTACCAGGCTGTCGTCAGGCGGCTGATGACGACCGCTTCGGTGTCCAGCGACGTGACGCGAATGTCGTTCCATCCAAGGCTGGTGACCTCATCGTGTCGCCTGATGTCGGTGTTGAATCGGGTCGGTGTGCGGTGGTGTTCGCCTTCGTAATCGAGCGCCACTTTGCGATCGCGCCAGCCCATGTCCAGAACGGCGACCAGCATGCCGTACTCGTTGTGAACCGCTATCTGAGTCTCGGGCGGCGGGAACCCGTGGCGGATGACGAGTAGTCGCAGCGACGACTCCTTCGGCGACTCCGCACCGGGATCGACCAGTTGCAGGACACGGCGAGCCTGGGGAATCCCCCGTCTGCCCGAGTACCTATCGGCCAGCTGCCGTATGTCGGACGTATTCATTCGAGTGGCGTTGGCTAAGGCGTCGATTGCGGTGACGGCGGAATCGAACGGATAGCGGCGGGCCATGTCCACGGCCGTGCGCTCAGGCGTGGTGACAGCGATTCCGTCGATTGTCCTGACATCGTCGTCGACGGCATCTGTCCAGACGAGGAGTCGCTCGGGCGCGTGGCGGTTGTCGTGCAGAATCTCGGCGGGCAGCCACGGGTCGAGCCACTTCGTGCGGTGCATCGCGGCGGCGGACCGGCCTGCCAGCACGCCTCGGCGCTTCGACCACAGCCATGCCGCCTCCGCGCGATCACGTGCGGTGAGTTGAGTGCCTGCTTCGACGTAGACACCGGGGTAGACGGCGGTGAACCGACTTCGCAATTGGTGGCGAGTAAGGCGGCCGGCGGCCAACGCCTCGTTGCCGATGAATGGTGTCGTCATGCCGGGAGTGTGGGTGCACCCACTGACAGGGCCGCATTTGTGAAACGTGGGCGGAAATCCGGTCCGAAAACCGCCCAGATTTCACAAATGGCGGCCGATGCTCAAGCTATCTCATCTGGAAGTTCGGGGCCCGCTTCTCCTTGAACGCCCGCGGGCCCTCCTTGGCGTCCTCGCTGAGGAACACCGGGATGCCGTTGGCGGTATCCGGCTTGAACGCCTCTTCCTCGTGCATGCCCTCGGTCTCGCGGATCGTCTTGAGGATCGCCTGCACGGCCAGCGGCCCGTTGTTGTTGATCACCTCGGCGATCTCCAGCGCCTTGTCCAGCGCGGTGCCGTCGGGCACCACGTAGCCGATCAGCCCGTACTCCTTGGCCTCGGCGGCGGTGATGTGGCGTCCGGTCAGCAGCAGATCGCACGCGATGGTGTACGGGATCTGGCGTACCAGGCGGACCGCGGACCCGCCCATCGGGTAGAGACTCCACTTGGCCTCGGAGATACCGAATTTCGCGCTCTCGCCGGCGACGCGGATGTCCGTGCCCTGGAGGATCTCGGTGCCGCCCGCGATGGCGGGGCCCTCGACCGCGGCGATCAACGGCTTCTTGAGGCGTCGGCCCTTCAGCAGCGCGTCGATGCGCGACGGGTCGTAGCTGCCGTCGGAGAACGAGTCGCCCGGCGGCTTGGCCGTCGCGGCCTTGAGGTCCATGCCCGCACAGAAGTAGCCGCCCGCACCGGTGAGGATGCAGGTGCGGATCTCGGGATCGTTGTCCACGCGGTCCCATGCCTCCACCATGATCGAGAGCATCTCGGTGGACAGCGCGTTGCGCGCCTCGGGCCGGTTCAGGGTCAGGATCAGGGTGTGTCCGCGCTGCTCAATGAGGGCGTCGGGACCCTTCTCGGGCTCACTCACAGATGTTCGCCTTCCAGCGTCGGTGCCACAGACTTGTCTGGAAATGTAACACGTTCTAGTTTAGGTTCCGTGGCCCTGAACATCGCTGACCTTGCCGAGCACGCCATCGACGCCGTGCCAGACCGTGTCGCCCTGATCTGCGGCGACGAGCAGCTCACCTACGCCCAGTTGGAGGAGAAGGCCAACCGATTGGCCCACTACTTGATCGACCACGGCGTCAAGAAGGACGACAAGGTCGGGCTGTACTGCCGCAACCGCATCGAGATCGTGATCGCGATGCTCGGCGTCGTCAAGGCCGGCGCCATCCTGGTCAACGTCAACTTCCGCTACGTCGAGGGCGAGCTGCGCTACCTGTTCGAGAACTCCGACATGGTGGCGCTGGTGCATGAACGCCGATATGCCGACCGGGTCGCGAATGTGCTGCCCGAGACGCCGCTCGTCAAGACCGTTCTGGTGGTGGAGGACGGGTCCGACGACGACTTCGAGCGCTACGGCGGCGTCGAGTTCTACTCGGCCCTCGAACAGGGTTCGCCCGAGCGCGATTTCGGCCCGCGCAGCGAGGACGACATCTACCTGCTCTACACCGGTGGCACCACAGGCTTCCCCAAGGGGGTGATGTGGCGTCACGAGGACATCTATCGGGTGTTGTTCGGCGGCACCGACTTTGCGACGGGTGAGGAACTCCAGGACGAACACGACCTGGCCAAGCAGGCGGCCGCCGGCCCCCCGATGATCCGCTACCCCATCCCGCCGATGATCCACGGCGCAACCCAGTCGGCCACGTGGATGGCGTTGTTCTCCGGCGGAACCATCGTCCTGGCACCGGAATTCGAGCCCGACGAGGTCTGGCGCACCGTCGAGAAGCACAAGGTGAACCTGCTGTTCTTCACCGGCGACGCGATGGGCCGACCCCTGCTCGACGCGCTGAAGGACGCGGAGCACGACCTGTCGAGCTTGTTCTTGTTGGCCAGCACCGCCGCGCTGTTCAGCTCCAGCATCAAGGAGAAGCTGCTCGAGTTGCTGCCCAACCGCGTGATCACCGACTCGATCGGGTCGTCCGAGACCGGGTTCGGCGGCACCAGCATCGTGGCCAAGGGCCAGTCGAACACCGGCGGTCCACGGGTCAGCATCGACAAGAAGACGGTGGTGCTCGACGACGAGGGCAACGAGGTGAAGCCCGGCTCCGGCGTAAGGGGAATCATCGCCAAGCGCGGACGTATCCCGGTCGGCTACTACAAGGACGAGAAGAAGACCGCCGAGACCTTCCGGACGATCAACGGCGTGCGCTATGCGATCCCCGGCGACTACGCCACCGTCGAGGAGGACGGCACCGTCACGATGCTGGGTCGCGGGTCGGTGTCGATCAACACCGGCGGGGAGAAGGTCTATCCCGAGGAGGTGGAGGCCGCGCTCAAGGGCCACCCCGCGGTATTCGACGCCTTGGTGGTCGGTGTGCCCGACGAACGGTACGGCCAGTGCGTGGCCGCCGTCGTGCATCCCCGCGAGGGCGCCCGCCCGACGCTGGCCGAGCTCGACGCGTTCGTGCGTAAGGAGATCGCCGGATATAAGGTGCCACGCAGCCTTTGGTATGTCGACAAAATCAAGCGCTCGCCCGCGGGCAAGCCCGACTACCGGTGGGCCAAAGACACCACTGAGGAACGGCCGGCCGACGAGGTGAATGGGAAGCACGCGGCGGTGAAGTGATGAGAACCGACCTGTGTGACCGCTTCGGCATCGAATATCCGATCTTCGTCTTCACGCCGTCGGAGAAGGTCGCCGCCGCGGTCAGCAAGGCGGGCGGGCTCGGGGTGCTGGGCTGCGTGCGGTTCAACTCGGCCGACGATCTCGACGATGTCCTGGACTGGATGGACGAGAACACCGACGGCAAGCCCTACGGCGTCGATGTGGTCATGCCCGCGAAGGTGCCGCAGGAGGGTACCGCGGTCGACATCGACGAGCTGATCCCGCAGAGCCACCGCGATTTCGTCACCAAAACGCTTGTCGACCTTGGAGTTCCACCGCTGCCCGAAGACGAGGAACGCAAGGAGGGCGTGCTCGGCTGGCTACACTCGGTGGCGCGCTCGCATGTCGAGGTCGCGCTCAAACACCCGATCAAGCTGATAGCCAACGCGCTCGGTTCGCCGCCGAAGGACGTCATCGACCAGGTGCATGCGGCGGGTGTTCCCGTCGCCGCGCTGGCCGGCAGCGCCAAACATGCTCAGCGCCATGTAGAGAACGGCGTGGACATCGTGGTGGCGCAGGGGCACGAGGCGGGCGGTCACACCGGCGAGATCGGTTCGATGGTGCTGTGGCCGGAAATCGTCGACGGGCTGCGCGCGCTTGGCCATCAAACCCCCGTGCTGGCGGCCGGTGGAATAGGAACGGGCCGGCAGGTGGCCGCGGCGCTGGCATTGGGGGCCTCGGGGGTGTGGATGGGTTCGGCGTTCCTGACGGCTGCCGAATACGACCTCGGGCACCGCAAACCCAGCGGGGTCTCGACGATCCAGGAGGGCCTGCTGAAGGCCACCTCGGCCGACACGGTGCGGCGCCGCATCTATACGGGAAAGCCTGCGCGCCTGCTGAAGACGAAGTGGACCGATGCCTGGGATGCCCCCGATGCGCCCGAGCCGCTGCCGATGCCACTGCAGAACATCCTCGTCAGCGAGGCGCACCAACGGATGAACGAGTCGGACGATCCCGACACCGTGGCGATGCCGGTCGGCCAGATCGTCGGCCGGATGAACGAGATCCGCCCCGTCGCCGACATCATCACCGAGTTGGTCTCCGGCTTCGAAGAGGCGACGCGCCGCCTCGACGACATCCGCGGAAACTGACCAGCCGTTCGACGCAGTGGTGATGGCCGTCAGCGCGGAATCCGATACACCGGATCGGCGCAGTCCGTGCCTTCGGCCGACAGCTGCCGCTTGATGACCTTGAAGGTCTCCGTGCGAGGCAGTGCTGCGCTCACCCGAACGAACGACGGCCACTGTTTAGGCCCGAGATCGGGTTGTGCCGCAAGGAATTCGCGGAACTGGTCCGGGTCGAACACGGTGTCGTCGGTCAACGTCACCGCCGCCATCACCTGATCGCCGATGTCGGGCGCCGGGATTCCGTAGGCCGCGGCCTCGACCACATCGGGATGCCGCAGCAGCACCCGCTCGATGGGCGCCGAACCGAGGTTCTCGCCGTCGACACGCATCCAGTCGCCGAGTCGGCCCGCGAAGTACACGTAGCCGTTTTCGTCGCGGTAGGCCAGGTCGCCGCTGTGATACATGCCGCCGCGCATCCGCTCGGCATCGGCCTGCGGATCGTTGTAGTAACCCTCGAATCGCCCTGCGTCCGAGACGTTCACAAGCTCGCCCGTCACACCCGCAGGGCAGGGCTCGCCGGTGTCGACGTCGACGATCTCGGTCCCGGGCGGCAGCGGACCCAACGAACCCGGCGGGGTGTCGGGGGTGCGAGCGATCGCAATACCGCCCTCGGTCGACCCGAACCCGTCCATCACCACCGTGCCGAACCGCTTGGCGAACCGCTCGATATCGGCGGGCGCACCCTCGTTGCCGTACACCGCGCGCAGCGGATTGTCGGCGTCGTCGGGCAGTTCGGGTGTCGCCAGGACATACGACAGCGGCTTGCCCACATAGTTCGCGTACGTCACACCGAAGCGGCGGACGTCGGGTAGGAACTGTGACGCAGAGAACTTGCTGCGCAACGCCAACGAGCCTTGCGATGCCAATGCCACGGCCCACCCGACCAGCACCGCATTGGAGTGGAACAGCGGCATCGACACGTAGCAGACGTCCCTGGGGCCGAGGTCGAAGCGTTGGGTCATCGTCACGCCCGCGACCGCGACCTTGCCCTGGCTGCACTTGACCGCCTTCGGGTCACCGCTGGTGCCCGAGGTGTAGATCAGCATGAACAGGTCCCCCGGATCGGCGTGGCGCACCACGACGGGCTGATCGGCAAAACTCGCGACCTCCGCCGCCCACTGCGGCGAGTCGACGTCGACATGGCCGATATCACCGACCAGCTCGAGCGATGCCGAATCCGCCAGTACCAGTTGACAGTCCGCATGGGTGATGTCGCGCTGCAGCGCCGCGCCGCGGCGGACCGGATTGAGCCCGACCGGCACGATGCCCGTCAACCCCGCGGCCACCAGCACGGCCGAGAAGAACGGCGTGTTCTGCAGCAACACCCCGACGTGGGGCGGCCGGTCGGGATCCAGGCGCGTGCGCAATGCGGCGGCGACGGCGGCGCCGTACCGGAGATGGTCACGCCAGGTGGTGAACGTCTCCTCGAAATACACGCCGCGATCGTCGACGTCGGACAGCGGCGTCAGCAGTTCGGAGACCGTGGGCAGCCCGCTCACATCACGCGGGCGTGTCGGCCAGTTCCCGGCCGATGCGCAACAGTTGGCCGGTGGCGCCGCCGACCGCGAACTCCGTCTGCTTGGCCGCCAGGAAGTACCGGTGCACCGGGTGGTCGGTGTCGATTCCCACGCCACCGTGCACGTGCACCGTGGTGTGGGCGACACGGTGGCCGGCGTCGGCGGCCCAGAATGCCGCGGTGCTGACGTCGATCTCGGCGGGAAGGCCCTCGGACAGCCGCCAGGCCGCCTGGGTCAGCGTCAGCCGGAGCGCCTTGACGTCGATGTAGCCGTCGGCCAGCCGGGACGACACCGCCTGAAAGCTGCCGATCGGTCGGTCGAACTGCTCGCGTTCGCGCGCGTACGCTGCGGTGAGCTCCAGCGCACGCTCGAGCACCCCGAGCTGGAATGCGCTGCGGCCCAGGCTCGCTCGAACACTGAGCCAAGCGGCGACAGAGCCGTCGCCGATGACGCGGTCGGCACCCACCTCAACGCCCTGCAACTCCAGATGCCCGATGCTGCCGTGGCCGGTGGTGCTCAACGACTCGATCGCCACGCCGGCGTCCCCCGCCGCGACGAGGAAAACCTTGGTGCCCGAATCGGTTTCGGCCGGGATCAGAAATGCGTCGGCGACGGGACCGTAGGGCACCTGGGTGCGAGACCCGGTGAGCCGGTGGCCGGAGCCGTTCGGCTGCGCCTGGACCGGACCTTGGCCCATCTCACCGTCGAGCGCGACGGTGAGGACCTTGTCGCCCTTGACCGCGGGCACCGCCCACTCCTGTTGCAGCGCGCCGGAGCCGAACTCGGCCAGGACGCCCGCACCCAGCACGACCGACTCGAGATACGGCGCCGCGCACAGTTGCCTACCGAGCGCGACCAGTACGGCCACCTGCTCCAACACGCCGAACCCGCCGCCGCCCAACGCCTCCGGGGAAGCGGCCGAAAGCACGTCGGCCGCGATCAGCTTGCCCCACAGCGCATGGTCGAATCTCTGCTCGAGACCGTCGAGTTCGCGCTGGCGCTCCGGGGTGACGACCGAATCGGCGATGGTGCGGACCAGCCCGCCGAGGTCTTCGGAGGCTTCGGTTGTCTTGAAATCCATGACGATTCCTATCGGTTGACCCGGGGCAGGCCGAGCGCGACCATGCCGATGATGTCGCGCTGAATCTCGTTGGTGCCGCCGCCGAAGGTCAGGATGAGGCAGCTGCGGTGCATCCGCTCGACCCGTCCGCGCAGCAGCGCTCCCGGCGTGCCGGGGCGAAGCGTGGCCGCCGTGCCGAGGACCTCCATCAGCAGACGGTAGGCCTCGGTGGCCAGCTCGGTGCCGTAGACCTTGGCCGCCGATGCGTCCGCCGGTGACGGCGCCGCTTCCTCCGTGGACGCCAGCTCCCAGTTGATCAGCTTGAGCACCTCGGCCTTGGCGTGCACCCGGGCCAGGTTGAGCTGCACCCACTCCGAGTCGATGAGGCGGTTGCCATGCACGTCCTTGGTGTTCTGGGCCCACTCGCGAACGCCGTTGAGCGCCAGGAAGATCGGTTGCGCCGATACCAGCGCGACGCGCTCGTGATTGAGCTGGTTGGTGACCAGCTTCCAGCCGGCGTTCTCCTCGCCGACCAGGTTGGTCACCGGCACCCGCACGTCCTGGTAGTACGTGGCGCTGGTGTCGACGCCGGCCATGGTGTGCACCGGCGTCCAGGAGAAGCCCTCCGCGGTGGTGGGCACGATCAGCATCGAGATTCCCCGGTGCTTCTTGGCCTCGGGGTTCGTGCGCGCGGCCAGCCAGACGTAGTCCGCGTAGGCGATGAGGCTCGTCCACATCTTCTGGCCGTTGATCACGTAGTCCCCGGTGCCTGAGTCATCCCGGACCGCGGTGGTGCGCAGCGACGCGAGATCGGTGCCCGCGCCCGGTTCCGAATAGCCGATCGAGAAGTGCAGATCACCCGACGCGATCCTGGGCAGGAAGAACTTCTTCTGCTCGTCGGTGCCGAACGCCATGATGGTCGGCGCCACGCTGTTGATGGTCAGGAACGGGACGGGCACATTCGCGATCGCGGCCTCGTCGTTGAAGATCAGACCATCGATGGGCGGACGCTCCTGGCCGCCGAACTCCTTGGGCCACGACAACGTCAGCCAGCCGTCCTTGCCCATCTGCGCGACGGTTTCGCGGTAGACGTTGCCGCGCCCCATCTCCCCGTCGTTGGATGCCAGCGCCTCCGCGCGTTCAGGCGTCATCAGCTTGCTGAAGTAGGAGCGCAGCTCGCGGCGCAGCTCATCTTGCTCTGGGGTGTAGCCGATCCGCATCGCCTTGTCCTAACTTCTGTAGAGGCACGAAGTGGCACACCGGGGGGCAGCCCCGATTCACCCCCGGTTGTAACACGTTCTAGTCTTGGGGTCCAGGCCGGTGACACACTGGGCTCGGAGCAGCTCTGACCGCGAGGAGGTTGTGATGAGGGTGGAAGTGGACCGTGACCGGTGCGAGGGCAACGCCGTCTGCGTGGGAATCGCGCCCGACCTGTTCGCTCTCGATGACGAGGATTATGCGGTGGTGAAGGCCGATCCCGTGCCTGCCGACCAGGAGGACCTGGCCGAGCAGGCGATCACGGAGTGTCCGCGCGCTGCCCTGAATCGCCGAGACTAGAGGTATTCATAAATTGAGGACGAAACCGGGCGTTCGAGGAGTGGCATGAGCACAGACCCCAATGACCTGTCCGGCCGCGTTGCGGTGGTGACCGGCGCGGCTGCCGGGTTGGGCCGTGCCGAGGCAATCGGCCTCGCCCGGGCGGGAGCCACCGTCGTCGTCAACGACATCGCCGCCGCGTTGGACAAGTCCGACGTGCTCGACGAGATCTCCGCCGCAGGAGCCAAGGGCGTCGCGGTCGCGGGTGACATCAGCGAGCGGTCGACGGCCGACGAACTGGTCGTGACCGCCGAGGGCCTCGGCGGCCTCGGCATCGTCGTCAACAATGCCGGCATCACCCGCGATCGCATGTTGTTCAACATGTCCGACGAGGACTGGGACGCGGTGATCGCCGTGCATCTGCGCGGACACTTCCTGCTGACCCGCAACGCCGCCACGTACTGGCGGGCGAAAGCGAAGGAAAACGGAGCAGATGGGGCCGGCCAGGTCTACGGCCGGGTCATCAACACGTCCTCGGAAGCCGGGCTGGTAGGCCCGGTCGGCCAGGCCAACTACGGCGCGGCCAAGGCGGGCATCACCGCGCTGACGCTGTCGATGGCGCGGGCGCTCGAACGCTACGGTGTGCGGGCCAACGCCATCGCGCCGCGCGCTAGGACCGCGATGACCGCGGGCGTGTTCGGCGAAGAGCCGGAGTTGGCGGAGGGGCAGATCGACCCGCTGTCGCCCGAGCATGTCGTGAACTTGGTCCGTTTCCTGGCCTCGCCCGCGGCCGAAGGGGTTAACGGGCAGCTGTTCATCGTCTACGGTCCAACGGTGACACTGGTGGCAGCGCCGACGGCCGAGGCGCAATTCAGCGCCGAATCCGACGCCTGGGATCCCTCGGAGCTGTCCGAGACACTTCGGGGGTACTTTGCTGAGCGGGATCCGCAGAAGAGTTTCTCGGCGACCGCGCTGATGAACTAGCAAGACTTTCGACCGTACTCGTCAGGGCTTTGCGTTACTAGAACACGTTCTAGAATGAGCTAGATCACACCTGTCTTGACCTGCGCAAAAGTCACAATTTGAACTCTAATAAAGGTCCTTTGACACTGCGAACGTGTTCTAGTTAGTATGATCCGGCTCATCGAGAGCAACGCTTAGCCAAGGGGTCTGAAACCCGCCGTGACAACGGGTTTCACCTCTTCGCCACGACCACTGCGCGCCGAACATCCCGCCCCCCGAGAACGGAGCCAAGGTTGATCGAACAGCTCGCGGCTCCGGCTCGGGCCGTGGGCGGGTTCGTCGAAATGTCCTTCGATACGTTCGCCAAGACCTTTCGGCGGCCGTTTCAGTTCCGGGAGTTCCTCGACCAGACCTGGATGATCGCACGCGTCTCGCTGGTTCCGACGCTGCTGGTGGCCATCCCGTTCACCGTGCTGGTCGCTTTCACCCTCAATATCCTGCTTCGCGAAATCGGTGCGGCCGACCTGTCCGGGGCGGGCACCGCATTCGGCACCATCACTCAGCTCGGGCCCGTGGTGACCGTGCTGGTGGTGGCGGGCGCCGGCGCGACCGCCATCTGTGCGGACCTCGGCGCACGCACCATCCGCGAGGAGATCGACGCGATGCGCGTGTTGGGCATCGACCCGATTCAGCGGTTGGTGGTGCCACGCGTCCTCGCCTCGACGTTCGTCGCGCTGATGCTGAACGGTCTGGTGTGCCTCATCGGCCTGTCCGGGGGCTACGTGTTCTCGGTCTTCCTGCAGGGCGTCAACCCGGGCGCCTTCATCAATGGGCTGACGGTCCTGACGGGTCTGGGCGAGCTGGTGATGGCGGAGATCAAGGCTTTGCTGTTCGGGGTGGTGGCCGGCCTGGTGGGCTGTTACCGCGGCTTGACGGTGAAGGGTGGTCCCAAGGGCGTCGGCATCGCGGTCAACGAAACCGTCGTCTACGCGTTCATCTGCCTGTTCGTCATCAACGTGGTGATGACCGCGGTCGGGGTGAGGGTGCTGGACCGATGATGAGCGCTTGCGCGAAGAAGAGACGATTGATGAGCGCTTGCGCGAAGAAGAGACGATTGATGAGCGCTTGCGCGAAGAAGAGACGACCATGAGTTACGACGGCACGGTCCGATTCCGCCGCTTGTTCAGCGGTGTGCCCAAGGTCGTCGACGGCATCGGTGAACAGGCGCTCTTCTACGGCGAGACGATGCGGTATCTGCCCAACGCCGTCAGGCGGTACCGCAAGGAGACCATCCGCAACATCGCCGAGATGACGATGGGCACCGGCGCGCTGGTGATGATCGGTGGCACCGTCGGCGTCGCCGCGTTTTTGACCTTGGCGTCGGGCGGCGTCATTGCCGTTCAGGGCTACTCGTCGTTGGGTAACATCGGCATCGAGGCGCTGACCGGGTTCCTGTCGGCCTTCCTCAACGTCCGCATCGTCGCCCCGGTGATCGCGGGCATCGCGTTGGCGGCGACGATCGGCGCGGGTACCACCGCCCAACTCGGCGCCATGCGGGTGTCCGAGGAGATCGACGCCGTGGAGTCGATGGCAGTGCACTCCGTGTCGTACCTGGTCTCCACCCGCCTGATGGCCGGGATGGTCGCGATCATCCCGCTGTACTCGCTGTCTGTGTTGGCCGCGTTCTTCGCCGCCCGGTTCACCACGGTGTTCATCAACAATCAGTCGGCCGGGTTGTACGACCACTACTTCGACACCTTCCTGGTGCCGACGGATCTGCTGTGGTCGTTCCTCCAGGCGATCGTCATGGCGATCGCGGTCATGCTGGTGCACACCTACTACGGCTACAACGCCTCCGGCGGCCCCGTCGGTGTCGGCGTCGCGGTGGGGCAGGCGGTACGGACCTCGCTCATCGTCGTCGTCACCATCACCCTGTTCATCTCGCTCGCCGTCTACGGCGCGTCCGGCAACTTCAACCTCTCCGGGTAGGTCGGGACGATGTCAGACGGTGAGGCCAAGCGCAGCCATGTGAGGATCGCCGCGGCGATCCTGGCCGCGATCCTGCTGGCCGCGACCGTGTTCACCTACCTGGCGTACACCGCGGCCTTCACTCCGGTAGACACCGTCAGCGTGACTTCTCCGCGCGCGGGTCTGGTCATGGAACGAGACGCCAAGGTCAAATACCGGGGGGTCCAGGTCGGCAAGGTCAAGTCGATCGAATACGCCGGGAACGAAGCCAAACTGACACTGGCCATCAACCGTGGCGAAATGCGCTACATCCCGTCCAACGCCGGTGTGCGCATCGGCAGCACAACGGTTTTCGGTGCCAAGTCCGTCGAGTTCCTTCCGCCCGCCGAGCCGTCGGGACGGCCGCTGAAGCCCGGCGCCACTGTTGCCGCCAAGGATGTGCAGTTGGAGGTCAACACGCTGTTCCAGACGTTGTCCGACGTGCTCGACAAGATCGACCCGGTCAACCTGAACGCCACCCTCAGCGCGTTGGGAGAAGGTCTGCGCGGCAACGGCGACGATCTGGGGGCCACGCTGGCAGGTCTGAACTACTATCTGCAGCAACTCAATCCGAAGCTGCCGACCCTGCAGGAGGATCTGCGCAAGACCGCCGTGGTGGCCGACATCTACGGCGACGCCGGACCCGACCTGGCGCGCATCCTCGACAATGCCCCCGCGATCAGCGACACGATCGTCGACGAGAAGGACAACCTCAACGCGACGCTGTTGGCTGCGATCGGGCTCGCCGACAACGGTACCGCCACCCTCGAACCGGCCGAGGACGACTACATCGCTGCGATCCAACGGCTGCGGGCGCCGCTGAAGGTGGCCGGCGAGTATTCACCGGAGTTCGGCTGCCTGCTGAAGGGCACCGCGCTGGCGGTCGACCGGTTCGCCCCGGTCATCGGAGGCATCCGCCCCGGTCTGTTCGTCGCGTCGAACTTCTTGCCCGGCTCACCGGGTTACACGTATCCCGAGAGCCTGCCCATCGTCAACGCCACCGGCGGTCCGAATTGCCGTGGCCTGCCGGATGTTCCGAGCAAGCAGTTCGGCGGATCGTGGTATCGCACCCCGTTCCTGGTCACCGACAACGCGTATGTCCCGTACGAGCCGAATACGGAGCTGCAGTTCGACGCGCCATCGACTCTGCAGTGGCTGTTCAACGGGGCGTTCGCAGAACGGGACGACTTCTAATGCGGGTCGACAAGACGTTGGTCAACGTCAGCATCTTCACCGTGGTCATGGTGTTGGTGGCTGCGGGGCTGGTCGTGGTGTTCGGCGAGTTCCGGTTCACCGCGGAGAAGGGGTATCACGCGACCTTCACCGACGCCTCCCGGTTGAAGGCGGGCCAGGACGTGCGGATCGCCGGCGTGCCGGTCGGCACCGTGGGCGACGTGAAGCTCAACCCCGACAACACGGTCGACGTCGCCTTCGACGTCGACGACCGCTACCAGCTCTACACCTCGACGCGCGCGGTGGTGCGGTACGAGAACCTGGTGGGGGACCGGTACCTGGAGATCACCTCGGGCCCGGGCGACCTGCGGAAGCTACCGCCGGGCAGCACGATCCCGAAGGAGAACACGGCGCCGGCGCTCGATCTCGACGCGCTACTCGGCGGCCTGAAGCCGGTGCTCAAGGGCCTCGACGGCCAGAAGGTCAACGAGGTCAGCAACGCGGTCATCGAGTTGTTGCAGGGCCAGGGCGGTGCGCTGTCGAATCTGTTGTCCACCACCAGCGCATTCACCCAGAACCTCGCGGCCAGGGACCAGCTCATCGGCGATGTCATCAGCCACCTCAACACCGTGCTCGGCGCCGTCGACGAGAAGGGCGCGCAGTTCGACGCCAGCGTCGACCAACTGCAGAAGCTCATCACGGGCCTGGCCGAGGGACGCGATCCGATCGCCGGCGCCATCGGTCCGCTCGCATCGGCGGAGAACGACCTCACCGACATGCTGCAGAAGTCCCGCAGGCCGGTGCAGGGTGTCATCGAGAACGCGCGGCCCCTGGCGCAGCGGCTGGACGAGCGCAAGGCCGACGTCAACAAGGTGATCGAGCCGCTGGCCGAAAACTATCTGCGGCTCAACGCTCTTGGCGCCTACGGTTCGTTCTTCAACATCTTCTACTGCTCGACGCGACTGAAGATCAACGGTCCGGCGGGCAGCGACATCCTGATCCCGCTGGGTGGTCCGCCGGACCCGTCAAAGGGGAGGTGTGCGCCGAATGTCGAGTAGACCCGATGATTCGAATCCGTTGCGCACCGGCATCTTCGGCATCTTCCTGGTGGTGTGCCTGGTGCTGGTGTCGTTCGGCTACAGCACCCTGCCGTTCTTCCCGCAGGGCAAGCCCTACGAGGCGTACTTCACCGACGCGGGTGGCATCACGCCCGGCAGCGGCGTCAACGTGTCGGGAATCAGTGTCGGCAAGGTCACCGGCGTCGAATTGGCCGGAGACACCGCGAAGGTGACGTTCACCGTCGACCGCGACGTCAAGATCGGCGATCAGTCCATGGTCGCGATCAAGACCGACACGGTCCTCGGCGAGAAGTCGCTGGCGGTGACACCGCGAGGCGGCGGCGAATCGACGGTCATCCCGCTGGGCCGCACCACGACCCCGTATACGTTGAACACGGCGCTGCAGGACCTGGGCGAGAACGCCAGCGAGCTGGACAAGCCCCGGTTCGAGCAGGCGCTTGCGACGCTGACCGACTCGCTGCGGGAGGCCACACCGCAGCTTCGCGGTGCGCTGGACGGGGTGGCGAATTTGTCGCGCAGCCTCAACAAGCGGGACGAGGCGCTCAAACAACTGCTGGGACATGCCAAGCGGGTCTCCGACACCCTGGCGCAACGCGCCGGCCAGGTGAATCAGCTGATCGTCGACGGCAACCTCCTGTTCGCCGCCCTCGACGAGCGGCGCCAGGCGCTGAGCAATCTCATCGCGGGTATCGACGACGTGTCACAACAGATTTCCGGTTTCGTCGCCGACAATCGCCGCGAGTTCAAGCCCGCGCTGGAGAAGCTGAACCTGGTGATGGACAACCTTCTCGAGCGTCGCGAACACATCAGCGAGGCGCTCGAACGGCTGCCGCCCTACGCCACCGCACTGGGCGAGGTGGTCGGGTCGGGTCCCGGCTTCCAGATCAACCTCTACGGTTTGCCGCCGGCACCGATCGCCGAGGTGCTCCTCGACGTCTACTTCCAGCCCGGCAAGCTGCCGGACAGCCTCGCCGACATGCTGCGCGGGTACATCTCCGAGCGCCTGATCATTAGGCCGAAGTCGCCATGACGCAGACCACTTCGACCCTGACCCGCAGCCGGTGGCTGCGGCCGACGCTGGCCGCTGTGCTGGTGGTCACGCTGGCCGTGGGCGTGTACCTGGTGTGGCCGACGCGGGTCGGCAACAAGCTGACCGCCTACTTCACCTCCGCGGTGGGGCTCTACCCGGGAGACGACGTCCGCATCGTCGGAGTGCCGGTCGGGACGATCGACTCGATCGAACCGCGAGCCGGCGACGTGAAGGTCACCATGACGCTGGACCACGGCGTACAGGTGCCTGCCGACGCGAAGGCGCTCGTGATCGCGCCGAACCTGGTGGCCGCCAGGTTCGTTCAGCTCACGCCTGCCTACACCGGGGGCACGGCGATGGCCGACGGCGCAGAGATCGGCCTGGACCGCACCGCGGTGCCGGTCGAGTGGGACGAGGTCAAAGAGCAGCTCACCCAGTTGAGCGCACAACTCGGACCGAAGCCGGGGTCGGTGGAGGGGCCGCTGGCCGCGGTCGTGAACCAGGCCGCGGACACTTTCGACGGCAACGGTGACTCGTTCCGCCAAGCGCTGCGCGAACTTTCGCAGACCGCGGGCCGGCTTGGCGACTCGCGCACCGATCTCTTCGGCACCATCCGCAACCTGCAGGTGTTGATCAACGCGCTGTCGAACAGCAACGAGCAGATCGTGCAGTTCTCCAACCACGTCGCCTCGGTATCGCAAGTGCTGGCGGACAGTTCGGCCGATCTCGACAACACGCTGGGCACGCTCAACCAGGCGCTGGCCGACGTCCGGGGATTCCTCAACGAGAGCAACGGGGCGCTGATCGAGCAGGTGAACAAGCTCACCGACTTCACCAGCATCCTGACCGAGCGCAGCGACGACATCGAGCAGATCCTGCACATCACGCCCAACGGCCTGTCCAACTTCTACAACATCTACAACCCGGCCCAGGGCACCGTGGGTGGCCTGCTGACGCTGCCGAACTTCGCCAACCCGGTGCAGTTCATCTGCGGCGGCGCGTTCGAGGCGGCCCCGACCCCGGAGAACTTCAAGCGAACCGAGATCTGCCGCCAGCGCATGGGCCCGGTCTTCAAGCGCATCGCGATGAACTTCCCACCCGTGCTGTTCCACCCGATCAACAGCATCACCGCGTACAAGGGACAGGTCATCTACGACACCCCGGAAACGGAGGCGAAGGCCAGGACGCCGGTGCCGTACCTGCAATGGCAACCGGCGCCGGGCGTGAACCCGCCGCAGGTTTCGGCGGACATGGATCTGAGCTCGCTGCTTGTGCCGCCCGCGCCGGAGGGGACCTCGCACGCCGGCGGTCCCAACGCCGACGCGCCGGCGCCCGCACCCGAGCCCGTGCCCCTGCCGGCCGACGGGGGTGGCTCATGATCCGCAAGGTGCTCGCGATCCCGTCGCTGGCCGTGCTGTTGGCGGGCTGCTCGTTCGGCGGGCTGAACTCGCTCAACATGCCCGGTACCGCCGGACACGGCGCCGGTTCGTACAAGATCACCGTGGAATTGCCCGATGTGTCGACGCTCCCGCAGAACTCGCCGGTGATGGTCGATGACGTCACCGTGGGGAGTGTTTCGGGAATCGAGGCGGTGCAACGCGACGACGGTACGTTCTACGCCGCGGTTCAGCTGTCGCTGGACGGCAACGTCAACCTGCCGGAGAACGCCACCGCGAAGGTGGCCCAAACCTCTCTGCTCGGCTCGCAGCACATCGAACTGTCCTCACCCGCCGACGGCCCGGGCGTCGGAGAGCTGACGAACGGCTCGCACATCCCGCTCGACCGCACCGGTCGCTATCCGACCACCGAAGAGGTCCTGGCCTCGCTCGGTGTCGTGGTCAACAAGGGCAATCTCGGTGCGCTGCAGGACATCACCGACGAGACCTACAACGCGATCGCGGGGCGGCAGGGCCAGTTCAAAGACCTGGTTCCCCGGCTTGCCGAGCTGACTGGTTCGCTGGACCGGCAGACGAACGACATCATCGCGGCGATGGAGGGTCTGGACCGGTTCGCCGGCATCCTCGCCCGCAGCAAAGACAGCCTCGGCCGCACACTGGACAGCCTGCCCGAGGCGCTGAAGGTGCTCAACGACAACCGCGCCAACATCGTCGACGCGTTCACCGCGCTGCGCAGCTTCGCGACGGTCGCATCGCGCATCCTGGAGCAGACCAAGGACGACTTCGCGGCCGACTTCAAGGACCTCTACCCGGTGATCAAGGCGTTCAACGACAATGCCGATTACTTCATCAAGGACCTGGAACTGTTGCCGACGTTCCCCTTCCACTACAAGTACTTGCGCAATGCGGTCCGTGGTGACTACCTGAACGTGTACACCACTTTCGACCTGACCTTGCGCCGCACCGGTGAGTCGGTCTTCACCACCTCGTGGGGCCTCGATCCCAACATGAAGCGGATGCACGAGGTGATCACCCCGCCGGACTTCATGACGGGCTCGCTGGCGAATCTGTCCGGGCAGGCCGCCGACCCGTTCAAGATCCCGCCGGGCACGGCGACCCAGCACGGGGAGGGCCCCTAGATGCTGTCCCGCCTCACCCGTTTCCAGCTGTCGATCTTCGCGATCGTCACCGTGCTGACCGTCGGCGCGATCTCGATCTTCTACCTGCAGTTGCCCGCCGCCGTCGGTATCGGCACCTACCGCGTGACCGCGAATTTCGTTGCGGGCGGCGGGCTGTACGAGAACGCCAACGTGACGTACCGGGGGGTGACGATCGGCCGCGTCGAGTCGGTCGGGCTCACCGACGACAGTGTCATCGCCAAGATGCGCCTCAACAGCGGCACGCCGGTACCTGCGAACGTCACCGCGACGGTCAAGAGCGTGTCCGCGGTCGGCGAGCAGTACATCGACCTGGTGCCGCCCGAAGACGCGTCGAGCGCCAAGCTGCGCGACGGGTCCAACATCGGGGTGGATCGCACCGCGATCGGCCAGGACATCGCGGGCCTGCTGCAGGAGGCCCAGAATCTCGTCACCAGCGTCGACAACAGCCGGCTCGAGGACCTGCTGCGGGAAACCTTCAAGGCGTTCAACGGATCCGGACCCGAACTGGCGCGGATGATCCAGTCGGCGCGGTTGCTCGTCGACGAGGCCAACGCCAACTACGGGCAGGTGAACCAACTCATCGACCAGGCGGGTCCGTTCCTGGACGCGCAGATCCGCAGCGGCGACGACATCCGCTCGCTGGCCGACGGGTTGGCCCGCTTCACCACCGAGGTGGCCAACGCCGACCCGCAGTTGCGCTCGACGCTGCAGACCGTTCCCGGCGCGACGGCCGAGGCCAACGAGTTGTTCAGCGGCATCCGGCCGTCGTTCCCGGTGCTGGCGGCCAACCTCGCGAACTTCGGGCGGATCGGCGTCATCTACCGCAAGTCGCTCGAGCACTCGCTCGTGGTGTTCCCCGCGTTGATGGCGGCCCTGCTGACCGTCGGCGGCGGCCTGCCCGCCGACGAGGGCGGCAAGCTGGACTTCAAGATCGACCTGCAGGACCCGCCGCCGTGCCTGACCGGGTTCGTCCCGCCCAGCGAGATGCGCTCGCCCGCCGACGAGTCGCTGCGTGAGCTGCCAAAGGACCTGTACTGCAAGACGCCGCAGAACGACCCTGCCGTGGTGCGGGGTGCGCGCAACTATCCGTGTCAGGAGTTCCCGGGCAAGCGCGCTCCGACCGTGCAGCTGTGCCGGGACCCCCGCGGGTACGTCCCGATCGGCAACAACCCGTGGCGGGGTCCGCCGGTGCCACTCGGCACGCCGATGGACGTGATGGAGGACGATACCCCTGAAGACGGCCGGAACATCCTGCCGCCGAACAAGTTCCCGTACATCCCGCCGCAGGTGGACCCGGATCCCGGCCCGCCGGTGGTGCAGTTGCCGCCCGGTATCCCGCCGGGCCCCGGCCCCGCTCCGCACGCACCGTTCCCGTTGCCGGTGCCCCCGAACCAGGTCCAGCAGACCCTGCCCCCGGCGTGGCCCTTCTTCAGCCCTCCGGATCACGTGGTGCCGCCCTACGGCCGGACGCCACCCCCGCCGCCGGCGGGCCCCGCGCCGCCACCACCCGCTGGCGGTGCGCCGCTGCCCGCGGAGGCTCCGCCGATGGCGTCCGGGCCAGGGGCCGGCCCGCGCATCGCCACCTACGACCAGAACGGCAAGTTCGTCGACCCCGAGGGCGGAACTGGCGTCATCGCGGCCGGTACTGACAAACTGGCGCCTGCAGAGAACTGGGTTGATCTGATGCTGGCTCCAAGGCAGGCGTAATGACGGAAGACGTGGCTTCGACGGACACCATGCCGAGGGGGCGTCGACGCGCGTCGCGTGCGGCCGGTCCGGCGGCCGGTGGCGCGACGGCGACGGCTGTCCGGGTCGAAACGCCCAGACCGGTCACGGTCCGGCTGGCCAGGCCGGCGGCGCCGCCGCGCAGGCAGCCGAACCGGAAGCTGGTCGCGGCCTTGTTCTTGGCCGCCGCCGTCGTCGCGACAGCGGTGATGGCGGGGCTGACCGCGCTGATGGTCACCCAACAGCGGGACGCGCAGGCGGCCCAGTCGCGCGAGCAGCGTTTCGTCGACACGGCATCGCAGCTGGTGGTGAACATGTTCAGCTACGACCAGGACACCATCGACGCCAGCGTCGACCGGTTCGTCAACAACACCAGCGGACCGCTGCGCGCGATGATGACTGAAGGCAACAACACCGAGAACCTCAAGCTGCTGTTCCGCGACACCAACGCCAGCGCGGAAGCCGTGATCAACGGCGCGGCGCTGGAAAAGGTCGACGAGGTCGCGAACAACGCGGCGGTGCTGGTGTCGGCACGGGTCACGGTGACGGACCTGGACGGCAACAACCAACCGTCGCAACCGTATCGGTTGCGGGTCATCGTGCACGAGGACGACAACGGTCACATGACGGCGTACGACCTCAAGTACCCCGATGGCGGGAACTGATGTTGCGTCGTCTCGTCGCTGCATTGTCGGTGCTTTTGGCAGCAGCCTTCGTCGCGTTGGCCGGTGTCGGCGGTGGGCTGTACTGGGATCGCGTCGAGCAGCGCGGCGAACAGGCCGCGCGCGCGGAGCTCGGGCCGTTGGCCGAGCAACAGATTCCCAAGGTCTTCGGCTACGACTATCAGACCGTCGAACGCACGCTCAACGAGGTCTATCCGATGCTGACCCCGAGCTATCGCCAGGAGTTCCGCGACCGCGCCGACAGAGACATCATCCCGCAGGCGCGGGAGCGCCAGTTGGTCAGCCAAGCGCACGTGGTCGGGGTGGGTGTGCTGACCGCACATCGCGAATCAGCCTCGGTGATGGTGTATCTCAACCGCACGGTCACCGACAAGTCCAAGGAGCCGATATACGACGGCAGCCGCTTGCGTGTCGACTATCAGAAGGTCGACGACAAGTGGCTGATCCAGTACATCACTCCGATTTAGCCGAAGCCGGTTCCTCGCCGGTGAACTCCGGCGAGGTGAGCGCCTCGAGGAAAGCCCGCGCCCAGCGGTCGACGTCGTGCGCCAGCACCTGCCGGCGCAGCGCCCGCATCCGCCGCCTGCCCTCGTCCGGCGACTGGTTCAGCGCGGCCTCGATGGCGTCCTTGACACCCTCGAGGTGATGCGGGTTGGCGAGGTAGGCCTGGCGTAATTCCGCTGCGGCGCCGGTGAACTCGCTGAGCACCAGTGCGCCGCCCAAGTCACTGCGGCACGCGACGTACTCCTTGGCGACGAGGTTCATCCCGTCGCGCAACGGGGTCACCAGCATGACGTCTGCCGCGACGAAGAACGCGATCAACTCCTCGCGCGGCACCGGTCGGTGCAGGTAGTGCACGATGGGATGGCCTACCTCGCCGTACTCGCCGTTGATATGGCCGACTTGGCGTTCGATGTCCTGGCGCATCTCGATGTAGCTCTCGACCCGCTCCCGACTCGGTGTCGCAAGCTGGACGAACACAGTGTCCTCGCGGTTGACCCGGCCCTCCGCGAGCAGTTCGGTGAATGCCCTGAGCCGGACGTCGATGCCCTTCGTGTAGTCCAGCCGGTCGACACCCAGCAGGATCTTGCGGGGATGGCCCAGTTCGTCGCGAATCTCCTTGGCGCGCTGTCGAATCGACCGGGAGCGCGCCTGCTGGTCGAGAGCCGTCGAGTCGATGGAGATCGGAAAGGCGCCGACCTTCACGGTGCGGAAGCCGACATCGATCTCACCGAACCGCGAGCGGACGCCGATCGTCGCACGGGAGGTGTTGGCGCCCACCAGCCGTCGCGCCAGGATGAGGAAGTTCTGCGCACCGCCAGGCAGGTGGAAGCCGACGAGGTCTGCGCCGAGCAAGCCTTCGATGATCTCGGTGCGCCATGGCATCTGCATGAACAACTCGACCGGCGGGAACGGGATGTGCAGGAAGAAGCCGATGGTCAGGTCCGGGCGCAGCGTGCGCAACATCTTGGGAACCAACTGCAGCTGGTAATCCTGGACCCAGACGGTCGCGTCCTGTGCGGCGTGCTTCGCGGTGGTTTCCGCGAACCGCCGGTTCACCTCGACGTAGGTGTCCCACCACTCGCGGTGGTAGATCGGCTTGACGATCACGTCGTGGTAGAGCGGCCACAGCGTCGCGTTGGAGAAGCCTTCGTAGTACTCGGCGACGTCATCGGCGGACAGCTTGACCGGGCAGAGCGTCATGTCGTCCTGCTGGATCGGCTCATCGTCGGCGTCGGGTAAACCGGGCCAACCGATCCACGCGCCCCGCCGACGGCGCAGCAGCGGTTCCAGAGCCGTCACCAACCCGCCGGGACTTCTCTTCCAGGTGGTGCTGCCGTCGGGCAGGCGCTCCATGTCGATCGGCAGCCGGTTGGCCACCACCACGAACTCGGCGTTACCGGAGCCGGCCCGCGGACCGCCCCCCGGACTCACTTACGCCTCGAGCTTCGACGGCCCAATGCCGAGCATCGACAGAAACACCCGGCATTCCTCGGCGTCTTTCGCGTACGCGGCGACCACGCGCCGCGCCTGGCGGGCAGTGCTGTCGGCGAGCGGTTCGACGTCGCCGAGCTCGGCGGGATCTGATTTGGCAGGCATACGTCAACTGTAGGCGAAAGCGCCACCGGTTCGGGCCGTCAACGCCGCTGTCTAGGGACTGTGACTGAAAACGGGGGCCGGAGGCGGCGCCACCGTCTGGGCCTGGGCCTCCTCGGCCAGACCGATGCAGCCACCCTGGTTGTGGCCGATGCAGGGCAGGCCCATGACCTCCGGTACGTCGGGGTTGCCGGGCTGCGTGGTGAACGTCGCCCCGGCGTTCGGCACGGTATGGGGGACGCAGACGCCGGTGAACTGGTCGGGCTCTTCGCCACCGGGGCAGCTCTGCGCCAGCGGCGTCACCGGGGCGGTCGGCGCTGCGAACACAGCGACCGCCGGCGCCGCGGCGATCGCAACCGCAAAGCCACCGGCAAGAACCAGTCGTGGTGCAGAGAACTTCAAGGTCGCCATCGTCGCGCTTTCTGTTGTGATCAACCGTGCCGTCGGCACGATTCTATGGAAGCCGGCGGCCTTCTGCACAGCTTCACAAATTCCCCGCCAGCACGGTTACGGGCTGGCGCTGATGGAGGAACGCGGTTGCGCGGCGGGGCCCACCGCGGCTTCGTCCTCAGCCAAACCCATACAACCTCCGGCATTGTGCCCGATGCAGGGGATACCTTGGATTTCGGGAACGTCCGGGTTGGCCGCGGTGGTCTGGAACAACGGCGGCGAAACCGGCACCAAGAACGGCACGCACGTCATCGTGAACTGGTCGTTCTCCTCGCCCCCCTGACAGCCCTGAGCCATTGCCGCACTCGGCTCGTAAGCCGAATACAGACCGAGTACGGGTCCAGCCGCGGCCGCCGCGATGAATGCGGCGGTGAGCACCAGTCGCCGAAGCGAGAACGAAGAATTCGACATTCCGCGATTCTAAGAGCCGGTCCGTCGGTCGTGCACTATCCGTGTGCCTTTCGACGGTCGGCGGGCCGCTATGGGCTCGAGCTGACCGACGTGTGCGGCTGCCCCAGCGGGCCCAGGCGGCTGACGGCGCGCCGGTCGGTGGGCGGGGCACCGTAATGTGCAGTGGGTCGAACAACAAAGCGAGGTGGTCCGCGATGGCGAACCCTGATCTGACGAGCGCCGACGCCGCAGGCGATGCGGCGCAACAGGTGACATACGAAACCTTGGACGACGGCCAGATCGCCCGCATCTGGCTGAACCGGCCCGAAGCGCAGAACGCTCAGTCCCGCACGCTTTTGGTGCAGTTGGACGAGGCGTTCGGTCGCGCGGAGGCCGATGACCGTGTGCGGGTGGTGATCCTGGCCGCGCGCGGAAAGAACTTCTCGGCCGGACACGATCTCGGGTCGGAAGAAGCGATGTTGGAACGCAAACCGGGCCCCGCGCAACATCCGACGTTCCGATCACACGGCGCCACCGTGCCGGCGATCGCCGAGCGAACGTATCTACAGGAGTGGCACTTCTTCTTCGAGAACACTCGTCGGTGGCGGGACCTGCGCAAGATCACCATCGCCCAGGTGCAGGGCAACGCGATCTCGGCGGGCTTGATGCTGATCTGGGCGTGCGACCTGATCGTTGCCGCCGAGGATGCGAAGTTCAGTGACGTGGTGGGGGTGCGAATGGGCATGCCGGGTGTGGAGTATTACGCGCACCCATGGGAATTCGGTGCGCGGAAAGCCAAAGAGCTTCTGTTGACCGGTGATTCGATCGATGCCGATGAGGCCTACCGCCTCGGCATGGTGTCGAAGATCTTCCCGCGCGACGAACTCGAGGACAAGACGCTCGAGTTCGCCCGCCGAATTGCCGAGCGTCCGACGATGGCGGCGCTGCTCGTGAAGGATTCGGTGAACGCGGCTGCGGACGCGATGGGCTTCACCGAGGCGCTGCGGCACGCGTTCCACATCCATGAACTCGGGCATGCGCATTGGGCGGCCCACAACGAGAACCGCTACCCGGTCGGACTGCCGCCGAATGTGCCGGACTGGCGGACGCTCGGCGCACCGAAGCCCGCTCGCCGCGACGAGCCGTGACGTATAACTAGAACCTGTTCTAGCGGATGACGAAGGGATCTGCGGTGGAGTTGTCCTTGACGGATCGGACGGTACTGGTCACCGGCGGCGGCAGCGGGATCGGCAAGGGCGTTGCGGCCGCGGTGGTGGCTGCCGGCGGTGCCGCGATGCTCGTCGGCCGCAACGCCGACAAGCTCTCCAACGCCGCCGACGAGATCAAGGCGCGGGGCGGATCCGGTTCGGTGCGCTACGAGCCCGCCGACGTGACGAACGAGGACGAGGTGGCCCGCGTCGTCGCGGCGACCACGGCGTGGACCGGCCGGCTGTACGGCGTCGTGCATTGTGCCGGCGGGAGCGAGACGATCGGTCCCATCACACAGATCGACTCAGAGCTGTGGCGACGCACGGTCGACCTCAACATCAACGGCACCATGTACGTGCTCAAGCACTCGGCGCGCGAGATGGTGCGTGGTGGCGGCGGTTCGTTCGTCGGCATCTCGTCGATCGCGGCGAGCAACACCCATCGCTGGTTCGGCGCCTACGGCGTGTCCAAGGCCGGCATCGACCACATGATGCAGTTGGCCGCCGACGAACTCGGCGCCTCCTGGGTGCGGGTGAACTGCATCCGACCCGGCCTCATCCGCACCGAACTCGTCGCGCCGGTGCTCGAATCGCCTGAGTTGAGCGGAGATTACGCGGCGTGCACGCCGTTGCCCCGGCCTGGTGAGGTCGAGGACATCGCGAACGCATCGCTGTTCCTGCTCAGCGATGCGGCCAGTTTCATCACCGGCCAGGTCATCAACGTCGACGGCGGACAGCTGGTGCGCCGCGGACCGGACTATTCGTCGATGCTCGAACCTGTCTTCGGCGCGGAAGGGTTGCGGGGAGTCGTCTCGAATTAGCTGTGACGATCCCGGAAACGGCGATGACGTGACTCGTCGACGCACGTGCACGGGGCTGACCAACCAGCGCGAATAGGAAACGATCAGCGCGCGGGATAGATACGCTCATGCAATGCCGGAAACGGCGTACGCAAAGTGCGGCGATCTCAGCCTGGCGTATCAGGTGTTCGGCGACGGGCCGATCGAACTCGTCGTCGCCGGCTCGTTCGCCAGCCACATCGAGCTGTACTGGACCATGCCCGAATTCGCGGCCTTCTTCGAGCGGCTTTCCACGTTCTGTCGCGTCCTTCTCTTCGACAAGTCCGGGGCGGGGCTTTCGGATCCGGTGCCGAGAGTTCCCACGCTGGACGATCGGGCAGCCGAGATCGAGGGCGTCATGGACGCCGTCGGCTTCGAAAGAGCGGTGCTTTTCGGGGCGAGCGAGGGTGGCCCGGCCTCCATCCTCTTCGCGGCCACTCGACCGCAGCGAACACGGGCGTTGATCCTCACCGGTACCTTCGCGTACGCCTTCATCGACGGCTGGGATGACTTGGACCTCGAGCCGGCCGAGGTGCGGGCGCGCCTGGTGCGCGAGTTGGGTAACGACTACGCACCCTCGGTGAAGCAGCTCGTCCGTTGGCAGGCTTGGTGCCGCGCCGCCCTCTCGGCGTGGGGCAGCGGCGAGGCCGCAAAGGCTCTGCTGCCGTCGGTCCGGTCGATCCGCCTTCTTGCAATGGCCGAGCGCATGAGCGCGAGCCCGGGGATGGCGCGGGCGACATTCGAAGCGATGTTCCGGATCGATGTGCGGCCCATCCTGCCGGCGATCAGCGCGCCCACCCTAGTGATCCATTCCCGCGACGAAATTGTTCCTCTCCAGTGCGGCCGGTACCTCGCCGACCACATCCCCGGTGCGCGAATGCTCGAAGTCGAGGGCAGCGACCACGCGCCCTGGCTCGCCGATCCCGACCGGGTCTTGACCGAGGTCGAGGAGTTCCTCACCGGCAGCCATGCCGCGCCCTCTCTGTCGCGTCGCGCTCTGCGTACCGTGCTGTTCACCGACATGGTCGCCTCCACGCGACACGCCGCGGCGACCGGAGACGAGCGATGGCGTGCGGTGTTGCACCGGTTCGACGAGATCACCGCGGAACTCACGCAACGATTCGGCGGCACGGTGGTGGAGTGCACGGGCGACGGCCACCTCATCACGTTCGAGGGCCCGACGCAGGCGATCCGATGCGCCGAGGCCTTGCGCGCTGACGCCGAGACATTGGGTATCCATATTCGTGCCGGTATTCACACCGGCGAGTGCGAATTGCGGGGCAACCGCATCGGCGGGATTGCCGTACACATCGCGGCGCGGATCGTCGGCCACGCCGGCGCGGGCGAAATCCTGATCTCCAGTACAGTCCGTGACCTCGTGGTCGGCTCGGGCGCGGGCTTCGAGGAGCGCGGCAGCGTCGAGTTGCGCGGCGTGCCGGGCACCTGGCAACTCCTGGCGGTCGATCGCCATGGGCCGCGGGCGGGAACGGCTGAGGCGCAACTGGTGTCCACGCCCACCCCCGGCGCTCGAACCGCGATGCGCCGGTCGGATCGCGCGGTGGCGGTGATGGCGAAGCGGACACCGTGGCTCCTGCGTGGGATGGCCCGCCTCGCGCCGAACAGCCGCGGCAACTCAACTCCGATGCGCTGACCCGCAGCCCGGTTAACGCCCTTAACCGTGTGAAACCATTGCTTCAACCGCGGATGTCACCATGGATCGGCCGGTGAAGGTGCGGAGGATCTCCGGCGATGGGGGTTCGGGCCGCGACGCAGTGGATACGGTACGACCAACGCTCGGCATCTAATACGGTCAGGTATTACGGTCAAGCCTGTGGCGGAAACGGCGTACGCAAAGTGCGGCGATCTCAGCCTGGCGTATCAGGTGTTCGGCGACGGGCCGATCGAACTCGTCGTCGTCATGCCGTTCGTCAGCCACATCGAGTTGGCCTGGACCCTTCCCGAATTCAAGGCGTTCGTCGAGCAACTCGCCACGTTCTGTCGCGTAGCGCTGTTCGACAAGGCCGGAGTCGGCCTGTCGGACCCGGTGCCGAAAGTTCGCACACTGGAGGATCGAGCGGCCGAAATCGAGGCTGTCATGGACGCCGTGGGTTTCACACAGGCCGTCGTCTCCGGTCTGAGCGACGGTGGACCGGCATGCATGATGTTCGCGGCGACACGACCGGAACGGGTACGGGCGCTGATCCTCTGCGCCACATACGCGTTCAACCCCGGCGAGTGGGACGACATCGATCGCGACCCGTCCGAGTTGCGGGCGCGCTACCTCGCCCAGGTGGGCGAGGACTACACGCCGTCGATCGAACAGCTCGCCCGCTGGTTGGAAGCCTGCCGCGCCATTCGCTGGGGGTGGGGCAGCGGTGTGGCAGCCAGTATCAGCGCGCCGTCGGTCCGGTCGATCCGCCAGCTCGCAATGCTGGAGCGGATGAGCGCGAGCCCGGGAATGGCGCGGGCGTCCTTCGAAGCCGCGTTTCTGACCGACGTACGCCCGATACTGCCAACGGTCACCGTGCCGACCCTGGTCATCCATTCCCGCGACGACCCGGCGGTCCCAGTGCAGGGCGGCCGGTACCTCGCCGACCACATTCCTGGCGCCCACTACCTGGAGGTCGGCGGGGTGGATCACGCCCCGTTCTTGACCGAGCCCGACAAGATCCTGACCGGGATCGAGAAGTTCCTCACCGGTAGCCAGGCCGCGCCTGCGCAGTCGCATCGCGCCCTGCGCACGGTGTTGTTCACCGACATCGTCGCGTCGACGCAACACGCCGCGGCGACTGGGGACGAGCGATGGCGCGCGGTGCTGCACCGCTTCGGTGAGATCACCACCGAGCTCACCGAACGTTTCGCCGGCACGGTGGTCAAGAGCACCGGCGATGGCCACCTCGCCACGTTCGACGGTCCGACACAGGCCATCCGCTGCGCCGAGACGCTGCGCGCTGACGCCGAGACGCTGGGTATCGAGATCCGCGCCGGCATCCACACCGGCGAGTGCGAGCTCCTCGACAACGACATCGGTGGGCTCGCCGTTCACATCGCGGCGCGGATCCTCGGCCAGGCCGGCGTCGGTGAAATTCTCGTCTCCCGCACCGTGCGCGACCTGGTCGTCGGCTCTGGCACGGGCTTCCAGGCCCGCGGCTGTGTCGAACTGCGGGGCGTGCCCGGCACATGGGAACTCCTGGCGGTCGACCGCCACGGTCCGCGGGCGGGATCACCCGAGGCCGAACTGGCATCAATGCCCACTCCTGACCGTCTGACCGCGATGCGCCGCTCGGACCACGTTGTGGAGGCAGTGGCCAGGCGCGCACCGTGGCTCCTGCGCGGGGTGGCCCGTCTCGCCCCCGCGGCCGCCGTGCGCCGATGAGCGCAAAGGCGTTGAGCCACAACGGGGCTGCGTGGACCGGCCTCTCAAGCAGAGACGTCCTCACAGGCCTGCCGTGACGTTTTGGCAAACAGCCGACCAGACCCTTCTGGGACGGCGGTAACGTCAGGCTCGTGGTCACCTTGGATCGGCTGGTCAACGTGCTGGGGAGCTACGGCGTGCGCCTGCGCTTCTGTCCGATCCCGCGCTCCAGGGAGCTGGGCAGCGTGGTGATGCACGAGATCGCCGGCACTCGCACCGTCACCGGTGACGTGCTGTTGGCGATCGGGGCGCGAACGGTCAACGAGGCGTTGCGGTGGGCGGTCGCCGCGCGTGCGGTGGTGGTGCTACTTCGCGACGGTGACGACGACACCACTTTCGCCGGGATGGTCGAGGGCGTCGCGGTGATGGTCGTCGATCAGACGCTGTCCTGGAGCGAGCTCGCAGCTATCGTCTACGGATTGGTGCTGGAGGGCCGCGAAACGGAATCCGGCCGCGGCCCAACCGATTTGTTCGCACTCGCCGACAGCCTTGCCGAAACGACGGGCGGCGCGGTGATCATCGAGGACCCGCTGTCGCGCGTGCTCGCCTACTCGACGATGCAGGAGAACGAAGACCCGGCGCGGGTCGCGACGATCATGAGCAGGCAGGCGCCCGAGTGGTTGCGGCAATTCTTCGATTCGCAAGGCGTGTTCACCCACCTCGCGTCCTCCGATGAACCGCTGTTCTTGGCGCCGGATTCCGAACAGGGGCTGTCCGGTCGCATGGTTGTCGCGGTGCGGGCCGGGCGGGAACGCCTGGGGTCGGTGTGGGTGTCCTGTCCGAAGCCGTTGGTGGAACCCGAACGCACGGCGCTGGCGCGCGGTGCCCGCACGGTGGCGCTGCATCTGTTGCGGTCCCGTGCCAGCGCGGACCTGGAGCGCCAGGTCGAATCCGAGTTGGTGCTTCGGCTACTGGACGGCACCGCCGACGCCGCGGCCTCGGCCAGCAGACTCGGCCTGTTGCAGGGGCCGATGCGCGTCATCGCCGTGCACGCGTCCATCGGAGCCGAGCGGGATGCGGCGTTGCTTCTGGCATTCGAGCGGGCGACGGCCGGCTTCGGATGGTCGCGTCCGGGCCGGAGTGCGCTGGCGGGCAACACGATCTACACCCTGTTGCCCGGCGAGGAGGCTGCGGCCGCCCGCAAGTGGGTCGCAGGCTTGCGGGCGGCACTGCCCGAGCGGGTCACCCTGCCGGCCGGCATCAGCAAGGCGGCCACCGCTGTCGAGCTGCCCGCGGCGCGACAGGAAGCCGACGAGTGCCTGGCGCTGCACGAGGTCAGGTCGCCGACCGCAGAACCGCCCGCCTACGACGAGTCCTGGGACGAGATCCTGCTGCAGCGTCTCCGCACCGCTGCGCGCTCGGGGCGTAGCCCGGACCGGGGACCGGTTGCCGAACTGCGCCGCCACGACGAAGAGCACGCCACCGAGTACATCACCACGCTGAGGGCGTGGCTGGAGGCGTTGGGGGACCCCGCCCGGGCGGGCCATCACCTGGGCGTCCACGAGAACACCGTGCGGTACCGCCTGCGCAAGATGGGTGAGATCACCGAACTTCCGCTGGACGACGCGCGCAAGCGGGTAGCCATGATGATCGAACTCGCCGCGATCGACGAGCCTCGTTGACGGGCGGCCATCCGGGCAGGTCAGGTCTTTGTCGGATCGCCACAACGGCGCGGCGGCGGATTGTCCCGGCGCGGCAACTGGAAAAGTAGGCTCGCCCCACACCATGGGATCAACGAGTGGATTTTTCTGAAGCGTTGGAGGTATTCCCATGGTCGGCGAGCGGTTTGACGGTGGACCGCGGTCTGCGATCGTGGTTGGCGCCGGGATCGTCGGCTTGTCCACGGCGTGGTTCCTGCAGGAGCGCGGTGTCGACGTCACCGTCGTGGACCGAAGCGGTGTGGCCGCTGGGGCCTCATGGGGTAACGCCGGTTGGGTTTCGCCGGCGCTGACGGTCCCGCTGAACTCGCCGAAGACGCTGCGCTACGCGATGCGCTCGCTGCGCGACCGCAATTCCCCGGTACAGATCCCATGGACCGTCGACAGCGCCCTGTGGCTGTTCTTGATCCAGTTCGCCGCCAACTGCCGGTCGTCGGTGTGGAACCGCGCGGTGGAGGCGAGCGTCCCGCTCAACGAAGAATGCATCGAGGCGTTCGACGTCCTCATCGCGAACGGGGTCGACGCACCGGTCACCGACGCGCCGATCACCGCGATCTTTCGGAGCACCGAGGACGCCGAGAGGATGATGCGTGAACTGCGTGCCCTCGAGCGTGCCGGACAGGACCTGTTCGTCACCGGGTTGTCCGGCGAGGCGCTGCGGGAGCAGGTGCCGCTGGCGTCGCCGGCGATCACCGCCGGAATCAACATCAACGGCCAACGGTTCGTCGACCCCGGTCGATTCGTGCAGGCCATGGGCCGAGCCGTCGAGGAGCGTGGGGCGACCGTCTTGACGCACGATGTGCGCGGTGTGTTCAGTTCCGGTGACCGCGTGGTGGTGCAGCCCCACAGCGGCAAACACTTGACAGCGGACGCCGCGGTGATCGCCACCGGCGCGTGGATGTCGCGGCTGACGGGCAACCGGTTGCGCGTCCCGGTGGAGTCCGGGCGTGGTTACTCCTTCACCGTGCCGGTGGACCGCCCCATCCCCGGCCCCATCTATCTGCCGGACGCACGAGTCGCTTGTACGCCGTACCACGGCGCCCTGCGCGTCGCGGGCACGATGGAGCTCTGCGACCCACACGAACCGGTGACCGCTGAACGGGTGGGTGCGATGGTGGCCTCGGCGAGCCCACTGCTGGACGGAGTTCGGTGGGCCGAGCGCAGCGACGTCTGGGCGGGTCCGCGGCCGATCACCCCCGATGGCCGGCCCCTGATCGGTGAGATGTCGCGAAACGTCTACGTCGCAGGCGGGCACGGCATGTGGGGCTTGGCGCACGGTCCGGTGACCGGTCGACTCCTGGCTGAGCAGATCACCACCGGCAAACAGCCCGAAGCACTGCAGCCCTTCGATCCGTTACGGCGCGCGATCGCGTAGACCGCGCCCCAAGGCGATCGAATCCGGCGCGGGCATCGCCCTCGCGGGCGTCGCGAGTCGTCAGGGGCGGCGCTTTCTCAGCCCGAGGCCCGCCCCTGACGGCAACCCGCTTTCCACGAGAGGACCCACATGACGAACACAGAACGCGGCTGGATGACCCGGCGTGCCTACATCCGCCTGTCAGCCGAGTCGGCGGCCCTGCGGACTCGACGCCGATCAGAAGTGCCCGACGATGACGTGGGACGGGACGGCACCCGTATCGGCGCCCGCCCGAATCCCACCTCGATTTCACGAAAGGACCGAAAATGACCAGTGCGCAACGTATCTGGTTGTCGCCGACCGCTTACGACCGGCTGCAACAAGAACTCGTAACCCTCAATGAACTCTGCGCGAACGCCGTCGCCGACGAAGACGCGGATGCGAACGCGACCGCCGTCAAACGCGCCCGGCAAACGCGAATCCGGCAGATCCACGAGATACTCATCAACGCCGTCGTCGGCGAGGATCCACCGGACGACGGCATCGCCGAACCGGGCATGGTCGTCACGGTCCGCTATGACGACACCGCTGAGATCGAGACCTTCCTGCTCGGCGTGCGCAGCGCCGAGCACGGGGATATGGAGGTCTACTCCACCGAGTCGCCGTTGGGCGCCGCGATCCTCGGGGCGCGCCCCGGCGAGCAGCGCACCTTCAAGCTTCCCAGCGGGGCCGACCTCTCCGTGACGATGCTGACCGCGGTGCCCTACGGCATGCACAGCGATGACGACGCTCCCGTGACCGCCGGCTAAGGCACACCAACGGCAATCGCGGTTCGCAAAAGGACTTTCGGCTCGCTTCCGGGCTACCTAGGATGGAGTGAGACGAGTCCGGCCCCGAAGGGAGGGTTTTGACCGCAGAAGTGACCTCGGTTCCGAAGCTGGAGGTACGTCGCCCCTTCCCGGCCCGGGTGGGCCCGCGGGGCACGATGGTCTACCGGCTCATCACGACCACCGATCACAAGCTGATCGGCATCATGTACGTCGTCACCTGCTTCGTCTTCTTCTTCATCGGCGGGCTCATGGCGCTGTTCATGCGCGGCGAACTCGTGACGCCGGGGCTGCAGTTCCTGTCCAACGAGCAGTACAACCAGTTGTTCACCATGCACGGCACGGTGATGCTGCTGTTCTACGCCACCCCGGTCGTGTTCGGGTTCGCCAACCTGGTGCTGCCGCTGCAGATCGGTGCGCCCGACGTGGCGTTTCCGCGGCTGAACGCATTCTCGTACTGGCTGTTTCTCTTCGGTGGGCTCATCGCGATCTCCGGCTTCATCACTCCCGGTGGTGCGGCGGACTTCGGCTGGACGGCGTACGCGCCGCTCAGCAACGCCATCCACTCCCCGGGCGCCGGCGGTGACCTGTGGATCCTGGGTCTGGCGGTCGCCGGTCTGGGCACCATCCTGGGCGGGGTCAACATGATCACCACCGTGGTGTGCATGCGCGCACCCGGGATGACGATGTTCCGGATGCCGATCTTCACCTGGAACATCCTCATCACGTCCATCTTGGTGCTGATGGTCTTCCCGCTACTGACCGCCGCGCTGATGGGTTTGGCTGCCGATCGCCACTTGGGAGCCCACATCTACGACCCGGCCAACGGCGGACCGATCCTGTATCAGCACCTGTTCTGGTTCTTCGGCCATCCCGAGGTGTACATCGTTGCGCTGCCGTTCTTCGGCATCGTCACGGAGATCTTCCCGGTGTTCTCCCGCAAGCCCGTTTTCGGTTACACCACGCTGGTGTACGCCACCATGAGCATCGCGGCGCTGTCGATGGCGGTGTGGGCGCACCACATGTTCGCCACCGGCGCCGTGCTGCTGCCGTTCTTCTCCTTCATGAGCTACCTGATCGCAGTGCCCACCGGCATCAAGTTCTTCAACTGGATCGGCACGATGTGGAAGGGCCAGTTGACGTTCGAGACGCCGATGCTGTTCGCGGTCGGCTTCATGGTGACGTTCCTGCTGGGTGGCTTGTCGGGGGTGATACTGGCCAGCCCGCCACTGGACTTCCACGTCACCGACACCTACTTCCTCGTCGCGCACTTCCACTACGTGTTGTTCGGCACGATCGTGTTCGCCACTTTCGCCGGCATCTACTTCTGGTTTCCCAAGATGACGGGCCGCCTGCTCGACGAGCGCTTGGGCAAGCTGCACTTCTGGCTCACCCTGATCGGGTTCCACACCACCTTTCTGGTACAGCACTGGCTCGGTAACGAGGGCATGCCGCGCCGCTACGCCGACTACCTGCCCTCCGACGGGTTCACCACGCTCAACGTCGTCTCCACCATCGGATCGTTCGTTCTCGGCATCTCGATGATCGTGTTCGCCTGGAATGTGATGAAGAGCTGGCGCTACGGCGAGCCGGTGACCGTCGACGATCCGTGGGGTTACGGCAACTCGCTGGAGTGGGCGACCTCGTGCCCGCCGCCGCGGCACAACTTCACCGAGCTGCCCCGGATCCGTTCGGAGCGGCCGGCATTCGAGCTGCACTACCCGCACATGGTCGACCGCATGCGCGCCGAATCACACATCGGCAGGCACGCCACCGCGGGCGAGTCGCCGGGCGGCTTCGGCCCGCGCACCGAGCCCGACCGCAGCTGAGCGCCGGGACCCCGGTTCTTCATCGCTCACGGGGTCGCCGCATGGAGCGCGCATGCGTGACCTGAGATTCAGCCGGAGAACGACGCGACGATGGCGTCCATTGGCGAACGCCACGTGACGCCGAGATCCCCGATCGTCGCCGAGTCGTCGGTGGGGGTCGCGGCGGTGAGAAGCAGTGCCGCTTCGTAGCTCAGGCCGTCGCCCAGGTTCACCACACCGGAAAACGCCTCGCCCGCCCAACTGATGCCGCGGAACAGGCCCTGGCTCAGCGGGATGCGTCGGAACCGACGGTTCGCCCCGCGTTCCAGGGCGGTGATCATCTCCTCGAACGAGACCAGGATGCCCCCGCAGACGTAGCGCCGGGGTCCGCGCCCCGACGTCATCAGCGCCGCGTGCACGTCGGCGACGTCTCGCACGTCGACCATCTGCATCCCGCCGCGCAACCGGGGTGCGACGCCGGCTCGCACCAGTGGTGCCCACCCCCGCTCGGTGACCCCTGCTGCCGTGTGGAAGGCCGGACCGACCACGCTCGACGGATAGGTGACGACGACGGGCGCGCCCTGCTCCTGCAGTCGGCGAGCGGCACGGTCCGCATAGGCCTTGGTCCGCGCGTACGGGCTTCGACCCGTCGCGGTCGGCGAGTCCGGCCCGATTACGCCGTTGGGCGGCGGGAACAACGCGCTGTAGCTGCTGACCGACACGATCGGGTCGAGGCCGGCCGCTGCGGCGCGCGTCAGTACCGACTCGGTGGCGTAGGCGTTGACTTCCCACATCAGCGTGCTGCGGCGCTTGTCGGTACCGACCACGCCCGCGGCGTGCAGTACCGCGTCGCAGCCGTCGAGAAGCGCATCGACCGTTTCGGTGAGCCGGATGTCGCCAATCATCGTCTCGATGTCGCCGAACTCGGCGAACCGCTGCAGCACCGGTGCGTCCTGCGCCTCGGGCGCCACCAGCAGGCGGATCCGATGACCGCGTTCGAGCAGCACGCGCACACAGTGGCCGCCGAGGTAACCCGTCCCGCCCGTGACAGCGATCAACATCGGGCTAGGTCATCTCGGCAGCACGATGTACGGCGTTCACAATCCCCTGGTATCCAGTGCATCGGCAGAAGTTACCCGATAGCCCTTCGCGGATCTCCTCGTCGGTCGGCTTGGGGTTGTCGCGCAGCAGTGCGGTGATGGAGGTGACGAAGCCAGGAGTGCAGAATCCGCACTGCAGACCATGGCAGTCACGCAAAGCGGCCTGCACCGGCGACAGTTCACCGTCCGGACCTCCGATGCCCTCGACGGTGGTGACCTCCATACCCTCTGCCTGCACCGCGAATATCAGGCATGCGCGCACCGCGGCGCCGTCGAGCAGCACCGTGCACGCACCGCAGGCGCCGTGCTCGCAGCCGAGGTGGGTTCCGGTCAGGCCGCACTTCTCGCGCAGGAAGTCCGCAAGCGTGAGGCGCGGTTCCACGCTCGCGGCGAAGGTGCGCCCGTTGACCGTCATTTCGACAGGCATCTCATGCATCGGTTGCCTCCGTGATGGCGCAAGACCAGGCGCGAGCGACCATCGTCGCCCCCAACTTGGCTCGATAGGTGGCCGACCCCTGCAGATCGGACGGGATGTCGTCGAGGCCCTCGAGTGCGAGCCTGCCGATCTCCTCGGCGCTGATCTCGCCGACCGGTCGACCGGTGAGCGACTCTTCGGCGTGGCTGCCGCGCAGCGGCGTCGAGCCGAGGCCCAACAGCCCGATGCCGCAACGGGTTACCCGGTCGTCATCGTCGAGTTCGACCGCCACGGCCGCGCCGGCGATCGCGAAATCGCCGTGGCGGCGGGCGAATTCCTCCAGCGCGAAGCCGGAGCGTCCGCCCCAGATTGGGAAGTGCACCGCAGTCAGCATCTCGCCGGGCCGCAACGAGGTCTCCCACAGCCCGGTGAAGAAGTCTGTGGCGGCGATCTGCCGGGATCCCGTCGCCGACGCGACGTCCATCTGCGCGTCGAGGGCCAACGCCACGGCCGCATACTCCGCCGCAGGGTCGGCATGGGCGATGGCGCCGCCGAGCGTTCCCCGGGCGCGGATCTGGAAGTGGCCGATGTGCGGGGTGGCGAGGGTCAGCAGCGGAACCGACTCCGCCACCTCGTCATCCATCCCGACGAATGCGTGCGGGGTGCCTGCGGCGACGCGTACCGCGTCACCGACCGGGTCGATCCCGCGAAGCTCGTCGATCCGCGAGATGTCGACGAGGTTCTCGAAGTACGTCAGCCGCATCGCGAGCATCGGGACCAGACTCTGGCCGCCCGCAAGTAGTTTCGCGTCATCGCCGAATTCGGCGAGCATGTCCACCGCCTCCTTGACCGACTCCGGGCGGTGGTAGGTGAACGGCGCGGCTTTCATGACAACAGTCGAACCAACGCGGCCTGCAGGTCCTCGGCCGGCACCGCGGCGGGCGCCGTTCTGCGGCGACGGCCGATCAGGAACCCGACGGCCAATCCGGCGGCGAAACCGGCTGCAACCGGCGCGACCCGCTTGGCCAGTGGCAGCGCGACGACTTTCAGCATGTCGATGGAGTCGCCCGCATCGGCCTGTGCGACGGCCGTGGCCGCCTCCGCGGTCGGTGCAGTGGTCGGTGCCGAGGCGCCGTCACCGAGCACGCTGGCCTCCAGCGACTTGGCGAACTGGCCGATCAGGTTGGCCGCCACATCGGCGAGCACGCCGCGACCGAACTGAGCGGCCTTGCCCGAGATCGTCAGATCGGTATTGATGACCACCCTGGTCGCGTCGCCTTCGTCCTTCAGTTGAGCGGTGACGACGGCCGTGGCGTTGCCGTTCCCCCGTGTCTCCTTGCCCTCGGCCTTGAGCACGACGCGCTGTGCGGCGGCATCCTTTTCCTGAAACGAGGCGATTCCCTTGTAGGACACGGTGATCGGACCGACCTTGACCTTCACCGCGCCGGTGAAGTCGTCACCGTCCACGGACAGCAGCGTCGCGCCGGGCAGACACGGCGCCACCCGTTCGACGTCGGTCAGCACCTCCCACGTCTTGTCGGCGGGCACCGCAACGCGGAACTCGTTGTTCAACTCCATCTTTGATCCATTCTTCGATCAATCACTTCCGGGCTTGTTCGATCGCCTCGACGATCGCGGCGGGGCTGGCGGGAAGGCGGGTAAGCGTGACCCCGAGGGGTGCCAGGGCATCGTTGATCGCGTTGATCACGGCGGGCGTCGAACCTATCGCGCCCCCCTCGCCGACACCCTTGTACCCGCCGACGCCGGGTCCGGGAATCTCCACGTGCCCGTACTCGATCACGGGCACCTCGGTGGCCGTCGGCAGCAGGTAGTCGACGAACGTACTCGACAGCGGGTTGCCGTCGTCGTCGTAGACCATGTCCTCGAGCAGTGCGCCGCCGATGCCCTGCACGGTCCCGCCGGCGATCTGGCCCTCGACGACGTTGGGGTTGATCATCGGACCGACATCCTCGCTGACGATGTAGCGCGTCAGCGTCACCCGCCCGGTTTCGATGTCGACCTCGCAGGTGCAGGCGTGCGTGGCGTTGGCCCAGTGGATCGGCGCCTGCGAAGTGAACCGTGCGGTTGCCTCCAGCGACGCCGAGACGCCGGGTGGCAACTGCGCAGGCTCGTAGTATGCGCGGTAGGCCAGATCGGCGAAACTCACGCTCTTGTCCGGGTTTCCGGTCACTGCCACCCGCGAGCCGGCCAACTCGACCTCGGACTCGTCGACCTTCAGGCGTGGCGCCGCCATCGCGATGATCTGCCTGCGTAGCATCGCGCCGGCCTCGGCGACCGCACCCGCGGTCATCGGGCCGCTGCGGCTGCCCTGGGTGCCCGCGCCGTATGGGGTGACTGCGGTGTCGCCCTGGATCGTCGAGACGTCGGCGATGTCGGCGCCCAGTGCGTCGGCGGTCAACTGTACGACCGTGGTCTCGAGGCTGTTGCCGGTCGAACCGCCGTTGACATAGACGTTGATCTTGCCCGTCGGCTCCATCCGGATCGTCGCGCCCTCGGAGGCGAGGTGACCCGTTGCGGCGCCGGTCGGTTCGATGTACGCCGAGAACCCCAGTCCGATGTAGCGCCCTTCGCCCAGCGCCTCGGCCTGTTCTTTCCGGAAGCCCTCGTGGTCGAGGATCTTCACGGCCTGCTCGAAGGTGTCGGCGGGCGCGACGTGGTCGTAGGGCATGCCGTTGGGGTTGAAGTACGGCATCTCGTCGCCGCGCAGGATGTTGCGCCGGCGCAGTTCGACCGGGTCGATGTCCAGCTTTCGGGCGGCGATGTCGAAAAGCACTTCGCGAGCCAGCGTTTCGTACTGCCAGGGACCGCGATACGCGTGCAGCCCGGCGGTGTTGGAGAACACCGTCTTGTAGTTGAAGCCGGCCTTCGGCACCCGGTACGGGCCGGGGAAGAACATGCCGACCGCGGCGGTGGTCAGCACCGGGTACGGGGTCGGGTAGGCGCCGACGTCGTAGGTGAAGTCGATGTCGACCGCGAGGATGTTGCCGTCCTCATCAAGAGCCATGCGCGCCATTCCATCCACGTGGCGGGCCTGCCCGGCCGACATCAGGTTCTCGCGGCGGTCCTCGATCCATTTCAGCGGAGAAGAGACTTTACGTGCGGCGAGCATGATGCACATGTCCTCGCGCATCGGCACGACCTTCTGTCCGAAGCCGCCGCCGGTGTCGCGCATGATGACTCGGACGTTGTGCGCCGGAATGCCGAGCAGCCTGGCGCAGAACGCCCGCAACTCGTGCGGTGTCTGCGTCGACGCCCACATGGTCAGCTCTTCGGTCGCCGGCGTCCACTCGACGACCATGCCGCGACACTCGATCGGTACCGGCGCGTGGATCTGCTGATAGACGTTGGCCGAGGCGACGCACGCGGCGTTGGCGAAGGTCTCCTCGTCCGGCGGGGCGCCGCCCATGCCGCCGGCGACGTTGTCGGGGTAGGCCTCATGTACGACCACCGAGGACCCGGCCGCTTTCGTGAAGTCGACGACGGCGGGCAGCGGTTCGTAGTCGACCTCCACCGCGTCGACGGCGTCCTCGGCGAGGTAACGGCTGTCGGCGACGACGAGCGCGACCGGGTCGCCGACGAACTTCACCTCGCCCTCGGCCAGCGGGGGACGCGGCGTGTCGGGAATATCCTTGCCGGCCACCGCGTGCCAGGCCTCTTTGACGTCGGGGTTGAGGTCGTCGGCGATGAACACCGCGTGCACGCCCGGCATGGCCAGCGCCGCCGACGTGTCGATGCTCTTGATCCGGGCCCTCGCGAACGGGCTGCGCACAAAGCAGGCGTGCAGCATTCCCGGCCGCACGACATCGTCGACGAAAGTGCCGCGCCCGGTGAGAAGCCGACTGTCCTCCACGCGCGGGACGCGGGTTCCCGCGTAACGGGTCGCGACCTTCTCCGCTGAAGCAGAAGTCATCGGCTCACCCTTCTTCTCGCCGTGTAAAGAGTGACGTTATCGCATTCGAGAACGACATTTCCATACGTGTTGTCTCACCGCCTGGCTTGCCGGCCGGTCGCGCGGGCGCGACTGCGGTGCTCACCCGCATGCGAGCAACCCGTTAAGCCCGCGTCGCCTCTAGCCATCGTGATGAATACGTCCCTCGGTGTCGCTCAGCGGCTTGCCCCCGCTGCCCCACCTGCGGGCGATGATCTCGGCCGCGATCGACACCGCTGTCTCCTCGGGTGTGCGGGCCCCGAGGTCGAGGCCGATGGGGCTGGCCAGCCGGGCCAGTTGCGCGTCGGTGAGGCCGGCCTCGCGGAGCCGGCTCATCCGGTCCTCGTGCGTGCGCCGTGATCCCATCACCCCGAGGTAGCCGACTTCGGGCAGACCCAGCGCGACCTGCAGCACCGGCACGTCGAACTTCGGATCGTGGGTGAGCACGCAGATCGCGGTGCGTGAGTCGATCTCCCCCAGTTCGGCTTGTTCGCGAAGGTAGCGGTCGGGCCACATCACGACGACCTCCTCCGCGCCGGGGAAACGCGCGGGTGTGGTGAACACCGGACGGGCGTCGCACACGGTGACCCGATACCCGAGCAGCGCCCCCTGCTGCGCGAGCGCGCCTGCGAAGTCGATCGCCCCGAAGATCAGCATTCGCGGCCGCGGTGCATGGCTGGCGACGAACACCTCCATCCCGGTCTCCTGGCGCTGTCCGTCGAGCCCGTACGACAGCACGGCCGTGCGACCGGCGGCGAGCAGTCCGCGGGCGTCGTCGCTCACGGCCGCGTCGGCACGCGCCGAGCCCAGCGATCCGTCGACCGTGTGCGTGCCGATCACCAACCGGCGCCCGATCCGCGCCGGATCCGGGTGCGCGATGACGGTGGCCACGGCGGTCGGCCGGTGCGCGGCGATGTCCTCGGCCACCGCCTGCAACTGCGGGAAGGTGTCACGTGACATCGGCTCGGCGAAAATGTCGATGATGCCGCCGCATGTGAGCCCGACGGCGAATGCGTCGTCGTCGCTGATGCCGTAGCGCTGCAGTTCGGGACGTCCCGACGAGACGACATCGTTGGCGAGCTCGTAGACGGCGGCCTCGACGCAACCGCCTGACACCGAACCGGCGACCGAGCCGTCCGGGCAGACCACCATGGTGGCGCCGGGCTGGCGCGGCGCCGAGCGGATCGTGCGCACGACGGTGGCCACCCCGGCAGTGCCGCCGGCACGCCACACGGTCAGCAACTCGTCGAGCACCTCGCGCACGCTCGCAGTCTAAGCCCCCGGCGCTGTGCGACCGCTCAGCGTCGGGGGTGGTCGGCGCCGGGTTGCCCCGATTCAGCGGCGATCCATGCTGTAATGGCGGCATCGGATCTATCTGGCGTCTCCCCGGCCCGGCGCGGTTGCTGAAGTTGCCCGCACTGGCGCCGGTTCCCCATGTCTCGGACGGCCGCGTCGTCGAACTCCCCGGCCGGGGATCGACGTACGTCGTCGACACCGGGCCTGCGGACGGGCCGACGTACGTGTTGCTGCACTCGGTGGCGTGCACGGGGTTGATGACGTGGTATCCGGTGTTGGAGGAACTGCGCAAGCTCGGTCGCGTGGTCGTCTTCGACCAGCGCGGTCATGGTCAGGGAATCACCACACCGCGCTTTCTCCTCGAAGATTGCGCCGACGACGTCGCGGCGCTGACCGATGCGCTGGGGATCTCCACCTTCATCCCGGTCGGCTACTCGATGGGGTCGCTGATCGCCCAACTGGTGTGGAAACGCCATCGCGAACGTGTCGACGCGCTGGTGTTGTGTGCCGCCGCCGCTGCCGTCAGTCGCGCGAGCCATGAGCGAGTGGCCACCGGGCTGTTCGCCGCGCTGATCGAGGCGGCCAGTCCTCCGGCGCGCCGTTTCGGGCCCGCGCCGCGGTTGAACCACGGATACCTGCGCGACCATCAGTGGCTACTCGGTCAGGTGCGAAACACTTCGCCCGGCGCGATCACACGGGCGCTGGCCGAGGTGATGCGGTTCGACTCTTCGACGTGGGTCGGCGAGATCGATGCGCCGACGTCGGTGTTGGTGATGACGCGCGACCGCGCTTTCGGGGTGAAACGCCAGCGGTGGCTGGCAAGTGCGATACCCGACGCCGAGACGGTGGAGGTCGACGCCGGCCATGCCGGCTGCACCTTCGCCTCCGACAAGTTCGTCGCCGGTCTGCTTTCGGCCGTCGAGTCGGTGCACCGCCGTATCCCGGAGAATGAGCTTCTGGCTGCTGAAGGCGGTTGACCGGTGTGAAGCGACTCAGCGGCTGGGACGCGTTGCTGCTGTCCAGCGAGACGCCCAATGTGCATCAGCACACGTTGAAGATCGCAGTGGTCGACACGTCGCAGTTCGAGGGAGAGCCCACCTTCGCGGCGTTCGAAGAAACGTTTCGGTCCCGCTTGGGCGACCTCGATCCGTTTCGGTACGAACTCGTGGCCGTACCGCTCAACCTGCACCGCCCGATGTGGCGGGAGGACGCCGAGGTCGACTTCGACTACCACGTGCGACGGGTGACCGTGCCCGCGCCCGGCGGGCGACGGGGCCTGGACGCGTTGATCGGCCAGATCGCCAGCACCCCGCTGGACCGCAGTCGACCGCTATGGCAGCTGTATTACGCCGAAGGCCTCGCCGAGCACCGGGTCGCGGTGATCGGCAAGGTGCACCATGCGTTGGCGGACGGCGTCGCCTCGGCGAACCTGATGGCGCGGGCGATGGAATGGCCGGGCCACGACCATCGCGAGACCCCGCCGAAAGAGGCGGGCGATCCCCCGACCGCGGAAGAGCTGCTGCGCTCCGCGGCTCGAGATCACCTCCGCCAGCTGAAGGAGCTACCCGCAGCCGTCAGGGACGGCGCCGCAGGTGTCTACCGGTTGCAGCGGCGCGCCCGTCGCCGCCGCGGCAACCCCGAACTGGCTCACCTGTTCACCCCACCGCCCACCTTCCTCAACCGAAAGCTTTCCGCCGGGAGGACATTCGCCACCGCGACGCTGTCCTTGGAGGAGGTCAAGGCGACCAGCAAGTATCTCGACGCGACGATCAACGACGTGGTGCTGGCCATCGCCGCAGGGGGGCTGCGTCAACTCCTTGTGGACTACCAGGGACGAGCCGACCAGGCCCTGATCGCGTCCGTGCCCGCGTCGACCGACACGACCACGGACCGGATCACCGGCAACGAGCTGAGCACGATGCTGGTCTCTTTGCCGGTGCAGGTGGACGACCCGCTGGAGCGTCTTCGGCTGATCAGGGCCTCTACCCGGATCGCGAAGGAGGACATCGCGCTGCTCGGGCCCAAGACGGTGGGCAGGTGGCTGAACTACGTGCCGTCCCTGGCGATGCGCGCCACGTTCCGATGGATGTCTCGGCGGGAAGCCCCGAACCAGTTGTTCAACCTGATCGTGTCCAATGTGCCCGGCCCCCGCCAGCGCGGCCGCATCGCCGGGGCAGTGGTCACCGAGATCTATTCGGTGGGTCCGCTGGCCGCGGGAGCCGCGATGAACGTGACCGTGTGGAGTTACGTCGACCAGCTGAACATCTCCGTGCTCTCCGACGATCGGGCCTTCGACGACACCCACGACGCGACCGAGGCGTTCATTTCGGCGTTCGGCGAGCTTCGCCGGGCCGCGAGCCTGCCAGAAGCGACCACCGACCTTGCTACTGCGCTGCCGCGGGCCAGGCCGGATCGAATTCGATCGGCAGCGCGGCCGGACCGGTGATGCCGACCAGCGGCTTCCACACCGCGGGTCCGGCGCGGCGAATGTTGCGCATCCGGCGGCTCATCACGACCAGGGCTTCGGCGAGTTCCCGGCGCGCGAGGTTGGCTCCCAGGCAGTAATGCGCACCGGCGCCGAAGGTCTGCATCGGTGCCGCGCCTTGGCGCGTGATGTCCAAGCGGTCCGGGTCCTGGTAGGCGGCGGGATCGCGGTTGCCACTGGCGGTGTTGACCAACACGAACGTGCCGGCCGGAATGATCACGCCTTCGTACTCGACGTCTTCCATGGTCATCCGCATCGCGCCGAAGACGACCGGGTAGAACCGCATCAGCTCTTCGACCGCGGACATCGCGAGTTCCGGACGCTGTGCCAGGAGCTCCCACTGCTCCGGGTGGTCGCACAACACGTCGACCGCGGCGGCGAGTTGGTTGCGGGTGGTGTCGGTGCCCGCCATCAGGATCCCGGCGGCGAGCATCCGCAGCTCCTCGATCGCCAGCCGGTCGCCGTCGTCCTCGGCGCGGATCAGCTCGGAGATCAGGTCGTCGGTGAGCGATTTGCGGCGTTCGGCGACCATGCCGTCGACGTAGTCGTCCAGCTCCGCCCACGCGGTCAGGACCGCCTGCTCGTGTTCGGCGGCGTTCCACTGGAAGAGCTTGAAGAAGTCGTCGGCCCACTCGGAGAACAGCTTCCAATCCTCGCTCGGGGCGCCGAGCAGCTCGGCGATCACCGGCACCGGATACGGCCGGGCGATGTCTTCGACGACCTCGCAGCGGCCGTCGGCCAGCAATGGGTCGACCAGCCGGCTGATGATCTCGGTAATCGTCGTGTCCAGCCGCCCGACCGCGCGCGGTGTGAACGCCTTGGACACCAACCGCCGCAGCCGGGAATGGGTTTCGCCGTTGACGCTGAGCAGGGTCGAGGCGGCGCGGTCCCACAGCGGCCCGGACGTGATGCCCTGGGCCTCCAGGCCAAGCCCCTGCGGTACGCACATCCGGTGGTCGCGCAGCGCGGTCCGGGCCAATTCGTAGGTCAGCAGTTCGGGGCCGTGCGCCCCCATCGCGATCGGGCCCGCGTTGCGCGCCTCGGCGAGCCGCCGATGGGCCTCGTGGGCGCTGGCCGCGTCCTCGTAGGACACGCTCGGCACGTCGGCCTCGTAGACGGTCGGGCGCTGCCGGTCCATAAGGGCCGTGCTGACGGTCGGGCTCATGGTGACCTCCTCGGCGTGACGACACTTCGATGTTCGGTCCCGCCGAGGGAAGCGGACTAGCGTAGGTGACTACTCCAGTCCGGAAACGAGGCGCGATGCGTAGAGCGTGGGCGTGCGCGACGGCGGCGACCGTCGTCGTGGCATGGCCGATGTCCGGGTCGGCCGCTGCCTCACCGGAGCAACCGGTGCCGCCGGTGTCCGACGCGGCCCGCGCGGCGGGTCTGGTCGACGTGCGCAGCGCCGTGCCCGACGCGGTGATCGACCTGCGGTACGCGACGACGGACAACTTCGTCGGCGAGCAGATGTATCCCGCGGACGCGCGATGTCTGGTCGACGGGTCGATGGCGCCGCGGTTGTCCGCGGCCGCCGCCAGGTTGCGCCCCGGTGGTGAGGCGTTGGTCTTCTGGGACTGCTACCGGCCGCACGACGTGCAGGTGCGGATGTATGAGGCGGTCGCCGATCCCGGCTGGGTGGCGCGACCCGGTCCCTACGCCCGCAGCCACGAGGCGGGGCTCTCGGTCGACGTGACGCTGACCCGCGAGGGCGCCCTCGTCGACATGGGCACCGGCTTCGACGAGTTCACACCGCGTGCGAACGCGTATGCCACCGAGGGAGTCAGCAGCGCCGCGCAGGCGAACCGTGCGCGGCTACGGGACGCGATGGCGGCGCGTGGGCTCAGCGTCTACGACGGCGAGTGGTGGCATTTCGACGCGCCGGGCGCGTATGCGCAACACCCGATCCTCGATGCGCCGGTGAACTAGCGTCAGGCGGCCGTCGGGTGGGCAGTGACGGCTTGGCAGTAGGCGCACAGGTCCGGCCCGAGTGTCGGGTATCCACATCCGCCGCAGACGGCGACGGCGGCGGACTCAGTTGCTTCGGGCATGTCGAATATCTACCCCCTCGCAGCCGAATCAATCCCAGATTTGGGACAGATTTGCGTCAGCGAGTTCGCCCGCGGGATGGTCGAGTCAGATGATCGGCGGGTCGTGGCGCCGCTGGAGACGCAGCCACATGTAGCCGTAAGGCTCCAGGCCGAGATCGATGCGGCCGTCAGCGTCCAGTTCGTGCTCGGCGAGCCCGCACAGCAGGTCGACGAGCCGGCACTCCGGGGCATCATCGAGCTGAATCGGCACGATGACCGCTTCGGCGCCGAAGTTGTGCAGCGCGACCATCGTCCAGCCCGACTGCTCCCGGCAGACGTGTGCCAACACAGCGGGATTGGGTTGCCGGAGGATCTCGGGGGTCGACCAGCCGATCTCCGGTTGGGACCGGTAGGTGTAGATGAGATTGCGCATGAACCACCAGAACGACTGGTGGTCGTGGCGCTGGCCCGCGGCGTTGACGCGCTCGGGGCCGTACATGCCGTCGGGAAGAGCCCGCGTCAGGCGTCGGTTCGGGGCGACGGAGAAGCCGCCGTTCGCGCCGCTCGTCCACTGCATCGGCGTGCGCACGGCGAGCCTACCCGGCACGTCGAGGTTCTCGGCCATTCCGATCTCCTCGCCGTAGAACAGCACCGGGGTCCCCGGTAACGAGAACATCAGCGAGTAGGCCATGCGCATCCGCCGCTGGTCGCCACCGAGCATGGACGGCAGCCGCCGGCGCAGCCCGCGCCCGTAAAGCTGCATCTTTCGATCCGGGCCGAAAGCCTCGAAAACCTCCTGGCGCTCCTCGTCGCTCAGCTTGTCGAGCGTGAGCTCGTCATGGTTGCGTATGAAGTTGGCCCACTGGCTGGTGATGTCGAGCGCCGGTCGCTTCTCGAGCGCCTTGGTGATCGGGCCGGCGTCGCCCCGGGCCATCGAGAGATAGAGGTTCTGCATCGCGGTGAAGTCGAACTGCATGTTGAGCCCGTCGCCGTCAGGACCGCCGAAGAATGTCTTCTGGTCCCGGTAGGGAACATTGACCTCGCCGAGCAGGACGGCGTCACCGACGCGGCGGGTGACGAAATTGCGGACGTCGCCGAGGTACTCGTAAGGATCGAACACCCCTGGATCGCCCGGTGCCCCGTCGCGGGCGAACAGGAACGGTACGGCGTCGACCCGGAAGCCGGCGACCCCCAGCTCGAGCCAGAAGCCGAGTACCCGCGAGATCTCCTCCTGGACAAGAGGATTGGCGATGTTCAGGTCGGGCTGGTGCTTGAGGAAGTGATGCAGGTACCACTGGCCCGTCTTCGGTTCACGCTCCCAGAGACTGTCTTCCTGATCGGGGAAGACGACGTCTCTGCGGCTGGACCTGGGCTCGGTCGCGCTCCACACGTAGTAATCGCGGTAGGGATCATCGGTGCTGCGGCGGGCGGACTTGAACCACGGGTGACGGTCGGAGGTGTGGTTCATGACGAAGTCGACGACCACGCGGATACCCTTCGACATGGCGGTGCGCACGAGCTCGACGAAATCACCGTGGGTGCCGAGCCGCGGGTCGACGCCGAAGAAGTCGGTGATGTCGTAGCCGTCGTCGACCCGGCCGGTCGGGTAGAAGGGCATGAGCCACAGGCATGTCACGCCGAGGTCGGCCAGGTACTCGATGCGCTCGGTCATGCCGCGGATGTCGCCGCAGCCGTCGCCGTTCCAGTCGTAGAAGGTCTCGATGTCGGCGCAGTAGAAAACGGCGTTCTTCCACCACAGGTCGCCGGTCTCGATTTTTCTCACGAGGTGACTTCCTTCGGATTCAGTTGTGGCAGAACATGTTCGCCGAACGTGTCGATGAACTGGCTCTGCTGCTGCCCGACGAAGTGCAGATACAGCTCATCCCACCCCTGTTCGATGTCCTCGCGCAGCCACTCGGCGTGCTGACCCACCTCGCTCGAGACTCGCACCGACTGGCGGACATGTTCGGGCGAGACCTTCTCGCCGACAACGTCGAACGCCTCGACAGTCTCGATGTCCCAGCAGACCGGCGGGTCGAAGACGTTGGTGCGCCACTGGTCGTGAGCGACGGTGAGCGCCTCATCCTCCGAAGGCGCCCAGCTGAGGTGGATCTGCAGGCGCGCGGGTCCGCGACCACCGGCGTCGCGGTACGCCCGAAGAACCTTCTGCAGTGCCTCCCTCGACTGGTTCACGGTGACCAGGCCGTCCGCCCAGGCGGCGTGCCGGGCGGCCGTTTCGGGGGTGACCGCCGGACCGACGAGATCGGGACCGGTTTCGGGGCGCGTCCACAGGCGCGCCCGATTGACGTGGACCAAGCCCGCGTGGTTGACCTCTTCTCCGCGGAGCAGTCGCCTGATGACGTCGACGCACTCGACGAGGCGCTGGTCACGGACCTCCTTGCGGGGCCATTCGGCGCCGGTGATCCGCTCGTTGGACGCCTCACCAGAGCCGAGCGCCGCCCAGATCCGGCCCGGGAACATCTGCGCCAGCGTCGCGATCGCCTGGGCGACGATCGCCGGGTGGTAACGCTGCCCCGGAGCGGTGACGACACCGAACGGCAACTCGGTCGTGGCGAGCGCCGCACCGAGGAAGGACCATGCGAAACCGGATTCGCCCTGCCGCTCACTCCAGGGGCTGAAGTGGTCCGACGACATCGCCGCGGTGAATCCCGCCTGCTCGGCATGTCGCACGTCGCGAAGCAACTGGGCGGGATCGATCTGCTCGTGGGAGCAATGGAAACCGACGACCGTCATGAGGTACGAGTACCCGTTCTCCTGGCTCTTACGTGAACGTCACTGCTGCGCGGTAGGTTCGCCACGTGACCGAGCTGATGAACCGCCAGATCGTGTTGCGCCGCAGACCCACCGGGCTGGTTCAGCCGGACGACACCGAGCTGGTCACCGTTCCCGCGCCGGAGCCCGCGGACGGGGAGGCGTTGGTGCGGACGACCTACATCGGCATCGACGCCGCCGCTCGTACCTGGCTGAACGACCAGCCGGGGTATCTGCCTCCGGTGCAGCTCGGTGAGGTCGTGCGCGCGGCGGGCATCGGCGAGGTGGTCGCAACGCGCTGCGACGCGTACGCCGTCGGGGACGTGGTGACGACGCTGACCGGCTTCCAGGATTACGTCATCTGCCGTGACGACGTCTTCACCACGCCGGTGCCCGGTCCCGACGTCGACCAACTCGCGGTGATGTCGGTGTACGGCCCGACGGGCGCGACGGCGTATTTCGGGATGGTCGGCATCGGCAAGCCGCAGCCGGGGGAGACCGTCGTGGTGTCCGCGGCGGCGGGCGCCACCGGTTCGGTCGCGGGCCAGATCGCCAAGATCGCCGGCGCCCGGGTGGTGGGTATCGCGGGTGGACCGGCGAAATGCCGGGCCGTCGTGGAGGATTTCGGGTTCGACGCGTGCATCGACTATCGCGAAGGAAATTTGCCGGCGGCGCTGAAGCAGCACTGCCCCAACGGCGTCGACGTGTACTTCGACAACGTCGGGGGGCCGATCCTCGACGCGGTGCTCGGCCGGCTGGCCCACAAGGCCAGGGTGGTGTTGTGCGGCGTCATTTCGAGCTACCTCACAGGTGAGCATCCCGGCCCGGCCAACTACGTCAACCTGCTGTCGAAGACCGCCCTGATGCAGGGGTTCAACGCGCTCGACGAATGGGGGCGTTTCGAGGAGGCGTTCGGGCCGCTGCGCCAATGGGCGCAGGAGGGGCGACTGGTGCACCGTCAGACGATCTTCGAGGGCATCGAGTCTTGTGTGGAAGCGATGAACGGCCTGTTCACCGGTGCGAACATCGGCAAGATGCTAGTCAAGATCAGCGAGCCGAGCAGCGGCGAAGTCTCGTCGTGAAACTGTTGGTTGGGTGCGAATCAAAGCGGGTATGACGAACGTCGCAATCGGCTGACACACACGTAAAGGAGTGGTCGCATGGGCGCTCGTCGAATCGCTCGGATGCTCGGTTTCGTCGTGCCGTTGGCGGCGCTCGTCGGCGCACCGGTTCCCCTCGCGGCGGCCCAACCTCCGCCGGCCACGCCGCCGGGATGTCCGGACGTGCAGGTGGTGTTTGCGCGCGGCACCGGCGAACCACCCGGCGTCGGTGGGGTCGGGCAGTCCTTCGTCGACGCGGTGCGCGCACAGGCCGCACCGCGTTCGGTCGACGTCTACGCGGTCAACTATCCCGCGGGCAGCGACTTCAACAACCGGATTCAGTTCGCCCGCACGGTCGTCGACGGCATCCGCGACGCGGGCACCAAGGTCGAGTCGACGGCGGCGGCCTGTCCCGACACCCGGATCGTCCTCGGCGGGTTCTCGCAGGGCGCGGCCGTCGCGGGGTACGTCACTTCGGCCGAGATTCCGCCGGAGATTCCGGCCGAGTACCGGGAGTTCATTCCGGACCCGATGCCGACCGAGGTGGCCGACCATGTCGCCGCGGTGGTGCTGTTCGGGCGGCCATCGACACGGTTCCTGCAGGACATCGGCGCACCGCCGATCGTGATCGGCCCGTCGTATGCGGGCAAGACCCTCGATCTGTGCGCCGACGGCGACACGATATGCGACGGCGCCGGCGTCGGCGGGCCGAGCTTCGCACACAACGCGTACGGCTTCAACGGGCAGACCAAGGAGGGTGCGGCGTACGTGGTGGCCCGGTTGGATCCGGCAGCCTCGCCCGCGCCGGCGACCGGGGTGATACCCGGCCTGTCACCCGCGTCCGCGGCTGCCGGCTGAGCGGCCGCCGGCGCGATCTGCCACTCTCGAGTGGTGGACCAGGACGTGTACGACAAGGGTCGCGAGATCCGCACGGCGGTGCTCGGCGAGGCCTATGTGCAGAAGGCGGCGGGCAGCGCGGACGACTTCACCGGGCCGTTTCAAGATCTGGTGACCGAGTACTGCTGGGGAGCGGTGTGGGGACGCGAAGGCCTGCCCCGCAAAACCCGAAGCATGCTCAACCTTGCGATGCTGGCGGTGTTGAACCGTCCCGACGAGTTGGGCACGCACGTCAGGGGCGCGCTCACCAATGGCGTGACGCGCGAGGAGATTCGCGAAATCTTCATGCAGGTCGCCGTCTATGCGGGTGTCCCCGCCGCGGTGGAGGCCTTCCGTACCGCGCGCGCAGCCTTCGACACCGCCGAATAGCAGTAGCCGTCAGATGGACATCGGCTTCATCGGTCTGGGCCACATGGGATTCCCGATGGCGGCTCGCCTGCGCGCGGCTGGGCATCGGGTGGTCGTGTCCGACGCCCGCCCCGAGGCGGTCGGCAAGGCGGTCGAAGCGGGCGCAGAGCCGGCCGCGTCGGCGCGCGAAGTCGCCGATCGTGTCGCGACGGTGCTGGCCAGCCTGCCGACCCCTCGGGCCTCGGAGTCCGTGGCCGCCGAGGTCGCGCTCGGCGGCACCGCCGAACGTTTCGTCGACATGTCGACAGTGGGGAGCCAAGCGGCGCAGCGGAACAGCGCGCTCCTCGCCGAACGGGGGATCGCCGCGCTAGACAGCCCGGTCAGCGGCGGCGTACACGGGGCCGAGGCGGGCACACTGGCCGTCATGGTGTCGGGCCCGCGGGTCCACTACGAGGCCTGTCGGCCGATCTTCGAAACCATCGGCCGGGCAACCTTCGTCGGCGAGAAACCCGGTGCGGCACAGACGATGAAACTCGTCAACAACATGATCGCGGCGACGGCGTTAGCGGTCACCGCCGAAGGGATGGTGGCCGGCGTCAAGGCAGGTCTCGACGCCCGGGTGATGATCGACGTTCTCAACGCGGGGTCGGGTGGCACCCATGCCAGTCGGGACAAGTTCCCGCGGGCCGTCCTGCCCCGGACCTTCGACTACGGGTTCGCGACCGGGCTGATGGTCAAGGACATCCGGCTGTACATCGAGGAGGCGAAGGCGCTGGGTCTTTCGACCGAACTCGCCGACGCCGTCGCGCGGGTGTGGGAATCGACGCTGGCGAGCCAAGGCGCCGACTCGGACTTCACCACGGTGGTGAAACCGATCGAAGCCGCCGCGGGTGTCGTGGTCGAAGGTTGAGCCGGGAGCCCCGGCGGTAGAGTTCCTCGGGTGAACACGCCGAAGTCACGCGCGCGCTGGGTGCGCGGCGGGCTGGTCGGTGCGTGTTCTGCCGTCTTGACCGCGACCGCGCACACGCTCGCCGGTGGCGAGCTTCCCCGCGGATCGGCGCTGATCGTCGTCATGCTCGTGTGCGCGACCGCTGGCGCCGTGGTCGCGCGGCCCCCGCTCGACGGTCGCCATGCACGCTTCGTGGGCGTGACCGGCGCCCTGAGCCTCGCGCAGAGCCTGGGCCACCTGACGTTCGTCGTCGCGGGCGGCCACGTCCACTCGGCCGCTGCCTTCGGACTCACACCCGCGATGGCCGCCGTCCACGTCGGCGCCGCGGCGGTCCTGGGAGCGGCGATCGCGGCCGTCGAATACCTCTACGTCGTCTGCGTATCGGTGCTGCGGTGGCTGCGGATCTTCGCCACCCTCGGCTTGCGGCCACGGGTGCGCAGGCTGCACCGTGCCGTCAAAACCGTTGTCGCCGAGTCGGTCCTGGTCACCTACGGGATCGGTATGCGTGCCCCGCCGGCGAGGTTCGCGTCGGCGATATAAGCCCGTCGCCTCATCGAATTCGCCGCGCCTGCGTGACGCGGCATCTCTGACGTATCCCGTCACCTCGATCTCGGCCCGCTGAGCTTGCTCGCGTGCCGCCGGCCAAAGGTTCGCCATTCATGACAACGACCCCGACCCTCAGCACGCCTGCACGCCGGCGTGGCCTGCGCCCACTCCTGCTTCGATTGCATTTCTACGCCGGCGTTTTCGTCGGCCCGTTCATCTTGATCGCCACCTTCACCGGCCTGCTGTACGCGGTGATTCCCCAGCTCGATGACGCGGTCTACCGCCACGAGCTCACCGTCGACCACGTCGGCGAGCAACGGCTTTCGTTGGCCGAGCAGATTCGGGCCGTGCGTGCCGCGCACCCCGAGGGGACGGTGGAGAGTATTCGGCCACCCGCGGCCGCCGACGAGACGACGCGCATCACGCTCGCCGTCGACGACGTGCCACCCGACTACGCGCGGACCGTCTTCGTCGACCCGTACACCGGTGAGGTCCGCGGCGCGCTGACCACTTACGGCCAGTGGATGCCGCTGCGTGCGTGGTTCGACGAACTGCACCGCAACCTGCACCTCGACGCGGTCGGCCGCAACTACAGCGAGCTAGCGGCGAGCTGGTTGTGGGTGATCGCGCTGGCCGGTTTGACGCTGTGGTACCTCCACCGCCGCGACACGAAGAAACTAAACCGCATCGCGGTCCCGGACCGTGACAAGAAAGACCGGCGCCGCACCCTGTCCTGGCATGGCGCAGTGGGGGTTTGGATCATCGTGGCCCTTCTCGGGCTGTCGGTGACGGGTATCACCTGGTCGCGGTACGGAGGTGAGACGGTCAACTTGCTACAGGAACGGCTGAACACTGCCGCGCCGTCGGTGGACACCACGCTGATCCCGAGCAGGAACGACACCTCGGGTGGTCATCAGCATGGGGGACCCTCCGCTCTGGGCGGCGACGCTTCACTGCACGGTGCGGATACGGCGCTGCACGCGGCCCGCGAGGCGGGTCTGTCCGGACCGATGTGGATGTATCCCCCGGCCGGCCACGACCAAGGCTGGGAGATCGCGGAGAACAAGCGTGACTGGCCCACTCGGTACGACGCGGTCTCCGTGCACCCCGATTCCGGGGCCATCACCGACCGGGTGAATCAGGCCGACTGGCCGTTCTTGGCCAAACTCACCAACTGGGCGATCGACGCCCATATGGGCGTGTTGTTCGGCATCGCGAATCAGATCGCACTGGCGATCACCGCGATCGGGTTGATCACGGTCGTCGTTCGCGGCTATCGCATGTGGTGGCAACGCAGGCCGACCAGGGGATCGGCATGGGCGGTCGGCCGACCGCCGCTGCGGGGCACGTTTCGCGGTCTGCATCCCGCCGCCATCACGTTGCTCGTAACCGTTGCGCTCACGCTCGGCTGGGCGCTGCCGCTGTTCGGGCTCAGCCTCGCGGCGTTCGTGGTCGTCGATCTGCTGATCGGAGCAGTCAAGAAACGGAAGGGAATCGATGTCTGACAACAGAATTCGTAGAACTACCTGTCTCGTCGGGGTGGCTGCGGCGATCGCTGCCGCGGGTTGCACAACCCAGGCGCAGCACGACGACGAGCCGATGGCGTCGTCGGTCACCATCGCCGATCAGTGGGCCAGCTCGGCGGAGACCGGCATGGCCGCGGTGTTCGGCACATTCACCAACACCGGACACCACGACGCCCGCGCCGTCTCGGGAAGCTCGGACGTGGCGGGCCGGGTCGAAGTGCACGAGGTCGCGGCCGACGCCACCGGTGTCAAGTCCATGCGTCCCAAGGAGGGGGGCCTGACCATTCCTGCCGACGGCTCACACGCGTTGGTGCCGGGCGGCGACCACCTGATGTTGATGGACCTCAAGCAGCCGCTGCCGCCGGGGTCGGAGGTCACGCTGACCGTTGAATTCGAGGACGGGTCGACACTGCCGGTGACCGCCCAGGTGCGTGACTTCGCCGGGGCCGACGAGGATTACCAGCCTTCCATTGGCGCGTCCGCGCCGCACCACGATCATGGCTGAGCAGGCAGCCGGCAGTCGGCTCCGGCTCAACCGGCGGCGCCTTCTAGCGGGAAGCGCCGCCGCGGTGGCGGCCGGGGCGACGCTGACTCACAGCGGCATCGCCCAATCCGCGATCACGCCGAGACCCTTCGACCGTGCCGTCGAACCGTTTCACGGTAGGCATCAGGCGGGCGTCGCCACGCCGCCACAGGCGCACGCCCTGTTCATCGCGCTCGACCTCGAGCCGCAGCCTCGGCGCAGCCCGCGGGAGACGCTGGCGGCCGTGCTCAGACTGTGGACGTCCGACGCCGAGCGGCTGACTCAAGGCACACCCGCGCTCGCCGACACCGAACCCGAACTGGCGCACCGGCCGGCCAGGCTCACCGTCACGGTCGGTGTCGGCCCTGGCCTTTTCGACCGGGTCGGGCTCGCGCACCGGCGCCCGCGGTCCGTCGCCGAACCGCCGTTGTTCGCCACCGACCGGCTGGAGCCGCAGTGGTGTGGAGGTGACCTCCTGTTGCAGATCTGCGCCGACGACCCGATCACCGTCGCGCACACCAGCCGGGTGCTGCTGAAGAACGTCCGCGCCATGACCCGGCGGCGTTGGCGGCAGAACGGATTCCGCAATGCGGTCGGCCCCGGTCAAGGCGGCATGCGCAACTTGATGGGCCAGATCGACGGCACCGCCAACATCACCGACAGTGCGGGCTTCGATCTGCACGTCTGGGACCACGGCGACGATCAGCCGTGGTTCGCCGGAGGCACGACCTTGGTGCTGCGCCGGATCCGCGCGGAGATGGACACCTGGGACGAACTCGACCGGACCAGCAAGGAGCTCGCCGTCGGCCGTCGCCTCGACTCCGGCGCGCCGTTGACCGGGGCCCGGGAAGCCGACGAACCGGACTTCGCAGCGACCAGGGACGGCATACCGGTGATTCCGCCGAACGCGCACGTCGCGCTGGCCCGGCCGCACCGCGACGACGAACGATTCCTCCGCCGTCCTTACAACTACGACGACACCCCGCCTGCCGGACGGACCACTGACAGCGGTCTCATTTTTGCTGCGTACCAACGGAATCCGGCCGTGCAATTCACACCGGTGCAACACCGACTCGCGGCCGCCGATGCGCTCAACGAATGGATCACCACGACCGGTTCGGCGACGTTCGCGATCCTGCCCGGGGTCGAATCGGACGGGTACCTCGGCCAGACGCTGTTGTCATAGGCCGTGGCGGCACGAAAGCCGGTAGAGGTAGGCTGGCCGCGCAGCTGGTTTGCCGGCGGCTCACCCTCCGACACGCGGGCGGGACGCCGACATCGAGCGTCGTACGCCCGGTCGGGTACGGCGTGAGAGGGAACCCGGTGGGAATCCGGGACTGTCCCGCAGCGGTATGCAGGAACGACCGCCGTCACCAGCACTGGCCCCGCAGGGGCCGGGAAGCGACGGCCTTTAGGTGCGCGTTCGGTCGCGTGAGCCTGCGAGTCCGAAGACCTGCCGGCCGCACCGGGCGCACCGCGTCCGGTGGTTCATCGCCTCGCGGAATGGGCGTATGACCGAAGCGGCGTGATGCCGTGTCGGTTCTGCGTCGTGGCGATGGCCGTTCCCGCCGTGCCAAAGGACGTGGTCATGACCGCAAGACCGTTCACCGCAACCATCCTCGGATCGCCGCGGGTCGGGCCGAAACGCGAACTCAAACGCGCCGTCGAGAAGTACTGGGCAGGCCGTATGGACCGAACTTCACTCGAGTCCGTGGCCGCAACGCTTCGGCGCGACACCTGGGAGGCGCTCACCGTCGCGGGTCTTGATTCGGTTCCCGTTAACACGTTTTCGTACTACGACCAGGTACTGGACACGGCCGTGATGGTCGGGGCGCTGCCGCCGCGGTTCGCCGACGTGGCTGACGAGCTGGACCGCTACTTCGCGGCGGCGCGCGGCAACGACGAGATCCCGCCGCTGGAGATGACGAAGTGGTTCGACACCAACTACCACTACCTGGTGCCCGAAATCGGCGCCGGCCTCCACTTCGGTCTCAACGCGGCGAAGGTGCTCGGTGAGCTCGACGAGGCGCGCGCACAGAAAGTTCCGGCTCGTCCGGTGATCGTCGGGCCGATCACGTTCCTCGCCTTGAGCAAGGCGGTGGACGGCGGGCCCGCGCCGATCCAGCGGCTGCCCGAACTGGTCGTCGTGTACGGCGAGCTACTTCGGCTGCTTGGCGACCGCGGTGTGGAGTGGGTTCAGCTGGACGAGCCCGTACTGGTGACCGACGTGCTGGACAACGCAGCGGAACTGACAGAAGAGACCTACGGGTTGCTCGGCCGCCTGGCGAATCGCCCGGCGGTCTTCGTCTCCACCTACTTCGGCGAGCTCACCGACGCGCTGCCCGCGCTGGCGCGCACACCGGTCGAGGCGATCGGTGTCGACCTGGTCGGTGGCGGCCTGTCCGCGCTGGCGGCGATACCGGAGTTGGCCGACAAACTACTGGTAGCCGGCGTCGTCGACGGGCGCAACATCTGGCGCACAGACCTCGAAGCCGCATTGGGCAGACTGACCATGCTGTCCGGATGCGCGGGCCACGTAGCGGTGTCGACGTCGTGCTCGACGCTGCACGTGCCGTACAGCCTCGACGCCGAAGCAGATCTCGATCCGGCGCTGCGCAGTTGGTTGGCATTCGGCTCGGAGAAGGTCGCCGAGGTGGTGGCGCTCGCTCGAGGGCTGCGGGAGGGCCGCGAGGCGATCGCCGACGAGGTCGCCGCATCCGACGCGGCCATCGAGTCGCGGCGGGCGGACCCGCGTCTGAACAACGGCGACGTCCGCTCTCGGATCTCGGCGATCACCGCGTCCGGAGCCCGGCGCGGGCCCGCCGGGAAGCGCCTTGTCGCACAGCAGGCTCGGCTAGAGCTGCCGCCCCTGCCCACCACCACCATCGGGTCGTACCCGCAGACCTCGGCGATCCGGGCGGCACGCGCCGAACTGCGCGCCGGCACCATCGATTTCGCGGAGTACGAGCGCCGGATGAAGGCCGAGATCGCCGACGTCATCAAGCTGCAGGAGGCTCTCGACCTCGATGTGCTCGTGCACGGCGAGCCGGAGCGCAACGACATGGTGCAGTACTTCGCCGAGCAGCTCGACGGGTTCTTCGCTACGCAAAACGGTTGGGTGCAGTCCTACGGCAGCCGGTGCGTGCGGCCGCCGATTCTGTACGGCGACGTGGCCAGGCCCAAGCCGATGACGGTGGATTGGATCACCTATGCGCAGTCGCTCACCAGCAAGCCGGTGAAGGGCATGCTCACCGGTCCCGTCACGATCCTCGCGTGGTCGTTCGTGCGCGACGACCAGCCGCTGCCCGACACGGCGGCACAGGTCGCGCTGGCGATCCGCGACGAGACCGTCGACCTGCAGGCGGCGGGCATCGCGATCATCCAGGTGGACGAACCGGCGCTGCGGGAGCTGTTGCCGCTGCGGGCCAAGGACAAGGAGGCCTACCTGCGCTGGGCGGTCGACGCGTTCCGATTGGCGACCTCTGGCGTCGCGGACTCAACGCAGATCCACACCCATCTGTGTTACTCGGAATTCGGCGAGATCATCGGGGCCATCGCGGACCTCGACGCCGACGTCACCTCCATCGAGGCGGCGCGCTCGCACATGGAGGTGCTTGCCGACCTCAATGCGGCCGGGTTCGGCAACAGCGTCGGCCCGGGTGTGTACGACATCCACTCGCCACGCGTCCCCGGCGTCGAGGAGATGGCCGCGTCCCTGCGCGAAGCATTGAAATCAGTTCCTGCGCAGCGTCTTTGGGTCAACCCCGACTGCGGCCTCAAGACGCGCAGGACCGATGAGGTGACGGCATCGCTGCGAAACCTCGTCGCCGCTGCGCACCAGGTCCGTGTCGGTTAGAAGGGACTGCTGTTCTGCTGCCAGCGGGCTTCTTCCGGGCGGGGACCGAAGCGGCGAGCGTAGTCCTCGTGCATCCACGCATCCTTCTTGCGCTTGATCTCGTCGACCAGGTTCTGGTCGAGACCGTGCTGCGCGAGGCGGTGCCGACGCCAGATCTTGTTGAGCGCCAACGCCATGAGAATCGCCCATAGGTAGATCGGGACAGTCATTTCCAGGTGCACGTACAGCGACGCCGGAAGCAGCCAGAACGGGGCAAGGACCAGCAGCGGAGGTATGGCCATCCGAATCATGTGGCGGCGGAGTGCTCCGGGCCCGGCCAGATCGTGCGCCACCCATTCACGCATGGAGTCGGGAAGGCGGCGCCCATACGAATAGGTGATGTATTGGACGATATTAGGACGGTCGGCGGCCACTAATCCTCCTTGGCTAGTCGGTTGTCGAGCGCACCTGCAGCGAGCGCAGCGGTGTTCACGCGTGTCAATACGGTGCGGAGATGTGCGAGTTCGTCGAGGTCGACACCGAGGCGCTCGACCACGGCCGGCGGGATTTCCAGCGCGCGTCGGCGTAGTCGCTCACCCGCCGGGGTGAGGCGCACGTCGGTGGCCCGCTCGTCGACAGCGCTGCGCGATCGGGTGATCAGACCGAACGACTCGAGGCGCTTGAGCATCGGTGACAGCGTCGCCGAATCCAGCTGCAACGCACCGGCGATCTTCTTGACCGACAGTGGTCTGGTTGCCGTTTCGTCGGCACCCCCGGACTTGTCGTGGGCCCACAAGGCCAGCATCACCAGATACTGGGGATGGGTCAGGCCGAGCGGTTCGAGCAGCGGGCGGTAGATGGCCAGCACCGCGCGGTGGGTGACCGCGAGCGCAAAACAGACCTGTTGCTCGAGAGCGAGTGGGTCAACCTTGGCGGGCGCCGGCGTGGTCACATGTCCAGAGTTGCCAATAGTTAGTGTCCTAGCAATGTACTTCCTGTCACACATCGGCGAAGGGTTCGGTTGCGGACCGATCGGTCGTCCCTTCCGGCATGTCAATGCGAGACGACCCGCCGGCCATCCCGCGAGATGCCGGGCGGGCACCAGGATCGCCACGACGTCGCCGATGAGACCTGACTCGGTGGGATGACGACCTCAAGTATGTTTTGGCTGGTCAGCTAAGGGGTACACCCGCCCGAACAGGTTCAGATCCGCGAGCCGCCTATTCACTTTCTCGAGGGACGGACGTACCCGTGACTGGACCCAGTTCCGACTATTCAGACGTGACCGAGATGTTTCGTCGCCTCAAGACCCTGGAGGAGGGGTCGGTCGCCTATGCGCGCCAGCGCGAACGGATCTGTGAGCGTTGCCTTCCGCTCGCCGATCACATCGCCCGCCGCTATCGGAATCGCGGCGAATCACAGGAAGATCTCGTCCAGGCCGCTCGTGTCGGTCTGGTCAATGCGCTCAATCGGTTCGACGTCGACAATGGGGCAGAGTTCCTGTCCTTCGCCGTCCCCACGATGATGGGCGAGGTCCGCAGGCACTTCCGCGATCACACCTGGGCGGTCAAGGTCCCGCGCACCATCAAAGATCTCCAGATGAGGGTCAACAAGGCAACCGCGAAGTTGGCGCAGGGGCTCGGGCGTGCCCCGACCGCCACCGAAGTCGCGCAGTACTTGGGTGTCGATCGCGAGCAGGTGGTGCAAGCGGCGATAGCCGGCTCCAACTACTCGACGCTCTCCACCGATATTCCGGCGGTACGCGACGACGACTCGGCTTCGATAGGTGACGGGTTCGGCAGCGACGACGCAGGCTTCGACAAGGTGCTCGACGTCGAGACCGTACGACCGTTGATCGCAGCCCTGCCCGAACGGCAGCGCACCGTGCTGACACTGCGCTTCTTCGAGGACATGACGCAGAGTCAGATCGCGGCGGTGATCGGATGCTCGCAAATGCATGTGTCACGCATACTCGCAAAAGCGTTGGAGGCGTTGCGAAGCCAGGTCAAAGAATCCCACCTCGCTGTGGCCGGCTGACCCCGCTCAGAAGATGGCATCGAAATCCGTTCGACCGGCGGATGCGCAAATCGGGCGGTGGGATGCGATGCGGGGTGATAATCGAGAATTCGACAGTGGGGCGGTGGCAACGTGGGTGATCGGGTCTCGATCGTCATTGCTGAGGATTCGCTGCTCGTGCGTGACAGCGTTTCCCGTGCCTTGTCGACCGATCCCCGAGTGGCCGTTGTCGGCGTCGCCGAGGACTACGACTCTGCCGTCGAACTCGTCGACAAGACCGAGCCGACTCTCCTCGTCACCGACATTCGCATGCCGCCCACCTCGACCGACGAAGGCATCCGGTTGGCGCAATGGATGCGCGCGGCGCATCCGGACGTCGGCGTGATCGTGCTGTCGAATTACACCGAACCCCGCTATGCGGCGGGGTTGTTGGAGGGTGGCACGGCGCGCCGCGGTTATCTGTTGAAGGAACGGGTGTCGCACTTCGAGGAACTCCACGACGCAGTGCACCAGGTGGCCGGCGGTGGGACCGTGCTCGATCCTCTGGTGGTCGAGGTGCTGCTGGCCCAGCCTCGATCGGCCCCGGCGTTGAGCCGGTTGACGCCCAGGGAGCGAGAGGTTCTCAGCGAACTCGCGACCGGGTTCTCAAACCGAACGGTGGCGCAGCGACTGGTGCTTTCCCAGCGGGCGGTCGAGAAGCACATCAACTCGATTTTCGCCAAGCTGGAACTGACCGTTGACGACTCGGTCGACAGGCGGGTCAAGGCTGTCCTGATGTTCCTCGATGACCGGGGATCGGTTGATCATGTCGACTGAGCGGCCGCAAAAGGTGGTGTGTACACCATGGTGCGCGGCCACCGAGCCGGGCACGATGGCGCCGTGGCGGACGAGTGCGTGCGCGTCTGGGTCGTCGACGACCAGGCCAGTTTCCGGCGGGCGACCGCCGCCACCTTGGCTGCGATGGACGGTTTCGTGATGGCCGGCGAATGCGAAACCGGTGAGACGGCAGTCGAATTGATCCGCGCAGGCGATGCGGACATCGTGTTGATGGACATCCACATGCCGGGAATGGGCGGGATCGAAGCCACGCGGCAGATTCGGGCGGAGCGACCGGATGTGTTGGTGGTGCTCATGTCGACGTACGATCTCGACGACATTCCGGCGGCCGCGTCAGCCTGTGGCGCGTCGGCGTATCTGAGCAAGGAGCGCCTGTCTCCCGGGTTGTTGAGCCGGATATGGCAGACAGCGGGCTGAAGGCAGCGCCATCCGACGAATCGGTCCCGCATTGGCGAGTGCCGAAGGTGCTGCTCAATGCGGCGGTACGGTCGTCGACTCTGCTGGGCCACGACCTGATCAACCGTTACCGCGCGGAGCGCTTCCAACTGTTCGTCGGCGGTCATCTCGCGCTCTGGGCGGGCTTCGGCGGCGTACTGCCACTGTTGGAGTACGTCTGGATACTGCGGTCGTACTGGTACCTGATTCTGGCCGCGATCGGCATCACGCACTGTTTCGCGTTGTCCTTCGCGCTGCGCCTGGCTCAACACAAGCGCTACGAAGACTCGATCACGTTGATGTGCGTCGCGACCTGGATCACCACCTCGCTCGTGACGTTCGTATCACCGCCTCTTCTGCCGGCGATGGCCCTGATCGCTCTGGTGCCGGTCGTTTTCGCCGAACCGTACGTCCGATGGCAGCGCGGGCTGGCTTTCACCGTGCTGACGGCGGGATGCCTGCTGGCGATGACCGCACTGGCGCGATTCACTCAGATCTCGGACGCGGTAGCCCAAACGCCTCGTTGGGTGGAGACGACGTTCATCGTCGTCGCCGTGCCGCTCAACGCGTTTCACCTTTTGGTCATCGTGTGGAACAACGCCGCGGCGCTGCGGACCTTTCAAATGCGGCTCGCCGAACGCGCCGCCGAACTGGCCGCCTCGCGGACCCGCCTGATCGCCGCGGCCGACGAGGAACGTCGTCGCCTCGAACGCGACCTGCACGACGGCGCTCAGCAACACCTCGTCGCGCTGTCGGTACTCATCGGGCTCGCGCGCAGCGCCGAGCACGGCGAAGACCGGTCGCTGCTCGCCGAGGCGTCCGAACTCCTGAACGTCTCGATCGCCGAGATTCGCCGGCTAGCCCATGGCATTTACCCTCCGCTGCTGGTCAGTGGTGGTTTGAGCGAGGCGTTGCCGACGCTGGGCGCCCACGCCGCGGTTCCGGTCCGGTTCGACATACGGGGACTGGACCGCTATCCGGCGCCGACCGAGGCGGCCCTCTATTACTGCTGCAGCGAAGCGCTGCAGAACGCGGCCAAACACGGCGGGCCCGACACCACGGTGACCGTCACCGCCCGTGCCGACGATCGGGTGATCACGCTCGTGATCAGTGACACCGGGCGTGGATTCGAGTCCGCGGCGATCGGCATGGGGCTGACGAATATGCGGGACCGTCTCTCGGCGATCGGCGGCACACTCTCGATCGACACGGCACCGGGACGGGGCACCCGCATCATCGCCACGGCCGGCACCTCTGACTGACTCTGCCGGGGGGGTACGCACCACAGCCAACTGTGTTGCGCGCACTGTATTCGTGCAAACCTGGGCGCAGCAGGATGGATCTCGTCATCGAAAGACTCTGAACGCAGGTTCTTCGAGGAGCGGGGACCCCAATGTCGGTATCAACGCTGGATTTTCGCGACGAGCCCGAGCGCACCGCCTTGCCGGAGGGGACCGTGACGCTACTGCTCGCCGACGTTGAGGGCTCCACGAGGTTGTGGGAGAGCCAGCCTGACGTGATGGCGGCGGCACTGGAGGCGATGGATCGCGTGCTCGTCAGCCTGGTGAAAGCCCACGACGGTGTCTGCCCGGTCGAGCAGGGCGAGGGCGACAGCTTTGTGGTGGCGTTCACGCGGGCCGGCGATGCGGTGGCGTGCGCGCTGGCTCTGCAGCAGACTGTGTCGTCACCCATTCGCCTGCGGATCGGCGTGCATACCGGCGAAGTTCGGCTGCGGGATCAAGGCAAGTACATGGGGCCGACGATCAACCGTGCCGCCCGCCTGCGCGAGCTGGGGCACGGGGGCCAAACACTTCTGTCCGGTACCACAAGCGATCTGGTTCGGGGCCTGCTGCCCGAGCAGGCGTGGTTGATCGACTTCGGCCGCTATTCGCTTCGAGACCTGTCGTGCCCGGAGCAGGTGACCCAGTTGTGTCATCCCGATCTGCGCAACGAATTCCCCTCGCTGCGATGCGGTGTCACGCGCGGAGGCCGCAAAGCCGGCCGTGTTCGCCGGCTCCGCGATGTGGGTCGCGTGCTCGCCGCACTGACCACGGACGTCTGGTGACCGCGGTTAAGTACTTTCGTGCAGATAACCGGATAAATCGCAGTGGTGCGCTACCGAGATCATCACACTGCGGGCGGGCGACAATTCCCTTGGCAGATCACGAGGTGGAGGCCTGGGAGGACCGCATGACCAACACCGTCGCCGACCCGTGCGCAGCACCGACGTCAAGCCGGTCGAAGCCGCCATCAGTGCGCTCATCCAAGCTCGTGCAGGGTGTTGGCTTCGCCTTCTTCCGCCGCAGGGCGATGCGGCACTGGATCAAGCGGCACGGCCGCATCTTCGAAATCAACGTGCCATTCTTCGGGCGATCCGTCGTGATTTCCAACCCGGCGCTGGTGAGGTCGGTGTGCACGGCGAGCGCCGAACAGCTCAGCAACGTGCAGCCGAACATGAGCAACTTGTTCGGGCCGGGATCGATCTTCGCCCTCGACGGCAGCGGGCACCGCGACCGGCGCCGGCTGCTGGCACCGGCCTTTCACGGCCAAAGCCTCAAGAACTACGAGAAGGTAATCCAGGCCGAGACATTGCGGGAAATCGCGAATTGGCCTGAGGGCAGCGAGTTCCGGATTCTGGAACCGATGAACAGGATCACATTGAACGTGATCTTGCGGGCCGTCTTCGGCGCTGAGGGGCGCGAATTCGAGACACTACGCGAGATCGTCCCGCCCTACATGAAACTCGGACAACTGCTGGCGTTCGCCCCGCCGCCACCGGCCTGGATTCGACGTCTCACTCCCTGGTCCCGGCTCGACCGGTTGCGCAGGGAATTCGACCGGATCGTGTTCACACTGATGGACGCGGCCGATGCCGATCCGGATCTCGACGAGCGCACGGACGTTTTGGCCCTGTTGGTGCGCAGCACGCACAACGATGAAGCCGGTATGTCGCGGCTGGACATCTGTGACGAACTGCTGGCTTTCGTCTGTGCGGGTCATGAAACCACCGCGTCGGCATTGGCGTGGGCGTTCGAGCGCTTGCGCCGCCACCCGGCTGTACTGGCCGAACTGACGAGAGAGGTCGACGCGGGCGGCAGCAAGTTTCGTCATGCCACGATCGCGGAGTTGCTGCGGGTCCGCACAGTCCTCGACGTGTTCGGGCGCCGGGTCAGTTCGGCGGACTTCGGACCCTTCGAATGGCAGATCCCGCGCGATCGTACGGTGCTCGTGCGCATCGCCGATGTTCACGAGAATCCGGAGATCTTCTCCGACCCAGAGCTATTCGATCCGTATCGCTTCTACGACAGGAAGCCGGGCACGACCGATTGGGTGGCGTTCGGTGGCGGCGCGCGGCGGTGCATCGGCGCCGGCTTCGCGATCACCGAGATGGATATGGTGCTGCGGACGGTGTTGGAGAACTTCCGGATCCAGACCGATGCCGCCGCCGATGAGAAGTCGCATTTCCGGGGCGTCGCCCACACCCCGAAGTTGGGCGGTCTCGTTGCGGTGAACCGCAGAAGGTAGCCATCATGCCGACCCAGCTGATCAAACCGATGCACGTTCAACGGTTCGAAATCCTCTGCAATGTCGGGGATGCCATCGTGGCGAACCTGGCGATGAACATCGTCTTCTTCTTTGAGCGCGATCTCGACACAGTGGTACTCAGGCGCGCATTCGCCCGGGCCCTGACGAATCTTCCGATCTTCGCGGCGCGAATGGCCACGGGGGGCGGCCCGATGCGAATCCGGTGTCGTGGGCAGGGCGTACCTCTGACGTCGGTAGCGTCCGAGCGCACGCTCCGTGAGGCCATCTGTTCGGTGTGGGAGGACAAGGGGTCATGGCTCGTCGATGCGGTGAACGGTGTCACCGCGCGTTGGGGGCTGAGCCCGTTGTGCAAGGTCCGCGTCACGCATCTTGCAGACGACGCCACCGCGATCGGTTTCTCCTGGCACCACGCGGTCGGCGACATGCAGACGCTGATGCACTTCATGAACGCGTGGTCGGCCGCCGCCACCGGGAAGGTGCTCGCCGAGCCGTTGATCGTGGCAGACCGCGCCGCCTATCTCGACGAGCATCTGCCCGCCGACGGTGCGCGGGAGCCCGGCGTGCGGTGCCTCCGGTTCACAGAAATCGTGCGCGGTGCGCGGTATCTGGCACGGGAGGCGCGAAAGCAGCGCACCCTGAGCGTCTGTTTCGGAGATGACGAGATTGTCCGCATGCGCGAGGCCTACGGGAGCCGGATGCGCTTGTCGGCGAACGATGTTGTTTGCGCGCATATCTGCGAAGCTCTCATGAATGCGGATGAGGGGGTGGCTCGTCGTACGCTCGCAATCGTCGTGAACGCGCGGACTCGTTGCGGTCTCGACCCTATGCTCGTCGGCAATATCATCACGACACTGAATCTCGAGCTGAGGCGCGGAGAGCCGGCAACGTCGATTGCCGAACGCATCCGCCACAACGTCGACCATTTCGCCGACCAGCATTGCGACATGCGCGCCAACCAACGGTTCCTCGACGCGGGCGGTAGGTGGCGGGCCGCTCGCTGTGTGACGGCCGCGTTCAGTCCGGTCGCCTGGAATCCGATTGTGACGAACCTGAGCAGCTTCGGGGTTTACCGCCTTCAGTTCGAGGACACCTTCACGTCCTACTGCACGGTATTGATGACATTACCCGTCGCAGGGAGCGCAACCTTGATGGAAGGGGCGCACGGCAGCGGACTTGTCTTTCGAATGGCATTGCCACTCAAAGATTTCCAGGTCATGTCCGCGCCCGCGGTTCGCGAATACATGCACCGGTTCCGGTGCTCCACCGCTGCATCGTGAGGTTCACGACCGCGAACGTCGGATCGGACCTGGAGCCTAGTGGGGCACTCGGTTGCGAATCACCCGCTCGAGTGCACGAATGTCGGATTCGATCTGCCGCGACAGCCAGTACACCAGGACGAACCCGGTGATCCCCCCGATACACAGCACTCGGATCGGCACGATGACTTCGGCGATCTCGGCGGGGGTCAGGAGTGTCACGGCGACGACGCCGAGCAACGGCACGGAGGCCGCGATCGCCAGATACCGTGAGAGTCGACGGCTGAGCGCTCCTAGCTGATCGGCTTCCCGCGGGTTCGTCTGCCCGTGCGCCACGAGTTCCGGATAGACACTGCGCACGATGTAAAACGTCAACAGAAAGAACGGATACGCGATCGCGATTGCGCCACAGATCGTCAGTGACCCGAAGAAATGGATCGCAGACCTACCGGGGATTCCACCCGCGACGAACTGCATGGTGAGCGGGAAGGTCAGCCCGGCCAGCAACCATAAGCCGAACACGACGAACACCACCCGATCAGGCGTGACGAGACAATCGTGACGCGCTTGGGCCAAGGCTTCTGCGGACGGAGCGGGCCCCTGCCGCAGGCGTCGCGGGACCAGGATTACACGACGGCACCAATAGAGCAGCAGCGCGCTGCCGAGCGGAAAGAAAACCACATTGACCAGTGCGGTGATTAGCATGAAACGGCTCTGGGCCTGCTCGGAGAGCTGGCTGACGATGAGCAGTCGATTGTGTTGGATGTTGTACATGCTGGCGAGCAGGTTGGGAATGATGATGGCCAGCAGCGCAATTGGCAGGACGAACGGCCGCAGCCGCAGCCGCCAGCTTCGTGCCGGCGGATCCACCAGGTCACGAGCGTGCGGATCAAGGCACAGCTGGAGTTGCTCGGCGAGTTCGGCGCCCGAGTCCCAGCGCTGTTCGCGATCGGCGCTCAATGCCTTCAGCAGAACTCTCCGCAGCGCCGGCGGACAGTTCTCCGGTAGCGCGGAAACGGCTGCCGGCGAGACCCCTTGTGCGCGGGTGGCCAGCATCAGCTCGAGCGCTGTGGTGTCGCCGATCGGCCCGGCCCCGTTCGCCCGAGCGGCTTGCGCCGCGGAATCATCGAACGGTTTGCAGCCGGTCAGTAGCTCCCACAGCACGACCGCGAGGGAGTAGATGTCGCTGCGGGCATCGAGGTTCGCCATATCTCGCGTGTGCCCGGGCTGACAAGCGACGAGTTGCTCGGGAGACATGTAGGACAGTGAGCCGCCGAAGTATTCGAACGGGCTTGCGCCCGCTACGTTGCGGCCGAAGCTGATGTTGAAGTCCGCGAGTTTGGGGGTGCCATTGGGCGCGAGGAGGACGTTCGCCAGCTTGATGTCGCGGTGCAGGACGCCCCGTGAATTGGCATAGTGCAACGCTTCGGCCAGTCGTTTCCCCAGCCAAGCAACGGTGTCGGGCCAGGGCAGGGAGGCGAGCTCAGCGCGTGTGGACGACTCGGTGGGCCGGATCTCGCCGCGCGCCTCCAGTGCGTCGTCCACCGCGTCAAGCAACGCTTGACCGGTTTCGGGTGGCCGCTCTGCGCGATGAATCGCTTGGACAAGGTCGAGCAGCGTTCCGCCGGGCAGATACTGCATGTAGAGCAGTCGCCAGTCACGATCGCGCAGAATCCGCTGGTCGAAGACGCGCACGATGTAGTCGTGGTCGAGTTGGGCCAGGGTCTGCGGTTCATAGCCTCGGTTCGCGGATATCTTCACCGCCACCAGCCGTTGCAGTGACCGTTGCCGGGCCAGGAAAACTCGCGCGAATGCGCCGCTGCCGAGCTCGATGAGCAGATCGAAGTCGTCGAGCCGCTGCCCGACATCGATCTGGGCGAGGCGGGTGGACGGGCTGACGGCGGCGAACGATGGTTCGAATGATCCGGTGCGGATTGCGGTTCCGTCGGCAGTGTCCGTGGGCGCTTGAGTGCGCGTGAACTCGGCGGGGTAGTCGGCGGTCGGGTCAGTCATGGCAACCTCGTTCCAGGTCACCTAGATGGTAGCTGCGGTACCCCTGGCCTGGGAGTTCTTCGCCCAACGCCTGCGCAGACAGCGCCTGACGCGCATTACTGCAGTCGGCTCGTCATGGAGCCTCCTATCGGGATTGAACCGATGACATCCCGCTTACAAGGCGGGTGCTCTACCACTGAGCTAAGGAGGCCTGAGGGCCCGAGTTTATCGGCTCGTCGGTTCGGGGAACCCCGCTGCCCGTGACTGTCAGGGACGGTCTTCTCAGCGACGTCGACGACTACGTGCGCATGCTGCGCGGCGCCGCGGTCCTGCTCCTGCAGGAGTGGCGGCCCGAGGATCAACCGCCGAGCCCGGAAAGCGTCTCAGCGGCGATCCAGAACCTCGAAGCGGACGCCTGACCTCATTCCTCGACGTCGACGATCCGTTGCGACGTCACGGTCCGCGAGGCCGATCGTGCGCGCGGCCGTCGGCCCGGCAGCGGAATCCGGTCGGCGATACTGCTCAGCGGGTTCACTACCTGGCTCAACGTCACGACGGCATCGTGCAGCGCGTCGATCGTCGGCGCCAGCGCCTCGAGTCCCGGAGCCAACCGGTTGAGGGTGTCGGCGACGTCGGCCAGTTTGAGCAGCGGCCCGTTCGGATCCGTCAGCGTGTCCAACAACCCGCCCTCGGCGAGCAGTCGGTCGGCAACCCCGTCCTCGCGCAGCACCCGTTCGACCAGTCCGTCGTTGGCCAGCAGTTGGTCCGCCAGTCCCCCCGGCGCGATGACCCGCGACAAGGCGCCGTCGTCGGTCGTCATCCGGTCCACCAGACCGCCCTCGGCCATCACCTGGTCCACCAAGCCACCGGGCTCCACGGCCCGCGCTACCGCACCGTTCTCCGCAGTCATCCGGTCCAGCAGTCCGCCCTCGCTGGTCAGCTGATCGACCAGCCCGCCCGGTCGCAGCAGTCGGTCGAGCGGGCCGTTCGGCGCCAGTGCCCGGCCCAGCGGGGCGTCGTCGTCCATCAGCCTGGCCAGCCGGTTCGCCCGGTCGACGGCGTCGTTGAGGCCCAGCATGGTGGCCAGAGACGCCGAGCCGGCGCCGCCCTCGGCGGCTTCGCCGAGCGTCCGCTGCGCCAGGGTCACCGCGCCCGTGGCCATGGCAAGCCCCGCGTCGGCGACGGCCAGCGCGGTCCGTGCCGGAGCGGTGGCGATATCGGTCAGGGCTTTGCCGAAGTTCATCACTCCAGTCTATGGACACTGCAAACTGAAACTCACAGGAAGCACACAGCCGACTTGCAGGAACATAGCCAGCGAAGAGATTCACAGTGATTAGGTGGCCATGCCTGCACTACCGGAGAACACACCCGAGGCCAAGGTCCTCGTCGTCGACGACGAGGCCAACATCGTCGAGCTGCTGTCCGTCAGCCTGAAGTTTCAGGGGTTCGAGGTCTACACCGCGTCCAACGGTCCGGCTGCGCTGGACAAGGCGCGCGAGACGCACCCCGACGCCGTCATCCTCGACGTGATGATGCCCGGCATGGACGGCTTCGGCCTGCTGCGCCGGCTACGCGCCGACGGCATCGACGCACCCGCGCTGTTTCTCACCGCGCGAGACTCACTGCAGGACAAGATCGCGGGTCTGACCCTGGGCGGCGACGACTATGTGACCAAGCCGTTCAGCCTCGAGGAGGTGGTGGCCCGGTTGCGGGTGATCCTGCGTCGTTCCGGGCGCGGCGTCGAAGAGCCTCGCAACTCCCGGCTGTCCTTTGCCGACATCGAACTCGACGAGGACACCCACGAGGTGTGGAAGGCGGGGGAGCCGGTGTCGCTTTCACCGACGGAGTTCACTCTGCTGCGGTACTTCATCATCAACGCGGGCACCGTGTTGTCGAAACCGAAAATCCTCGACCACGTCTGGCGCTACGACTTCGGCGGCGACGTCAACGTCGTCGAATCGTACGTGTCGTATCTGCGCCGCAAGATCGACACGGGCGAGAAGCGTCTGCTGCACACCTTGCGCGGGGTGGGATACGTGCTCCGCGAGCCGCGGTGATGAGCGCTTGTGCGAAGAACGGTCGGCACGCTGACAATGGGTAGATGACCGGACGTGTGCCGCTGAGGGTCGCGCTGGTGGCGGCCACCCTTTTATTGGTGGCGTGCGGTCTGCTGGCGTCCGGCGTGGCGGTCACCTCGATCCTTCGGCACACTCTGAGCAGCCGGGTCGACCAGGAACTGCTCGACGCCTCCCGCGGATGGGCGCAGGCGCCGCGCGGCGGGTCCGCCGACGCGGTGGAAAGCCCCAACCCCGCGCGGCCACCGACGAACTTCTACGTCCGAGGCGTCGATGCCGGTGGCCGGATGTGGATCGCGGTGAACGATCGCGACGCCGAACCGGCGCTGCCGCCCGACAACGACGTCGGCCCCGTTCCGGTGACGATCGGATCGCTCGACGACTCCGGTGTGCTGTGGCGCGCGATGACGGTCCGCGGGCCCGGCGGGGAACTGACCACTGTGGCCATCGATCTCTCCGATGTGCAGACCACGGTGCGTGAGCTGACCTACGCGCAGGTGGGCATCGGGGTGGCGGTACTGCTGGTGCTCGGTGTGGCCGGCTACGCCGTCGTGCACCGCAGCCTTCGCCCGTTGGTCGAAGTCGAACAGACTGCCGCCGGGATCGCTGCGGGCGATTTCGACCGCCGCATCCCACAGCGCGATCCGCGCACCGAGGTGGGCCGGCTTTCTTTGGCGCTCAACGGGATGCTGACTCAGATTCAGAGCGCGATGGCCGCGTCGGAGGCCTCCGCCGAGCAGGCGAGGCGATCCGAGGAACGGATGCGACGGTTCATCACCGACGCCAGCCACGAACTGCGTACGCCGTTGACCACGATCCGCGGCTTCGCCGAGCTGTACCGCCAGGGCGCCGCACGCGACATCGAGATGCTGATGAGCCGCATCGAAAGCGAGTCCAGCCGAATGGGTGTGCTCGTAGAGGACCTGCTGCTGCTCGCGCGCCTCGACGCACAACGCCCGCTGGAACGCCGGCGGGTCGACTTGCTGACGTTGGCTACCGACGCTGTGCACGACGCGCAGTCCATCGCTCCGAATCGGGTCATCAAGATGGAGGTGCTCGACGGTCCCGGCACCCCGGAGGTGCTCGGCGACGAGGCGCGCCTGCGCCAGGTGCTGGGCAACCTGATGGCCAACGCGCTGCAGCACACCCCCGAAAGCGCGGGGGTCACGGTGCGGGTGGGTACCTCAGGCGAGCAGGCGGTGCTGGAGGTCTGCGACGAAGGTCCGGGGATGAATCCCGAAGACGCGCAACGCGTTTTCGAGCGGTTCTACCGTGCGGACACCTCGCGGGCACGAACCAGCGGCGGTACCGGCCTGGGGCTGTCGATCGTCGACTCGCTGGTCTACGCGCATGGCGGGACGGTCGGCGTCACCACCGCCTCCGGACAGGGATGCACGTTCACGGTCAGCCTGCCGCGGATAGCCGACGTCGCGGCTCAGGTCAGCTGAGCCAGCGCGGCTTTGATCCTGGCCTGAGCATCGTCGAGGGCCTGCGGCGACGGGTTGTGGTCGGCGTTGGCGAAGCCGAAGTCGGCGAGGTTGTTGGTGGGGAAGACGTGCACGTGCAGGTGCGGCACTTCCATGCCGGCGATGATCACGCCCGCCCGCTCGGCCGGGAATGCCTTGACCACGGCCTTGCCGATCAATTGCGACACTTCCATGACCCGGCCGAGGACCACGGGGGCGACCTCCTGCCAGTGGTCGATCTCCGCTCGGGGCACCACCAGCGTGTGGCCGCGGGTGATCGGCGCGATCGTCAGGAACGCGACGGTGTCGTCGTCTTCGTAGACGAACCGGCCGGGCAACTCTCCGTTGATGATCTTGGTGAAGACGCTCGCCATGGCGTCGAGCATAGTGAGGGTCGTTGAGGCACGAGGCGGGCGCGTTGGTGTGGCCGTCGCGTTGGTCAGAACGGTGGAGGGTCGGCGTCAGAGCCGTCGGTGCCCACCGCGAGGTCGGTATCGGTTAGGTCGTGCGGCGGCGGCCTGCTGGGTTGGGAGGTGACGGGGGCCGCGGGTCTGCTGCGTTCGAGGGCGTTGAGTGCGCGTTCGCGCTTGATTTGGTGCAGCCGGTCCTGGGTGCGGGTTCGCCGTCGGCGCGGCATCATGGCGCCTTTGGCGCCGTTTTGTGCCGGTCGTTGTGGCGCGGGCAGGACGGCAGTGGCGCTATCCCAGCCGGGGTAGAACAACCGGCTACCGGGGTGGGTTACATACGTGCGCCCAGACGGCGCCGTCCAGATGATCGTCCCGTCGGCGCGTTGCTCGTCGAGCCAGCCGCAGAACGTTTTGAGGAGGTGATGAATTCGGCACAGGCACTTGGTGTTTGACGGATGCGTGGCGCCGCCCGGATAGGGCGTCGTGTGGTCGATGTCGCAGAACTCCGCGGGTCGGTCGCAGCCGGGGAATCGACACGTCAAATCGCGCATCCGGACAAACCGTGCCGTCTTGCGCGACGGCTGATAGCCGGCTTCGGGTGCTGCATCGGGCTTTTGCACCCACTGGACTTTGGCGCCGTTGTTGATCAGCTCGGCCAGCAGCGGCGTCGGGATCAGACCGCCACCGAGAACAAGCGCTGCAGCCGGTTTCGGCTGCCCCGGCGGTGCTGGGCGTTCGGCCGGCTCTGGCCCTGGATTGGCTTGGCCGTCGCCTGACATCTGAGGATCGGGTTGTGCGTTTAGGGCCGCGGGTTCGGCGATCACGTTGATGACGATGCCGGCCGCGCGGGGATCGTCGCCGGCAGCCGGGCAGTCCGGGTTGGCGCACTGGCAGCTCAGTGCGTCCGCGCCGGCGGCGATGGTGCCCAGCGAATCAGCCCGCCGCTGCCCGAGGGTGCGCGGATCGTCGTTGCACACCCCGCCCGACATCTGTGCTAGCCGACGCTCGAGCAGGGCCGCATCGGTCGCCGACAACCGACCCCACAGCGACGCCGTTCCCGTCACATCGTCGCGTTTGCCCAGCCGGACGTCTCTGCTTCGTGCGGCCTCTCGCATGCGCCGGCGCGCGTCGGGATCATGAGCGTCGACCAGCGAGTCGATCGCCGCCTCCAGTTTTGCGACCGACAGTGACCCCCACTTGGCCGCACGCTCGGCGATCGCGGTGTCGAGCAGTTTTTGGATCTCGGAATCAACGATCAGTTGTGTCCGCCAGGTGATGGTCGCGACCAGCCCGGCACTCAACCGCCCCTCGGCGAACAGCGCCGCGACTTTGGGCAACCGCTCCCGCAGGGCCATCGCGATACACATCTGCCGCGAGGCAGCCCGGTCCGCGATCCCCATCGCAGCCGAAATCTCGGCGGCCGCCAGCCGCCAGCCGTCGATCACCAGATGCTCGCGCTGCCCGTCGGGCTCGGTGTATCGCGCGGTCAACTCGGCGGTGGCCGCCAGGCGACGGGCCACAAGAGCGGCCTCCGCGCGGGCGCACTCCTCGATCGCCGCGACCACGGCGGTATCGTCGGCCGTCGCAAACATCGAGGGGAACATAGTTTCGATCATGCCAGAGCCCACCGACAAGATCGGGGTGGTGAACTACGGGGCCTCGGCTGCGACCCGGCCTGGAGGGTGCGGATCAGCCGGCAATCAAATCGCGCAGATCGGCGACGGACCACGGCGGGTTGTCCCGATGGTCGCGGTACGCGATGATCGCCGGCCTCGGCCGGTCGAATCGGCCGATGAACCCGCCGGCGGCGATGAAGATCTGCCCCGTGATGTCCTCGGCCATGTCACTGGCCAGATAGGCGTACGTCGGCGCGGCATACTCCGGAGGTGGGGCCTCGAGGGCGCCCTGCATGCTGACCTCGTCGAGTAAACCGCGCCGGTGCAGATCGGCGATCTGGGCCTCGTAGGCCGGGCCGGTGGACAGCCGCGTCTTTGCGCCGGGGCACACCACGTTGGCGCGCACGCCGTGCTCCTTCAACTCGGCGGCGATAGCGAGCGTCAGGCCGTTGACGCCGCCTTTGCCCGCCGGGTAACCGGTGCCGCCGTAGTCGCCGAGGAAGGCGAACGAACTCGTGTTCACGATTGCGCCGCCGCCTTGGGCCACCATCCTCGGTGCCGCCGCCCGGCAGGTCTCGAAAGCCGTGCCGAGATGCGCGTCGATCAGATCGCGGAACTGAGCGGAGGTGATGTTGAGGATCGACGATCCGGCGGGCTCGGGGACACCCGCGCAGTTGACCAGGATGTCGATCCGGCCGAACTCTTGCACGCACTGTTCGATCAGTGTGTCGGCCATGTCGGGATCGGCGGGGGAGCCGGCCAGCCCGCACGCATTGGGAATCCGTTGCGCCGCTTGCGCTACCGCATCTGGGTCGCGGCCGTTGACGACGACTCCCGCGCCGTGGGCGGCGAGCAGTTCGGCCACCGCCAACCCGACGCCCCGCGAACCGCCGACCACGACCGCGCCGCGTCCGCTGAGCGAGGGACTACTTGGCATCCGATGACCGGCTGGCGGCCTGGTCGAATTGCATCGCGTCCATGTTCCAGTAGCCGCGCAGATTCGTGAGTAGCCCGGCGTCGTCGACCTTGTAGGTGAAAACCCCGCGCACCGTGCTGGTCATACCGTTGTCGAACTTGCTGCGCAGCAACAGGATATGGGCCACCTCGAGCGGCGAGCTGGACGGAAACGTCTCCTCGCAGGTGATCCGCAGGTCGTTGGCGGCGATGTTGGCGTCGTAGAACCCCGAAACCGCCTCTTTCCCACGGATTCCCGTGCCGTCGGGATTGGTGAAGGACTGCCCGATGGGGTCCTCGATGACGACGTCGTCGGCCATCAGCGCCAGCCAGCCGTCCTTGTCGTGGGCGTGCACGCACTTCCACGAGTTGTGCGACGCGGCCAATGCCGGTGTCTTCTCGGTGGTTTCCTGCGTCACGGGCCTACCGGTCGTCGTCGGTGTAGCGGATGACGCCGCGGATGTTGCGGCCCTCGAGCATGTCCTTGTAACCGTCGTTGATCTGCTCCAGCTTGTACTGCCGGGTGACCATGTCGTCCAGGTTCAGTTTGCCCGCCTTGTACATCGACAGCAGCTGTGGGATGTCGTAGTGCGGGTTGCCACCACCGAAGATGGTGCCCTGCAGGTTCTTCTGCAACAGCGTCAGCATCGCGAGGTTGAGGTTCACCTCGGTGTCGAGCAGGCTGCCGATAGCGGTCACCACGCAGGTGCCGCCCTTGGCGGTGAGGTTCAGGTAGTTGTCGACGTCCTTGCCGTGCAGCTCGCCGACGGTGACGATCACCTTTTGGGCCATCAGGCCCCAGGTGACCTCGCCGATACCCGCCATCGCGGACTCCCAGTCCGGATAGGCATGTGTGGCACCGAATTTCAGCGCTTGGTCCCGCTTCCACTCCACCGGGTCGATCGCGAAGATGCGCCGCGCCCCGGCCGTGACCGCGCCCTGCAGGGCGCCCATCCCGACACCGCCGACGCCGACGATCGCGACATCGTCCCCGGGCCGGACGTCACCGCTGCGGACGGCCGAGCCGTAGCCGGTGGTGATGCCGCAGCCGACCAGGCACGCGACCTCGAACGGGATCGATTCGTCGATCTTCACGACCGAGCTCCTGTGCACGACCATGTAGGGCGAGAAGGTGCCCAGCAGCGTCATGGGGAAGACGGGCTGACCCTTCGCGTGGATGCGGTGGGTGCCGTCGGAGACGGCGGTGCCCCCGAGCAGTCCGGCGCCGAGGTCGCAGAGGTTGCGCAGGCCGGCCTGACAAGAAGGACAATTACCGCAGGACGGGATGAACGACATCACCACGTGGTCGCCGGGCTTGAGATCCTCGACGCCGGGGCCGACCTCGGTCACGATGCCGGCGCCCTCATGACCGCCCAGCACGGGGAAGCCGGCCATCGGGATACCGCCGGTCACCAGATGGTGGTCGGAGTGGCACATCCCCGACGCCTCCATCTGGACCTTCACCTCGTCCTTGACGGGGTCCCCGATCTCGATCTCCTCGATCGACCAGGGCTGGTTGAACTCCCAGATGAGAGCACCTTTTGTCTTCATTCGAACGTGCCTTCCGCTAGAGCCGGTGACCTCAGACTAGAGGCAGTAGTTAGGTGCGTCACAAGCACCCCCAATCAACTGCTTGGCCGGTCACCAGATCGGTGAGGGGGCCTCGCCGAGCGGGTAGTAGCCGGGCAGTTTCTCGCCGGCGAGCGAGCGTTCGATACGTTTCTGCATACCGGGCGAGAGGTCGCCGGACTCGATCAGCTTCGCGTACCCCTTGGCCACGTGGCCGAAGTCGAAGAAGTCGCGCTGCCACTCGATCTTTAGGTCCTTGTTCAACCGGAACCAGCTGCCGCCGATCCCGTAGATCTCGTCGGTGGAGCCGTCGGACTTGTTGACGATCTGCTTCCAAAAGCCGACGATCTCGCCCTGCTTGTCGTCGACGAGCACCTTCTGGTACTCGTAGACCCAGTTCTCCAAACCTTCCATCTCCAAACCCAGAGCGACGTCCCGGATTTCGTCTTTGCCGACGCACATCACGTCTTCCTTGGGGCCGATGTTCCAGCCGTAGGTCGCATCGTCGGTGTAAAACTCGGCCAACGGCGTCCAGTCGCCGTTGCGTTCGGCTTCACGATTGGCTTCCAGCCACTGCTCGACCCAGTTGTCGAGCGCTTCGCGGGGCAGTGACGGCATGGCTACTCTCCTGTTTCCTTGATTGTCAGTGCCTGAGTCGGGCACATGTCGACCGCATTCTGAATCTCGTCGCGGGCGTCGTCGGGTGGTTCGGGATTCAGGATCTCGACCTTGCCGCGTTTGGGCACCCTGAAGTAGTCGGGCGCCTCGAGCTCACACATCGCGTGGCCCTGGCACAGGTCGAGGTCGACTTCAACTCGGTAGCATCCCAATCTCGTCACCCTACCCGAATTACTTTGTACGCCTGCGGTATCGAGCCTTTGCGGGCCGTTGCAGCTGGACCACCATCTTCGAGTGGTCGTTGCGGTAGCTGTCGGCCGGTTGCGCCATCTCGAACTCGAACTCGCGCAAGAGAACCGAGAAGATCGCCTTGATCTGCATCTGCGCGAATGCGGCGCCGACGCAACGGTGTCTGCCCGCACCGAACGGGATCCACGTCCACCGGTTGACGATGTCGGCCTGCTCGGGCTTGTTGTAGCGGTCCGGGTTGAAACCGTCGGGGTCCGGGAAGTCCTCGGGGATCCGGTTGCTGATAGCGGGTGACGCGGCGACGAAGTCACCCTTGTGGATCGGGAACCCGGCGACCTCGAACTCGCCCTGTGCCACCCGCATCAGGATGATCAGCGGCGGGTGCAGTCGCAGCGTCTCCTTGACGACATTGTCGAGCAGCGGGATCTGGCGCAGCGCATGGAAGCTCACTTCCTGACCATCGGCGTAGAGCTCGTCGAGCTCGGTCTGCACCTTCGCGTAGATCTCGGGATGGCGGATCAATTCGATCAGCGTCCACGCCGACGTGCCGGAACTGGTGTGGTGCCCGGCGAACATCAGTGAGATGAACATGCCGGTGACCTCGTCGGCCGAGAACCGCGGTTCGCCGTCCTCGTCCTTGATCGACACCAGCACGTCGAGCATGTCGCGGTCGGCCTTATCCGCCGGCGGGTTGGCCAGCCGCTGGCTCATGATCTCCTGCACCAGCGCAACGAGTTTCACGCGCGCTTCATCACGGCGTTGAAAGCTCTCGATCGGCAGGTAGGGGTCGACGTAGCACAACGGGTCGGTGCCGCGCTCCAGATCGTGATAGGACTCGGCGAAGCGGTGGTCGAGCTGGTTGCGGAACTTCAGCCCGATCAGGCAGGCCGTCGACGTGTAGATCGTCAGCTCGGCGAAGAAGTCGAGCAGTTCGATCTCGCCTTCATCGCCCCAATCGGCGATCATCTTGCGGACTTCGCCCTCGATGGTGACCGCGTGGCCCTTCATGTGTTCACCGCGCAGCGCCGAGTTGTGCAGCATCTCCTTGCGCCGCTCCGGACTCGCGTCGAAAACCACGCCCTTGCCGAAGATCGGTGTCATGAACGGATAGGCCTCAGCCTGGTCGAGATCCTCGTCGGCCGAACGGAAGAAGAACTCGTTGGCCTCCGCGCCGGACAGCAGGATGACGTGCTTGTCGACCAGTTGGAACCAGCCGACGTCACCGCATTCCTCACGGACGCGCTTCATCAGCCCAATCGGGTCGGTGCGGAACTCTTCGAGGTGTCCGTGTTCTTCCTCACCGCCGGAGACGCGGGGCACAACGGCTGCCGTCGTTGAATTGGTTTCAGTCATGTCCGTGGCATCCCCTCTTCGTCCAGGGCGAGCTTCTGACGATCTGTGTTGTCGGTCAACGGCGCTTCGGGCTGTAGCTCCATGTTCGCGATGAACCCGCCGCGCGGCGTCTCGGCCACGAACGTGATGGCGCGGGCGAGATCCGATGCCCGCAGGAAGTAGTCGTGGCGGGCCTGTCCCCATTTGGCCCAGTCCTCAAGTGCCGGACCGATCTTCTCGGCGGGCAGGCTCCAGCCCATGCTGGTCTTGGTCGGCCCCGGATGGACGATCGAGGCTCGCACACCGGTGCCTTCGAGTTCCATCTGGAAGTTGTTGACCATCGCGACCAGTGCCGCCTTGGCGGCGCCGTAGGCGCCCATGTGCGGGCGCTGGCGCAGCGCGACGTCGGAGCCGACGAAGATGAGGTCACCGCGCCGGCGCTCGAGCATGCCCGGCAGCACCGCGGCCGCCAGGCGGTTGGCGCCGACGAGGTGGATCTGCAGTTGCGACTCGAACTCGTCGGTGGTGATCTCGGCGAGCTTGCCGAAATAGGTGTCACCGGCCCCGGCGACGAGCACCTCGATCTCGCCGAGCGCCGCGACCGATTGTGCGACAAAGGTCTTCACCGAATTGGGGTCCGTGACATCGAGGTGGAACCCGACGGCCTCGCCACCGTCGGCGTTGATCTTGCCGACGATGTCGGTGAGCTTCTCGACGCGGCGCGCACCGAGCGCAACGGGGAAGCCGTGCGCGGCCATCTCGATGGCCGTTGCCTCGCCGATTCCGGACGAGGCGCCGGCGACGATGACGGGTCGCCGGTCGGGAAGTGGGTCGAAACGGGGCATGTGGGGGCCTTCAACGGGTTTGGAGGGTGATCGGAAGACGAGCGAATCCGCGGACATTGCTCGAGTGGACGCGGACGGCGTTGGCCTCGTCGACCTCGTATCCGCGAATACGTTTGAACAACTCGGTCAGTGCGACCCTTGCCTCCATCCGCGCCAGGTGCGCGCCGAGGCAGAAGTGGGCACCGCTGCCGAAACTCAAGAGCTTGGACCCGATCTCGCGGCCGATGATGAATCGGTCGGGATGGTCGAACACCCGCTCGTCGCGGTGTGCCGAGCCGGGCAGCAACAGCACCACGTCGCCATCGGGAATGACGGTGTCGTACAACGTCAGTTCACCTGCGACGGTGCGCGCCAGGATCTGACTCGAGGTGTCGTACCGCAGCGTCTCCTCGACCCACAGCGGTATCCGCTCCAGATCGGCGTAGACCGGGGCGAGCTGGTCGGGGTTCTTGTGTCCCCAGAAGGCGGCGTTGGCAAGGAGTTTCGTGGTGGTCTCGTTTCCGGCGATCACCATCAAGAACAGGAAACCGAGAATCTCGTCGTCGGTGAGCCGGTCGCCGTCGATCTCGGCCTCCAGAAGCGCAGTGGTGAGGTCGTCGGTGGGATTCCTGCGACGCTCGGCGACCATACCCTGGTAGTAGACGATCAGGTTGATGGACGCCTCCACCGCGGCCGGCGGCACATCGGTCACACCCTCGTCGCGATGCATCACGCCGTCGGCCCAGGCGCGCACCTGGGTGCGATCCGGTTCCGGCACGCCCATCAGTTCGGAGATGACATCCATGGGCAGCTTGCCCGCGAACTCGTCGACGTAATCGACGGTCTCGTTCGATCGAACCTTGTCCAGCATGACGTCCAGATGCTGCACCGCGATTTCGGTGACCCGGGGCTCCAACTCACGGATGCGGCGCGGCGTGAAGCCCTTGGACACCAGTGTTCGCAGCCGCAGGTGATCGGGATCGTCCATCGCCAGGAACGACATCGTCTTCGACGCGTGTGGGCCCCGCGAGGCCGGATCCAACGACACGCCGAACTTGTTCGACAGCGTCTTGCTGTTGCGGAAGCCCTCCCAGACGTCCTGATGCCGTGACAGCGCCCAGAAGCCGAGTTCGTCGTTGCGGTACAGCGGCGCCTCGTCGCGCAGTCGCTTGTAGTAGGGGTACGGATCCTCGTGGAAGTCGTAATCGTATGGGTCGAGGATGATTTCGCTGACGGTCACTGGTGGTCCCCCACGATGAGGCCGACGACGTAGCTGAGCCGGTCGGCGATCTGGTGATAGGTGAAGACGCCGCTGCCCGCGTTGACCAGCGCGCCGAAGAACGTCATCTCCAACGCGGCCAAGGCGCGCGGGTCGGCGTCCGGGCCCATGGCCGCCCGGATGCGGCGATGGATCTCGGCGCCGATGCGGTCACGCACTGCGCGCACTGCGGCGTCGCCGCCGCTCAGCAGCGCGGTCGTGCACGCGGCGGCGACTTCCGGTTCGTCGGCGACCATCAGCGCCATGGCGCGCAGGGTCTTCTCGACGCGCGCCACCCTGCTCTCGTTGACATCGGTGAAGTACGGCACCTGGCGCATCAGGTCGAGGTACACCTCGGCGATCAGATGGTTCTTCGACGAGAAGTACGTGTACGCGGTGGCAGGCGCGACCTTGGCCTTCGCGGCGACCGCGCGCACCGTCAGATCGGCGTAGGAGGACTCGCGCAGCATCTCGACACCGGCGGTGAGCACCTTGCGGAACGTCTCCTCCTGGCGACGGTTGCGCGGCGCGTCACCGGCGGTCGTAGGCGGCAGGCCCGTGACCGCGACCATCGATTCGCTGGACACCTGTCCAAGTTATCCGACCGCGTCTGAAATCCGCAAGTACGCAGCTAGAAAACGACCTGCTTGCCAGGCACGACGCCGGAGGACTATCGTTCGGTCCAACAATTCGGACAGTTGTCCAGTCACGGTGGAACGGAGACGGCATGGCAGTGCTGGCCAATCGGGAGAGTCGGTTGCTCATCGACGGCAAGCTCGTCACGGGCGGCGGCGGATCGTTCCAGACGGTCAACCCGGCGACCGAGGAGGTGCTCGGCGTCGCGGCCGATGCCACCGCCGACGACATGGGCCGCGCGATCGACGCGGCCCGGCGCGCCTTCGACGAGACCGACTGGTCCACCGACACCGAGTTCCGTGTGCGATGCCTGCGCCAGCTGCAGGCGGTGCTGAAGGAGCGCACCGAAGAACTTCGCGAAATCACGATCGCCGAGGTCGGGGCGCCCCGGATGCTCACTTCGGCGGCCCAACTCGAGGGGCCGGTCGAGGATTTGAGCTTTTGCGCCGACACCGCGGAGTCCTATGAGTGGAGCACCGACCTCGGCATCGCCTCGCCGATGGGCATCAAGACCCGTCGCAGGATCGCCCGCGAAGCGGTCGGGGTCGTCGGTGCCATCACGCCGTGGAACTTCCCGCACCAGATCAACCTCGCGAAGATCGGTCCAGCACTGGCCGCGGGTAACACCGTCGTGCTCAAGCCGGCGCCGGACACCCCATGGTGCGCGGCCGCGATCGGGGAGCTGATCGCCGAGCACACGGACATCCCGCCGGGTGTGGTGAACATCGTCACGTCCAGCGACCACGGTGTCGGTGCGCTGTTGGCCAAAGACCCGAGGGTGGACATGGTTTCGTTCACGGGGTCGACGGCGACCGGCCGAAGCGTGATGGCCGACGGCGCGGCCACGATCAAGAAGGTGTTCCTCGAACTCGGTGGCAAGTCGGCGTTCATCGTGCTCGATGACGCGGATCTGGCCGGTGCCTGCTCGATGTCGGCCTTCACCGCGTCGATGCACGCCGGACAGGGCTGTGCGATCACCACGCGGTTGGTCGTGCCGCGCGCCCGCTACGACGAGGCTGTCGAAGCGGCGGCCGCGACCATGGCCGGCCTCAAGCCCGGCGACCCACAGGACGCCGGAACCATCTGCGGGCCACTGATTTCCGCCCGCCAGCGCGACCGGGTCCAGGGGTACCTCGATTCGGCGATCGACGAGGGCGGCACGTTCGCCGTGGGTGGCGGGCGGCCGGCCGAGCGCGACACCGGGTTCTTCATCGAGCCCACCGTCATCGCCGGACTCGACAACAACGCCAAGGTCTCGCGCGAGGAGATCTTCGGACCCGTGCTGACGGTGATCGCCCACGACGGTGACGACGACGCGGTCCACATCGCCAACGATTCGGTCTACGGCTTGTCGGGCACGGTGTTCTCGGCCGACGAGGAGCGCGCGAACCGGGTGGCGGCGCGAATGCGCGTCGGTACCGTGAACATCAACGGCGGCGTCTGGTACTCGGCGGACATGCCGTTCGGCGGATACAAGCAGTCCGGGCTCGGTCGGGAGATGGGCCTGGCCGGCTTCGAGGAATACCTGGAGATCAAGGCCATCGCAACGGCGGTCTGATCGCCGGATGGCCAGTTACGTCACGCTTTTTCACTGAAGCCGCGCAGTAAGTGGCCACTCGGCAGAGAGGGAAGTATGCAGTTCGACGACAAGGTGGCGATCGTCACCGGCGCCGGGGGCGGTATCGGCCAGGCTTATGCCGAGGCGCTGGCCCGGGAGGGCGCCGCGGTGGTGGTTGCCGACATCAACACAGAGGGTGCGCAGAAGGTAGCCGACGGGATCAAGGGCGAGGGCGGCAACGCGCTCGCCGTGCGGGTCGACGTGTCGGATCCCGATAGCGCGAAGGACATGGCCGCGCATACTCTTTCGGAGTTCGGCGGTATCGACTATCTGGTGAACAACGCCGCGATTTTCGGCGGCATGAAACTGGACTTCCTGATCACCGTGGACTGGGACTACTACAAGAAGTTCATGAGCGTGAACATGGACGGCGCGCTGGTGTGCACGCGGGCGGTGTACAAGAAGATGGCCAAGCGTGGCGGCGGGGCGATCGTCAACCAGTCGTCGACGGCGGCATGGCTGTACTCGAACTTCTATGGTCTGGCCAAGGTGGGGATCAACGGTCTGACCCAGCAGTTGGCCACCGAACTGGGCGGTCAGAACATCCGGATCAACGCAATCGCCCCGGGGCCGATCGACACCGAGGCCAACCGCACCACCACGCCGCAGGAGATGGTGGCCGACATCGTCAAGGGAATCCCGTTGTCGCGCATGGGCACCCCGGACGACCTGGTCGGCATGTGCCTGTTCCTGCTGTCGGATCAGGCTCGATGGATCACGGGGCAGATCTTCAACGTCGACGGCGGGCAGATCATCAGATGAGCACTGATCTCAAGCTCGGCTACATCGGGCTCGGAAACATGGGCGCGCCGATGGCCAAGCGACTCGCGCAATGGCCCGGCGGTCTCGTCGTGTTCGATGTTCGGGCCGAAGCCATGACACCGCTCGCCGAGGTCGGGGCGACACTGGCCGACAGCCCCGCCGACCTGGCCAAGGCCGACGTCGTCAGCGTCACCGTGCTCGACGATCAGCAGGTGCGCGACGTCGTCGGCGAGCTGGTCGAGCACGCGAAGGCGGGTACCGTGATCGCGATCCATTCGACGATCAGTCCCGAGACGGCTGTAGAGCTCGCCGAGCAACTGCGGCCGAAGGGAATTCACATCGTGGATGCACCCGTCAGCGGTGGCGGGGCCGCGGCCGAGAAGGGCGAACTCGCCGTCATGGTCGGCGCCGATCGTGAGGTCTACGAGCGTGTCAAGCCGGTGTTCAGGCAGATCGGCGCGATGGTCATCCACGCGGGTGAGCCAGGCGCAGGTACTCGAATGAAGCTGGCGCGCAACATGTTGACGTTCGTCGGTTACGCGGCGGCCTGTGAGGCCATGCGGTTGGCCGAAGCCAGCGGGATCAACTTGCAGCAACTCGGTCGGGTGGTTCGTCACACCGACGCGCTCACCAGCGGCCCGGGGGCGATCATGGTGCGCGACGACATGTCCGACATCGAAAGCGACAATTTCCTCTACGAGTCGTTCAGCCATGCGCGCGCGCTGGGGGAGAAGGACCTGAGTTTGGCGCTGGCGCTCGGCGAGGCCAACGATGTGGAGCTTCCGCTGGCTCAGATCGCGCGCCAGAACCTGGCCGCCGGGCTGGGCGTGCCACATAGGAAGGAGTGAGCCGCATGGACGAATTGCGCCGCAAGGGGCTCGAGAAGATGAACGAGGTATACGGCTGGGAGATGCCGAACGTCGAAGGTAACGAGTACTTCGCGTTGACCGCCGATCATCTCTTCGGGACCATTTGGACCCGGCCGGGCCTGTCGATGCGCGACAAGCGGATCATGACGCTGACGGTGGTGACGGCGCTGGGCATCTCCGAACTGGCCGAAATCCAGGCCAACGCGGCGCTGGCCAACGGAGAGATCACCGAGGACGAACTCAAGGAAATGGCGATCTTTCTCACCCACTACCTCGGGTTTCCGCTGGGGTCCAAGCTCGACGGTGTGGTCAGCAAGGTGATCAAGAACCGGCAGAAAGGTCGGGGTGAGGACAAGAAGGCCAACGTCAATGCAGCGGTGAAGATGCATTCCGGAGGGACGGTCCATGGCGACCCAGACGAGTAGATACTCATCGCTGTCCCGGGATCAGTTGGCGGTACTGGTGCCGGAGCTGCTGTTGATCGGCCAGCTGATCGACCGGTCCGGAATGGCCTGGGTCATCAGTAGTTTCGGTCGCGAGGAGATGCTGCAGGTCGCAATCGAGGAGTGGATGGGTGCCAGCCCGATCTACACCAGGCGGATGCAGAGGGCGCTGAAATACGAAGGCACCGACGTGATCACGATCTTCAAGGGCCTGCAACTCGACATCGGCGCGCCGCCGCAGTTCATGGACTTCCGCTACACCGTGCACGACCGTTGGCACGGCGAGTTCCATCTCGATCACTGCGGTGCACTGCTCGACGTGGAACCGATGGGGGAAGACTACGTCCGTGGCATGTGCCACGACATCGAAGACCCGACGTTCGACGCGACCGCCGTCGCGACGAACCGCAGAGCCCAGATCCGTCCGATCCACCGCCCGCCGCGCACCCCGGCCGACCGGCAACCGCACTGCGCATGGACCGTGATCATCGACGAGTCCTATCCAGAGGCCGAAGACCATCCGGTCCTCGAGGTGATTGCGCGAACCCACGCAGCCGGAACAGAACTCGATCCTATCGACACAGATGACGAGGGAGCGGCGGACTACTCCGGCCCGCTGCTATCCGATCTCGACTTTGGGGCTTTCTCCCAATCCGCGCTGGTGCGGATGGCCGACGAGGTCTGCCTGCAGATGCACCTGCTCAACCTGTCGTACGTGATCGCGGTCGGAAAGCGCGCGGGCGCCGACACCGAACTGGCAACCGATATCTGTACCAAACAGTTGATCGGGCTGGCCGGCGTCGCCGCCGAGCGGATCCATCGCGTGTTGCAACTCCCGGGCGGCGTCGGAGGCGCGGTGCGCACGCTGGAGTTGCATCCGATGCTCAACCCCGCCGCCTACGTCGACGCCGAGTTCGGGCCGGATGTCGTTCACGTCCGACGCTCACCGGCCCACGAGGACGGCGGATGGATGTCGCTGGTGTCGCCCGACGAGCGGCGCCCGTTGCAGGCGATCGTCACCGCGGTGGACAAGCACCTCGACGTCGAACTCGCGGGCACCGCCGAGGAGTGGACCGCGCGCGTCGTCGAAACAGATACGGAGGCCAAGGAATTCCCCGAGGTGTCGGTCGTGAGGGTCAGCGGCGGATCGACATGGGAGTTCGAGGACCGTAAGTCGCTGCCGTTGACCGTGCTGTAGAACTCCTGCGTCGGGTGCGCCCGCCGGTCGCATAGGGTGAAGCAATGTTGGTGCTGCGGCGTTTCGTCTCATTGGTGACGGTGCTCGGTGCGATCGTTGCGTCGTCGAGCTGCTCGACTTCTGGGAGAGATTCTGCGACGACCGTACCTTCGACTTCCCCGTCGGCCACGCTGAACCTGTCTCGGATCGCCGAGCTGAGCGACGACTTCCCGCCGGGCTTCACACCCGAGCCGCAGTCCGGACCGAAAGCGGTGACACCTCAAGACGCTCACCTGATCAGCGACACCGTCTCGTACGGAAAGCCACTCACCGTTGATCCGCCGGAATGCCGACCTTTGTTCAAACCCGTCGAGGCGCAAGCGGGTGCCGAGAAGGCGGGCATCGGCGCTGGGGGGCCGCAGCCGCCGGCGCTTGTCGTCAGTGCGGTCAACCCGGTCGCGGTTCCTGTTGCCCTTCCGATACGGGGTTGCGACCGGATGACCTTCGTCGTGGCCGGTGCTGTCCCCGACGGCACTGCCGAACGGCTCACCGCGCCGCATATCGACGGCGCGACGACCAACGGCGTCAAGGTGTTCTACGACGGGGGCGTCGAGTACTTCTACACCGCGATACTGGACGGCCGCACGTACGTCGAAGTGTGGGGTCGCGTCGGTCCGGACTTCCAGGCAGAGCCGGTGCTTCCCGACCTGTTGACCAAAGCCGTGGCCGCCATCCGGCAGTAGCGGTCAGCGCGGGCCGCCGGCGTTTGCGTCCGGCACCCAGACACCGCCGCCTGGGATCAGCTCGGTGTACCCGTACGGGCCGTATGTGGTTTCGTCGCCGGACACGTACGGCGGCCGGTACTCGATGTCGGTGAGGTCCAGTGGCCTGTCCGGCGGATCCGAGGGCCAGGCCGGTCCGCCGGGAATCGGCACCCAGGTTCCGGATCCCGGCACGAGCTCCTGGTAACCGAAGGGCCCGTAGGTGCTTTCGTCGCCGGCGACGTACGGCGGCCGGCACTCGACGTCGTCGAGATCCAACGGCGCTTCGACTGGAGTGGGCCGGTAGTCCGGGCTGCTCGGGTCTGGAATCCAGGTGCCCGACCCCGGCACCAGCTCGCGGTAGCCGCGAGGCCCGAATGTCCTCGGATCGCTCGGGTCGTACGGCGCGAGTTGCACGACGTCGTTGAGATCGAATGTGGTTTCGGGAAGGTCGCTCGTCCCCTCGCCACTTCCGAAGGACACGGGTGTCGCGTCGTCGTCCTTCTCGGGGTGACGATTCAGCTCGTCGTATTCGGCGCCGATTCCGCGCATCCTCGCCGCGATTGCGGCGAGGTCGGCATGCGAACGCTGAATGATCTCCGCGACCTCGTTGGCGCCCTTGCTGACCACCGGCCACAGCCACTGTTCGCCGGCCACGGTGCTGGGCACCGTCGCCGCGGCATCGACCACCCACTTCCTCACCGCGTCAAGGTCGCGCCGACCCGCTGCCACGACAGCGGCTGACCGGTCGACCTCTGCCGCGAGCCGCCGGTCGAGACCGGCCATTACACCGAGAGCGTTTGCCTGCCTGGCGTTCTCGTCGGCGTAACCGTCGGCGCCCGAGCCGGTCCAGTTGGAGCCCGGCGCCGCCGCCTCCACGTCACCCCGGATGGACTCCAGGCGGGAACTGTTGTCGAGTCCGGCGCCGTCGCGCGGGGTGCCCTCACCGAACGTGGCGCGCGCCTGCGACCACGTCGACAAGAAGGCATCCAGTACACCCACGACCGTGAGTTTACGTCCGGCGACACGTCCGGCTGCGCACCAATTGTGGAGTCAGCGGGCTGCGCTCGTGGTGGCGAGGCTCGCGCCGACCCAGCGACGCAGGTAGTTGCGCAGTTCCGCACCTCGGCGCGGCGGGCGGCCCGGGTCGATGATGAACGACTGGATGATCCGCAGCAGGTGCTCGGCCAACTCGTCGAGGTCGTTGTCGGCGAAGCCCAAAGCGCGCCAATCCACGTCGAAGCGCCGCAGCATCGAGTTGGCGAACTCCAACGCCACATCCGACGTGACGGTCTGGCTGAAGGCACTGGCCCGCCCGGGCGTCAGCAACAGGCCCATGTGCTTGTCCCGGGGCAGCCACTCCAGCGCGGTGGCGATGCCTTCGGCGACCGCCTCCTGCGGGTCGGTCACTCCTTGCAGGTGATCGGCCAGCCGGTCCAGGAAGCCGGACGCCGCACGTTGCGCGGAAGCCACCAGCAGCGCGTCGGTACTGGGGAAGTACCGGTAGACCGTCTGACGCGTCACGCCCAGGGTGCGCGCCACGTCGGCGATCGAGAACTCCGCTCCCCGGGCATCGATCGCCTTACCCGCGGCATCGAGGATGCGGGCGACCGCCTCCTCATCCGTCGACGGCGCCGAGCCGGACCAGCCGTGGGTGCGCACGGCGAAATCCTACTCAGCCGGTTCGGTCAGCCGGTGTAGGAGACCTGCAGGTCCTTGACGCCGTTGATCCAGCCCGACCGAAGGCGTTGTGGTTCGCCGAGTTTGGCGATGTCGGGAATCTGGTCGGCGATCTCGTCGAAGATCAGCTTGATCTCCATGCGGGCCAGGTTCGCGCCGATGCAGTAGTGGGCGCCGTTGCCGCCGAACCCAAGGTGTGGGTTGGGGTCACGCACGATGTCGAAACGGAAGGGTTGTTCGAAGACGCTCTCGTCGTAGTTGGCCGAACTGTAGAACAGGCCGACACGCTGGCCTTCGCGAATCGTGACGCCTCCGAGTTCGGTGTCGGCCATCGCGGTTCGCTGGAAACAGTGCACAGGGGTGGCCCAGCGCACGATCTCGTCGGCGGTGGTCTCGGGCCTCTCCCGCTTGAACAACTCCCACTGGTCGGGGTTCTCGAAGAACGCGTTCATACCGTGCGTCATCGCGTTGCGGGTGGTCTCATTGCCCGCCACCGCCAGCAGGATCACGAAGAACGCGAACTCCACGTCGTCGAGCGACTCGCCGTCGATGTCGGCCTGCACCAGCCGCGTCACGATGTCGTCGGCCGGACAGCGGCGGCGCTCCTCGGCCATCGAATAGGCGTAACCCATCAGCTCCGCGTTGGCTGCGGTCGGGTCGGAGTCGAAGTCGGGGTCGTCGGTGTTCATGATCGCGTTGGTCCATCCGAACAACTTCTCGCGATCGGCCTCGGGCACACCGATCAGGTCGGCGATCGCCAACAGCGGCAGGTTCATCGCGACATCGTCGACGAAGTTTCCGCTGCCCTTCCGCTTTGCGGCGGCGACGATCTCGCGCGCGGCGGTCCCGAGCCGTTCCTCGAGCGCGGCGATCGCGCGCGGGGTGAACAAGCGCGACACCAGCTTTCGCAGCCGGGTGTGCTCCGGCGCGTCATGGTTGATCAACAGCGCCTTGGTGAGCTCGAGTTGTTCGGCGGTGGCGCCTTCCGGCAGCCGCATCACTGCGCCCTTGCGGTTGGTCGACCACAGATCGGAGTTGCGGGAGATGGCCTTGATGTCTTCGTGACGGCTGACCACCCAGTAGCCGCCGTCGTCGAAGATCGACTCGGGCTGCTCGTTCCACCACACCGGGGCGGTCTTGCGAAGCTGGGCGAATTCGGCGACCGGGATACCGCGCAGCAGCACGTCGGGATCGGTGAAGTCATATCCCGGTCCGAAGGGGCATGTGGCCTGCGTCATACCTAGACCATACAGCGTGTTGTCAAGTGTATGGCCGATGCCCTGGTGCGACAGGCGTTAGGGTGAGCAGTTGTGCGAGTCCTGGTGGTCGGATCCGGAGCCCGGGAACATGCGCTGCTGCTGGCGCTGCGGCGTGACCCCGAGGTGGAGGGCCTGGCGATCGCGCCGGGGAATGCGGGAACCGCGGCGATCGCCGACCAGTACGACGTCGACGTCACCTCCGGCGAGGCGGTGACCAAGCTGGCGCAGCGCATCCGCGCCGACCTGGTGGTCATCGGTCCGGAAGTACCGCTGGTCCTCGGCGTGGCCGACGCGGTGCGCAGCGCCGGGATCGCCTGCTTCGGCCCGGGCACGGACGCCGCCCGGATCGAGGGTTCGAAGTCGTTCGCCAAGGACGTGATGACGGCCGCCGGAGTTCGCACCGCCAGGAGCGAGGTCGTCGACAACCCCGCACGCCTCGACGCCTCACTCGACCGGTTCGGCCCACCTGGTGGCGAGCGCGCATGGGTGGTCAAGGACGACGGCCTGGCCGCCGGCAAGGGTGTGGTGGTGACGCCCGACCGCGCCGCGGCCCGGGCGCACGCGGCGAATCTGCTCGAGTCGGGGCATCCGGTGCTGCTCGAGTCGTTCCTGGACGGGCCCGAAGTCTCGCTGTTCTGTGTCGTCGACGGTGAAACCGTCGTGCCCCTGCTTCCCGCGCAGGACTTCAAGCGTGCCGGCGACAACGACACCGGACCCAACACCGGGGGCATGGGAGCGTATGCACCGCTGCCCTGGCTGCCCGAGGACATCCTCACCCAGATCGTCGACGAGGTGGTGAAACCCGTTGCCGCCGAACTGGTTGCGCGCGGCAGTCCGTTCTCGGGCCTGATGTACGCCGGCTTGGCGATCACATCGCAGGGACCGGCGGTAATCGAATTCAACTGCCGTTTCGGCGATCCGGAGACGCAGTCCGTGCTGGCGCTGCTGGAGACACCGTTGGGTCAGCTACTGTACGCGGCCGCGAGCGGCAACCTTGCGGACGAGCCGCCCTTGCGGTGGCGCGACGGCGCCGCGGTGACCGTGGTGCTCGCCGCGGAGAACTACCCGGGCCGACCTCGGGTCGGCGACCCGATCACCGGCTCCGAGGCCGACGGAGTGCTGCACGCGGGCACCCGTCGCCGCGACGACGGTGCCATCGTGTCATCTGGCGGCCGTGTGCTTTCGGTGGTGGGCACCGGCGCGGACCTCGCCGCGGCGCGCGAGGCCGCCTACCGGGTGATCAAGTCGATTCGGCTGCCGGGCAGTCATTTTCGCAGCGATATCGCGTTGGCCGCGGCCGAGGAGCGGCTGGCTCGCTAGGTGACCAGCAGCGGAGCCATCCAGGTCAGCTCCGCGGGCAGTTGCGCGCTCCAGAACCCCGCGTCGTGCCCGCCCGGCGAGAAGCCGCCGGCGGGTGGGTTCGGCAGCTGCGCGATGAACTCTCTTGTCGCCGAATAGAAGGGATCGCTGATCCCGCAGTCGATCCGGATCGGAATCGACGCCAGCGCGGGCAGGCCCCAGACGCTGTTGGCCGCATAGTCCGCCGCACTGTCGAACGCACCGGGCGCGGCGGCACCGGCGGATGTCCACAGCGCCGGGCTCACCGCGCAGATCGCCGCCGTGCGCGCGGCTCCGAGCCGGGCGCCGAGCAGCAGCGCGCCGTAGCCGCCCATCGACCAGCCGAGGAAGCCGACACGCGAGACGTCCAGGCGATGCGAACCCAGCATGGGGATCAGCTCGTCGAGCACCATTGCCCCGGAGTCTTCGCCGGAGGCCCGCTTGTGCCAGTAGCCTCCGCCGCCGTCGACGGCGACGACCGCGAAGGGCGGCAGGCCTGCCGCGACCGCCTCGGCCAGGCCCCGCTCCACGCCACCGGCCATCACCCCGGCGGCGTCCTGTCCCTTACCGTGCAGCGCAATGACTGGACGCAACGGGGCGGTCTGGCCGGGTGGGCGCGCGATCGCCCAATTGGTCGTCAGTCCGCCCCGCGCCGCAGAGACGAAGGACCCGTCGACGTAGGTGGGCGCGGCGGGCGCCGCCGGGACCACGGGCGCCATGCGCAGCGCCGCCGCCCCGGCCGCGGCACCGAGTCCGAGGCGCAGAAGCGAACGGCGACTCAGTTCGGGCATGGCGGCCATCATGCCACCGGGCGTAGCCCATTCACCGCGAGAGCCCATTCACCGCGAGAGCCCATTCACCGCGAGAGCCCATTCACCGCGAGAGCCCATTCACCGCGAGAGCCCATTCGCCGCGAAGCGGTCGGCACCGCACCGGAAACAACAGCCACGACTTCTTGGGTCAAAGCCGGACGATTAGCCGAAAGCGCGATGGGAGGCGCGCTCGACTGGCAGCATGCTAGAAGTGACGGCAGCGGTCACTCCCAAGGGAGAGCGTCGGCGGTTTGCGCTGGTCAGTGCCGCTGCCGATCTGCTGTGCGAAGGCGGCTTCGACGCAGTGCGGCATCGCGCGGTGGCGCGTCGCGCCGGCCTGCCGCTGGCGTCGACGACCTACTACTTCTCGTCGCTCGATGATCTGATCGCCAAAGCCGTCGAGCACATCGGCGAGCGTGAGGCAGAGCAGTTGCGTGCGCGGGTCGAGATGCTGTCGCGGCGGCGGCGAGGCGCGGAATCGACCGCCGACATCTTGGTCGACCTGTTGGTCGACGACGTGGTGGGGCAGCGGGTCAGCGAGCAGTTGATCTCGCGCTATGAGCGCTACATCGCGTGCGCACGCCACCCCCTGCTGCGCGACATCCAACGGCGGATCCTGCGCCAGCGCACGGATGCGGTTGTCGAGGTCGTCGAACGCTCGGGGCGGTCGGTGCGCGCCGGGTACCTCACCGCGTTGGTCAACGCGGTCGACGGTGCCGTGGTGGCGGCGCTCGTCGGGGACGGCGACGGCCCTCGCGCAACAGCACGCGCGACGTTGATCGACGTGATAGACGTGTTGGCGCCAATCGACGAGCGAGTGGCGCAGGTGTAGATCCAAGAGGAGGCCGATGGGCAAACAGCCAGAACTTCGGCGGGTCATGGGTCCGGGGCTGTTGCTCTTGTTCGTTGTCGGCGACATCCTCGGCACCGGTGTGTATGCCCTGACCGGCCAGGTTGCCGGCGAGGTGGGTGGGGCGGCCTGGTTGCCGTTCCTGCTCGCATTCGCGATCGCGACGGTCACGGCGTTCTCCTACCTGGAGCTGGTCACGAAGTATCCGCAGGCCGCGGGAGCAGCGCTCTACGCGCACAAGGCATTCGGGATCCAGTTCTTCACGTTCCTCGTCGCGTTCGTGGTGATGTGCTCCGGCATCACATCGGCGTCGACCGCGTCACAGGCGTTCGCCGCCAACATGATCAAGGGTTTCGGCCTGGATTGGGGCAGGGCGGGCGTCGCCGTCATCGCGCTGACCTTCATGGCCGTCCTGGCCGCGATCAATCTGCGCGGTGTCAGCGAGAGCGTCAAGCTCAACGTCGGCCTGACCATCATCGAGATCACCGGCCTGATGCTGGTGATCTTCGTCGGACTGTGGGCGTTCACCCAGGGCGGCGACACCGACTTCTCCCGCATCGTGATGTTCGAAAGCAGCGAGGAGCGAAGCACATTCGTCGCGATCACCGCGGCGACATCGCTGGCCTTCTTCGCGATGGTCGGGTTCGAGGACTCGGTCAACATGGCCGAGGAGATCAAGGACCCGGTCCGGACTTTTCCCAAGGTGTTGTTGACCGGACTGGGCATCGCGGGCGTGGTGTACATCCTGGTGTCGATCATCGCGGTGGCGTTGGTGCCGATCGGTGAACTGAGGGCGAGCAGCACGCCGCTGGTCGATGTTGTCGAAGCGGCGGCGCCGGGGCTTCCGATCGACGAGCTGTTCCCGTTCATCACGATGTTCGCGGTGTCGAACACCGCGCTGATCAACATGCTGATGGCCAGTCGGCTGATCTACGGGATGGCGCGTCAGCATGTTCTGCCCCCAGTGCTGGGCTCGGTGCACCGGACTCGTCACACGCCCTGGGTCGCAATCATATTCACGACGGTCGTCGCGTTCGGGCTGATCTTCTACGTCTCCACCTTCGCGAGCAGCAAGGCGCTTTCGGTGCTCGGCGGCACCACCTCGCTGCTGCTGCTGGCGGTGTTCGCGATGGTCAACGTCGCGGTGCTGGTACTGCGACGCGATGTCCGAAAGGAGGGCGGACACTTCCGGACACCGACGGCACTGCCGGTGATGGGGTTCATCACCTCGCTGTATCTGGTGACACCGCTGTCGGGGCGCCCGGGCACGCAGTACCTGTTGGCCGGAATCCTGCTCGTGATCGGGGTTGTCCTCTTCCTGATCACGATGGCGATCAACAAGCAGCTCGGCATCAAGGATGCCGGCATCACCGACCCCACCCACTTGGCTCAAGCGCCGGACTGATCGGCCGTCCGGCCTTTCGGTGCGGCCACCCGGTGCGTCGGCAGCGTCGGCGTGACGATGTACCCGGTTGCGTAGTCGCCGTAGACGGTGACGTCTGAGGGCCGGTGATGTCGGTACAGGCCGACGTAGGCGCAGACGACCGCGTCGACGGGATCCTCTTCGCGGTCGAGTTGGCTGGGCCGGGTCGCCGCTTCGACCCGCTCGCGGACCTCGGCCCACGCGGTGTCGTCGTGCACCCGCAGTCGGGGCGTGGCGCAGTCGAGCCCTTCGATCAGCGTCATCAAGGTCAGCAGTCCGCGCTGGCGGTCCACGAACCTGCCCCTCTTGTATTTGATGGTCTTGTCGAGGTCGAACAACACGACCGTGGCCGGGTGGGGATACACCTCGATCGCTCGGCGGTCGGCGCGCGACGCCGGATCGATGTCGAGGTCCAGCACATGCGCCAACCGGGCGGCGCGCGGGTTCTTCAACTCCGGCTTGGCGCTGAACGCGGGGCGCGCGCCAGCCTCGAATCGTTGGAAGTCGCGATTGAAGGCCGCCTCGGCGGGCCGGTGGCCGGTCGGGTTGGCCACGATCAGCGGAGCATCGACGGCGACCACGCACGCGCCACCGGTGAACGGTGCGATGGCCGCCAGAATGCTCGCGTCGTCACGGGCGGCGCCGATGTGCAGCAGCCGCCCGTCTGCGTCGACGGCCGCGACACCGGTCTGGTTGCGCTCACCCCAGGCGAGGTCGAGGCCAACGAAGTGCATGGGGACACTGTGCCCGATCGGGGTCGTAAGCTGTGTGTTCGTGACCATCCCCAACGTGCTGGCCCACCGATACGCCAGTGAAGACATGGTGGCCATCTGGTCGCCGGAGGCCAAGGTCGTCGCGGAGCGCCGGCTGTGGCTGGCGGTGCTGAGCGCGCAGGCGGAGTTGGGTGTGAGCGTCCCCGCGTCGGTGGTTGCGGACTACGAGCGGGTGCTCGAGCGGGTCGACCTGTCCTCGATTGCGGCCCGCGAACGGGTGCTGCGCCACGATGTCAAGGCGCGCATCGAGGAGTTCAACGCGCTGGCGGGTCACGAACACGTGCACAAGGGCATGACTAGCCGCGACCTGACCGAGAACGTCGAGCAGCTGCAGATCCGCCGTTCACTCGAACTCGTGCATACGCATGGCGTGGCGGTGGTGGCCCGGCTGGCCGAGCGTGCCGTCTTGTATCGCGACCTCGTCATGGCCGGGCGCAGCCACAACGTCGCGGCGCAGGCCACCACGTTGGGCAAGCGGTTCGCTTCGGCGGCCGAGGAGACGCTGATCGCGCTGCAGCGGCTGCGCTCGTTGGTCGACCGCTATCCGTTACGTGGCATCAAGGGCCCGATGGGTACCGCTCAGGACATGCTGGACCTGTTCGACGGGGACGTGTCGCGGCTCGCCGAGTTGGAACGCCGCGTTGCCGAATTCCTCGGTTTCACCGAGATTTTCACCAGCGTAGGGCAGGTTTACCCGCGCTCGCTCGACCACGACGTCATCTCGACGCTCGTCCAGGTGGGTGCGGGACCATCGTCGCTGGCCCACACCATCCGGCTGATGGCCGGGCACGAGCTCGTCACCGAGGGCTTCGCGCCAGGGCAGGTGGGGTCGTCGGCGATGCCACACAAGATGAACACGCGGTCGTGCGAGCGGGTGAACGGGCTGCAGGTGGTGCTCCGCGGTTACGCGTCCATGGCGGCCGAACTCGCCGGCGCGCAATGGAATGAGGGCGACGTGTTCTGCTCGGTGGTGCGCCGGGTCGCGCTGCCGGATGCGTTCTTCGCCGTCGACGGACAGATCGAGACCTTCCTGACGGTGCTCGACGAGTTCGGCGCCTACCCCGCGGTGATCCAGCGTGAGCTGGACCGCTACCTGCCTTTCCTCGCGACGACTCGGATCCTCATCGCCGCCGTCCGGGCCGGGGTCGGCCGCGAGACCGCTCACGAGGTGATCAAGGAGCACGCCGTCGCGGTGGCCCTGGCGATGCGGGAGAAGGGTTCCGAACCCGACCTGCTGGATCGGTTGGCCGCCGACCCGCGGCTACCGCTGGACCGGGCGGCGTTGGATGCGGCGCTGGCCGACAAGCAGGCGTTCTCCGGCGCGGCCGGTGATCAGGTGGACCGGGTGGTCGAGGCGGTCGACGAGTTGGTGAGCCGCTATCCCGAAGCGGCGAAATACACTTCGGGTGCCATCTTGTGACACTGGCCGGCATCGACTTCACCGATCTGGACAACTTCGCCAACGGATTTCCGCACGAGCTGTTCGCGCTGCATCGTCGCGAGGCACCGGTCTATTGGCATGAGCCGACTGAACACACGCCCGACGGCGAGGGCTTCTGGTCGGTCGCCACCTATGCCGAAACCCTTGCGGTGTTTCGCGATCCGGAGACCTTCTCGTCGGTGACGGGGGGCTCGCGCCCATACGGTGGCACGCTGCTGCAGGACCTGGCGGTCGCCGGGCAGGTGCTCAACATGATGGACGACCCGCGGCACGCCCAGATTCGGCGGCTGGTCAGTTCGGGGCTCACGCCGCGGATGATCCGACGGGTCGAGGACGATCTGCGTGCGCGTGCGCAGCGGCTCTTGGATGCCGTTGAGCGGGGCCAGCCCTTTGACTTCCTGGTCGACGTCGCCGCCGAGTTGCCGATGCAGATGATCTGCATCCTGCTGGGAGTGCCCGAGTCCGAACGGCATTGGTTGTTCCAGGCGATCGAGCCGCAGTTCGACTTCGGTGGTTCACGCAAGGCATCCCTCGGACAGCTGACGGCCGAAGAGGCCGGTTCGCGGATGTACACCTACGGCCAGGAGTTGATCGCCGCCAAACGCGCAGAACCGACCGACGACATGCTGTCGGTGGTGGCGAACGCTTCGGTGGACGACGGTGCGCTGTCGGATCTGGAGCTCTACCTGTTCTTCAGCCTGCTGTTCAGCGCCGGTGCCGAGACGACGCGGAACGCGGTGGCCGGTGGACTGTTGGCACTGATCGAGAATCGGGCGCAGATGTCCATGCTGCGCGACGATCTGGCGCTGCTGCCGTCGGCTGTCGAGGAGATGGTGCGCTGGTCGTCGCCGTCACCGTCGAAGCGGCGCACCGCGACCCGGGATGTGTCGTTGGGCGGACATGACATCGCCGCCGGTCAGAAGGTGCAGATCTGGGAGGGCTCGGCCAACCGCGACGAAGCGGTGTTCACCGATCCCGACGTGTTCGACATCACCCGTAAACCCAACCCGCATCTCGGCTTCGGCCAGGGCGTGCATTACTGCCTCGGCGCGAACCTCGCGCGGCTCGAGCTGCGCGTGCTGTTCGAAGAGCTGCTGGCGCGGTTCTCCGCAGCGAAGTTGGTCAGGCCCGTCGAGTGGACACGGAGCAACCGGCATACCGGGATTCGGCATCTCGTGGTCGAGCTGCGGTGAGCGGCGGGCGGTGAGGCCCGACGCGTTCGCGTTCGTGATGGCGACCGGCATCGTGTCGATCGCCGCGGCGGATCACGGCTTCCCGTATCTCAGCGACGGGCTGGCCGTGGTGGCGGTCGCCGCGCTGCTGATTCTTATTGTCATAGCGGTGATTTCATGGGTTGGACGCCCACCTGATCTGTCGGATCTCGATGTCACGATCGGCTTGTTCACGTTCGTCGCCGCGTGCGCCGTCCTCGACAGCAGATTGACGTCGATATCGGAGGTGCTGTGGGCATTGGGCGTGTCGGCGGCCGTGGCTTGGCTGACACTGATCGCCCTGACGGCGCGGAACTTCGTTTCGCTGTCCTGGAACGAATTGCAGGGTCGCGCGCGTGGCGCATGGGAACTGTGCAGCGTCGGCACGTCCGGATTGGCGATCGTCACGGTTGCACTTGCGCGCGATAGGGGTTGGCATGCCGTAATGCTGATCGCAGTGGCGTTATGGGTCGTCGCGATCGCGCTCTACGTGTTGATGACCACGCTGATTCTGGCGCGGGCGCTCGCCGCGCGGTTGGACCCCGGCGGGTTCGAACCTGATGCGTGGATACTGATGGGCGGACTGGCCATAGTCACGTTGGCCGGAGACCACATTCATCGCGCCGGGATCGACGGCGTTCGCGAGGTGACGATCGCGGCGTGGTGTCTGGCTTCGATGTGGATCCTGCCGCTTCTGCACTTTGGAGTGCGCCACATCCAGCGCCCGGATGCCCGGCGTTTCGCCGGGGTGTGGTGGGCGATGGTGTTCCCGCTGGGCATGTACTCGTCGGCCAGCCACGCGATGGCCATCGAAACCGGATGGCCTGTCCTGCCCATGGTTTCGCTGATCTTCTTCTGGGTTGCGTTTGCTTCGTGGGCCGTTGTGGCGATCGCTGGGATGTTGCGATTGCGGGCTTGTTGTGCGCGCCGCCTACCCTCGACGCGACGCCGTGCTAGCCGCGCCGACCCAGGCTAGCCAGGGTATTGCCCTGTCGCTGCGGAGATTTCCGCAATCACTCGCTTCGGGTACTCGGTCAGGTCGAGCCAGGTGAAGCGCAGCACTTTCCAGCCGAGCAGCGCAATGGCGTTCTGCCGCGTGCGGTCAACCTGGAACACGTCGCTGTCGATGTGGAACGCCCAGCCGTCGACCTCGATCGCGACCGTCTCGCTGACGAATGCGACATCGACCTTGTAGCCGCCGACGGGATGATTGGTCGTCCAACCGGTGAAGCCGGCGTCGCGCAGCAGCTTTACCAGGATGCGCTCGGCCTTCGAGCGTGCGCCGTCCTGTGCGGCCCGCAGCAGTCGGCGCGCGGCGGGCGAACCATGCCTGCCTGTGTTGCGCAGGTGCGCCCGCCAGAGTTGCGGGAGCTCGACGTGTCGCTGCAGGGCTTTATCCATCAGCTTCGGTCCGCCGCCGCGTCGCACCGCGGCTTCGACGACGGTCAGGGGTAGCTCGGTGACCCTCAGGCCGTCGCGTTCGACAATGTCGCGGGGATGCAGGTCGCGCCGCCGCAGCCACGTACCCGACAGATGGCGCAGCCGGCTCCGCCGCGGGACGGTGACCTCGACGGTCTCTGGGGCGAACTTCGACAGTCCGTGCCACCATGCTGCCGCCAGCCCGCTGGCGCATGCGTGTGGGCCGTATGCGAGGACCGCGGCCCGGACCCGAGCAGCATCGGTGAACTGTCGATCGGCGACGAAGTACACGCTGCGCGCGTACCGCTGCCAATGCCCCGACCGGAGTCGACGGTTGATCGCGTCCTGGCTGAGCCCCGCGCGTTTGGCTTGAGTGAGCGTGATGATGCCGTCCTGGCGGCGCAGATACTCGTCGAGCACACCACGATGGACGCGAGACACCCCGCCACCGGTTCCATCGAAGCGATTTGTGGAGCCGCACCGGCGGTCAGCGCCGTGTTCTGTTCGGGGACATCGCTGACAGTTGTATGTCTCGGGACATCGCTGACACTTGAGTAGGGCCTGGGCCAGGATGGCTCATGGCTCAGAAGGTGACGGCGATGGACATTCGGATGGCTTCGGCGTTGGCCGGCCAGGTCGACAACGTGGCGCAGTTCTGCCGGGACAGCGCGATCAGTCGACAGACGTATTACAAGTTCCGCAAGCGTTTCCGTGACGGTGGGATCGAGGGTCTGCAGGATCGGTCGCGGCGTCCGCTGACTTCGCCGGGGCAGACCCCGGTCGAGGTGGAAGACCTGATCGTGTTGCGGCGTAAGCAGTTGATCGAGGATGGCCGCGATCACGGTGCACAGTCGATCGTGTGGTCGTTGCAGCGCGAGGGTATCGCGGTGCCGTCAGTGTCGACGGTGTGGCAGATCTTGACCCGTCGCGGGGCGATCGTCCCGCAGCCACAGAAGCGGCCGAAGTCGGCGACCAAACGGTTTTGCTTCGATCGGCCCAACGAGTGTTGGCAGTCCGATTGGACCGGATGGACGCTGGCCGACGGCAGCGCGGTGGGCATCGCGGGCAGTCTCGACGACCACTCCCGGTATGTGGTGGGTTTGCGCGCGGGTGCCGGTGACGCGGACGCCGAGCTTGTCTGGGAGGTGATGCTGGCAGGCATCGACGAGTGCGGGATACCATCGATGTCGTTGTCGGACAACGGAATCGTCTACACTGGCCGCTTCCACGCGCATGAATCAGCTTTCGAGGTCAATCTGCGCGCTCTCGGGGTGCGGACCATCAACTCGACGCCGTTTCACCCGCAGACCTGCGGCAAGATCGAGCGGTTCTGGCAGACGCTGAAGAAGTGGCTGTCTGCCCGCGATCCGGCGGCTACTGTCGAGGAACTCAACGCCCTGCTCGAGCAGTTCCGCACCTATTACAACCACCAACGGCCGCACCGCGCGCTACGTGGCGCCACCCCGGCCGAGGCATTCAGCGCCACCGTCATGGCCCGCCCCGCCGAGCGTCCACTGCCCGCACCGGTGTTCGTCAGCCGCCGCACCGTCGGAGAGAAGTCGGGACAGGTGTTCGTCGCGCCCTACAAGGTCAACGTCGGGCTGCGCTGGGCCGGCCACGACTGCGATGTCATCCGCGACGGCGAGCACATCACCATCTTCAGCGGCAACCGACTCGTGCGCACTCTCACTGCCGATCCCACACGCAACTACCAGTCCATCGACAAGACCACCCGCACCTATCGCACCCGCGAGCCCAAACCGGCATCATGAGTGTCAGCGATGTCCCGAGACATAAGTGTCAGCGATGTCCCGAGACACCACACGGCGGTCAGCGCCGGTAACGCTCCACAAGTCGCTGCTTACCGGCGACGGGCGACGCCTGCCGAGCGCAGCTCGAGGGCGGCGAGGCCGCGGATCGCGTCGGCATCGTGACCGCGCCACGCGCCGACCGGGTCGGCGTGGACGGCCACCAGCTTGGCCAGCGGCCGGTTGGCCAGCGCCCGCAGCGCCAACAGTTGCTCACCCGCGGGGGTACGAGCCAGGGAGGTCGCGATCCATTTGCGGCGGAAGAAGCGGAGCCGCAGGAACAGCCACGGCATCGCGACGGCCAGGATCGGCGGCGCGGCCACCGCGAGCGCCAGCACCCAGGCCAACCACGACGCAGTCGTGTCGAGGCTGTGTCCGGCCCCAGCGATGTCGAGTGCCGCCTCGCTGGCCGCGCGCAGCGGCTTGCTGAGCGCGTCGCCGATGAGCGGAAAGTCGTCGGTGCGCTCGCCCGCGGCATCCAGGTTGTCGGCCACTCCGTTGGCGCCGGCCTGGACCTGACGCCCCACCGCGGCGATGGTCGAGACGGCCGAGTGCACGGCCATGCCGACCATCACCCACACGGCGGTCCAGACCGCCACGACGATGTCGCTGACGAGCTGGGCCAGGAGGCGTGACGGAGTGGTGGCATAGGGGATAAACCGCGAAGTCATGGCACTAGATGCTGCCCGATAGGCTGGCCCGATGCGCCCCGCTCTGTCCGACTACGAACATCTGGCCAGTGGCAAGGTTCGCGAGCTGTACCGCGTGGACGACGAGACGCTGCTCTTCGTGGCCAGCGACCGCATCTCCGCCTACGACCACATCCTCGACTCGCAGATCCCCGACAAGGGGCGCATCCTGACCGCGATGAGCGTGTTCTTCTTCGATCTGGTCGACACGCCCAACCACCTCGCCGGACCGCCCGACGACGAGCGCATCCCCGCCGACGTGCTCGGGCGCGCGCTGGTGGTCCAGGAACTCCAGATGCTGCCGGTGGAGGCGGTCGCGCGCGGCTACCTCACCGGTTCTGGGCTCATCGACTACCAACGGACCGGCACGGTGTGCGGTATCGCGCTACCCGCCGGCCTCGTCGAGGCGAGCAGGTTCGACCAGCCGCTCTTCACCCCGGCCACCAAAGCCGAACTGGGGCAGCATGACGAGAACATCTCGTTCGCCGACGTGGTCGAGTTGATCGGCACAGAGCGGGCCGAGCAGTTGCGCGACCGGACACTGCAGACCTACAACCAAGGGGCCGAGCACGCGCTGACGAAGGGCATCATCGTCGCCGACACCAAGTTCGAGTTCGGTGTGGACTCCGACGGCGACCTGCGCCTGGCCGACGAGGTGTTCACCCCCGACTCGAGCAGGTACTGGCGGGCCGACGACTGGAAAGAAGGCGTCGTACAGCAGAGCTTCGACAAGCAGTTCGTCCGCAACTGGCTGACGGGGCCGGACTCCGGGTGGGACCGCGCCGGCGACAAGCCGCCGCCCCCGCTGCCGCCGGCCGTCGTCGATGCCACCAGGGCCCGTTACATCGAGGCCTACGAACGTATTTCGGGCCGGAAGTTCAGCGATTGGATCGGCTCGTGAAGCCGCCCGTAGCCAAGCGGGTCGAGACACGCCGCGAGCACCACGGCGAGGTCTTCTGCGATCCCTACGAGTGGCTGCGCGATAAGAGCGACCCACAGGTGATCGCACACCTGGAAGCGGAGAACGCCTACACCGAGCACGTCACCGAGCACCTTGCGCCGCTGCGCCAGAACATCTTCGACGAGATCAAGGCCCGCACCAAGGAAACCGACCTGTCGGTGCCGACCCGACGCGACGCATGGTGGTACTACGGCCGCAGTTTCGAGGGCAAGCAGTACAGCGTGCACTGCCGTTGCCCGGTGGCAGATCCCGACGACTGGACGCCACCGGTCCTCGACGAGAACACCGAGATTCCCGGCGAGCAGGTACTGCTCGACGAGAATGTCGAGGCCCAGGGACAGGACTTCTTCTCCCTCGGCGCAGCGTCGGTCAGCGTGGACGGCAACATCCTGGCTTACTCGGTGGATGTCCGGGGCGACGAGCGATACACCATGCGGTTCAAGGACTTACGCACCGGCGAGCTGTACGACGACACGATCAGCGGAATCGGCGCCGGTGTCACGTGGGCGGCCGACAACCGCACGGTGTATTACACGACGCTCGACGAGGCGTGGCGTCCGGACACCATCTGGCGGCACCGCCTCGCCTCAGGGCTACCCGCCCAGCGCGTCTACCACGAACCCGACGAACGGTACTGGCTCGGCGTCGGGCGCACCCGCAGCGACAAGTACGTCATCATCGCTGCGGGCAGCGCCGTCACCTCCGAGGTGCGTTACGCCGATGCGACGGATCCGGACGCCGAGTTCACCGTCGTATGGCCACGACGCGACTTCGTCGAGTACTCCGTCGAGCATGCGGTGGTGGGCGGCGAGGACCGGTTCCTGATCCTGCACAACGACGGTGCGGAGAACTTCACGCTCGTGGAGGCTCCCGTCGGCGACCCCGGCGCGGTCCGCACGCTGATCGAACACCGCGACGACGTCCGCCTCGACTCAGTGGACGCGTTCGCGGGTCACCTCGTCGTCAGCTACCGCAGTGAGGCGCTGCCGAAGATCCAGCTTTGGCCGGTGCACCCGAGCGGTGAGTACGGCCACCCCGAGGACTTCACCTTCGAGTCCGAGCTGACGTCGGCCGGGCTCAGCGCCAATCCGAACTGGAGCGCACCGAAGCTGCGGATCGGAGCCACCTCGTACACCACCCCGGTGCGCATCTTCGACGTCGACCTCGCCACCGGTGAACGGACGCTGCTGCGCGAACAGCCCGTGCTCGGCGACTACCGTCCCGAGGATTACGTCGAGCGCCGCGACTGGGCCGTCGCACCGGACGGGGCACGGATACCGATTTCGGTCGTGCACAAGATCGGGCTGCAGTATCCGGCGCCCACACTGCTCTACGGGTACGGGGCCTATGAGGCCTGCGAGGATCCGCGCTTCTCCATCGCGCGGCTGTCGCTGCTCGACCGAGGGATGGTCTTCGCGGTCGCCCATGTGCGCGGCGGCGGTGAGCTCGGTCGTCCGTGGTACGAGCACGGCAAGATGCTCGAGAAGAAGAACAGCTTCACCGATTTCATCGCCGTCGCACAGCATCTCGTGCAGACCGATGTCACGCGGCCGGAGAACTTGGTGGCGTACGGCGGCAGCGCCGGCGGTCTGCTCGTCGGAGCCGTCGCCAACATGGCACCGGAGTTGTTCGCGGGCATCCTCGCGGTCGTGCCGTTCGTGGACCCGCTCACCACGATCCTCGACCCGTCGCTTCCGCTCACCGTCACCGAATGGGACGAGTGGGGAAACCCGTTGGACAACAACGACGTCTACGACTACATGAAATCGTACTCGCCGTATGAGAACGTGGAAGCCAGGCAGTACCCGCGGATCCTCGCGATGACGTCGCTGAACGATACCCGGGTGTGCTACGTCGAACCGGCCAAATGGGTTGCGGCACTGCGCCACACCAAGGCCGACAACCATCCTGTGCTGTTGAAGACCGAGATGAATGCCGGCCACGGTGGCATCAGCGGTCGCTACGAACGCTGGAAGGAAACCGCGTTCCAGTACGCCTGGCTACTGGACGCTGCCCAGGCCGATCACGAACGCCGCCCCTAGGTAGAGGATCTGCTCGGCGGTGCGTAGATCGAGCCGGGTCGTCATCGACTTCGGCGGGTTCGGCATCCGCGACGCGTACACGTTGGCCGGGAACATCGCCATCATCAACACGAACAGGCAGACCGCGGCGGCCACCCGCGTGGGCGGGTAGAGCAGCCCTGCGGCGCCGATCAGTTCCAGCACGCCGGTGATGGTGACCAGCAGCGCAGGCGCGGGCAGCCGCGACGGCACGATCGAGATCATGTCGCGACGCAGCGGGTTGACGAAGTGTGCGATCCCGGTGACCACGAACATCGCGGCCAGCCCGACGGCGACGGCGGATGTCCAGCCGTCGACGTAGTCCAGGCCGAGCCAGCCGGCCAGCCGGGCGCTGAGGGTGCCCAGTACGAGCGTGATGAGGACGGCCACGAGAACTCCAATCTAGACAGCGACAAGTTCTGACGATAGACAGGAATCTAGTCGTTGTCAAGATTTCCGCTATGATGGCCGGATGAGCAGGACGTCCTACCACCACGGCGACTTGAAGGCCGTCATCCTCGCGGAGGCGGCCGGCCTGGTGGCCGAGCGCGGCGCCAACGGGATCTCACTTCGCGAGCTGGCACGGGCGGCGGGGGTTTCGCACGCCGCGCCCGCACACCACTTCGCCGACCGGCGCGGCCTGTTCACCGCGCTGGCGGCCGAGGGTTGGCGGAAACTGGCCACCGCACTCGCCGGCGCGAGGCCGGATTTCGTCGACGCCGCACTGGCTTACGTGCGGTTCGCGCTCGACCATCCGGGGCACTACGCGGTCATGTTCGACCGCTCGCTCGTCGACCCGGACAACGCGGAGTTGGTGGCAGCTCAGGATGCGGCGGGAGTCGAACTGGCCCAAGGTGTCGGCACCCTCGACGATCCCCGCGCCACGGAGGATCCGCAGGCCGCCGCGTTGGCGGCATGGTCACTGGTGCATGGGTTTTCGCTGCTCTGGCTGAACCGGGCCATCGACACCCATGCCGATCCGATGGCCACCGTGCGCCGCGTCGCGGGCATGCTGTACAAGACCGGGTAACGTGCGGGCATGACCGACACACCGCTGACCGATATCGCTGTGACCACCCTCGACGGCCGCGACACCACCATCGGCGAGCTGGCCGACGGTGCCGCACTCGTCGTCAACGTCGCCTCGAAATGTGGTCTGACACCGCAGTACACCGCGCTCGAGCAGTTGGCCAAGGACTACCGCGACCGCGGGTTGACCGTGATCGGCGTGCCGTGCAACCAGTTTATGGGCCAGGAACCGGGTACGGCGCAGGAGATCGCGGAGTTCTGCTCGACGACCTACGGGGTGACGTTCCCCCTGCTGGCCAAGACCGACGTCAACGGCGCCGACCGGCACCCGCTGTACTCCGAGTTGACGAAGACGCCCGACGCCGGCGGCGAGGCCGGCGACATCCAGTGGAACTTCGAGAAGTTCCTGCTCGCACCCGGCGGAACGGTGGTCAAGCGGTTCCGGCCGCGCACCGAACCCGACGCTCCCGAGGTGATCGCAGCCATCGAGGACGTCCTGCGATAGCACCCGAGGGCCAACCGGCGTCAGCGTGTTGTAAACCGTTGCCACACGTGACGTTGCGACACTGACCGCGTCAGCGCACGTTGCCCGACATCGAGGATCTCCACGCACAACTCGGCGCCCGCGACCTGCCGATCTCGCTGCCGGTGGCGCCCCGGCTCAAGGGCGGGCGATGCTCGGTGTCGTCGACCTCGCGCTCATGGGCCAGTGTGTGCCCCGGTGTCGACGACCGGCGGCCGGACAACGCAATGGCGGTCGCGGCATAGCACTTGCCGCTAACGTGGCGGCCATGGCAGATGCTGACGTCATCGTCGTCGGGGCCGGGCTGGCGGGTCTGGTGGCGGCCTGCGAGCTCGTCGATCGCGGCCGGCGCGTGCTGATCGTCGACCAGGAGAACGCCAACAGCATCGGTGGCCAGGCGTACTGGTCGTTCGGCGGGCTGTTCTTCGTCGACAGCCCCGAGCAGCGGCGGCTGGGCATCCGGGACAGCCACGAGTTGGCGCTGCAGGACTGGCTGGGCTCGGCCGGATTCGACCGTCCGGAGGATCATTGGCCACGGCAGTGGGCGCACGCCTACGTCGATTTCGCGGCTGGTGAGAAGCGCGGTTGGCTGCGTGAGCGTGGGCTGCAGACATTTCCAATCGTCGGGTGGGCCGAGCGGGGCGGGTACGACGCCCGCGGGCACGGCAATTCGGTGCCGCGGTTCCACATCACCTGGGGCACCGGACCGGCGATCGTCGACATCTTCGCGCGCCGGCTGACCGGACGCGTCCGGTACGCGCACCGGCACCGGGTGGACGAGTTGATCGTCGAGAGCGGCGCCGTTGTCGGCGTGCGCGGCACCGTGCTCGAGCCTTCTGATGCGGCCCGCGGGGTGGCGACGTCGCGAGAAGCGATCGGAGAGTTCGAGTTTCGCGCACAGGCCGTCGTCGTCGCCAGCGGCGGCATCGGGGGCAACCACGACCTGGTGCGGCAGAACTGGCCCCGGCGGATGGGGCGGGTGCCGGAACAGTTGCTCTCCGGCGTGCCCGCACACGTCGACGGGCGCATGATCGGCATCACCGAGGTGGCCGGGGCGCGGGTGATCAACAGCGACCGAATGTGGCATTACACCGAGGGGATCACCAACTACGACCCGATCTGGCCGTTGCACGGTATCCGGATCCTGCCGGGGCCGTCGTCGCTGTGGTTGGACGCCAACGGCAACCGCCTGCCGTCGCCGCTGTATCCGGGGTTCGACACGCTCGGCACCTTGGAGCACATCGCGCAGACCGGGCAGGACTACACCTGGTTCATCCTCAACGCGCGGATCATCGCCAAGGAGTTCGCGCTGTCGGGCCAGGAGCAGAACCCCGACCTCACCGGCCGCAGTGTCCGTGACGTCTTGTCCCGGGTTCGCCCGGGAGCGCCGGCGCCGGTGCAGGCGTTCGTCGACCGCGGTGTGGACTTCGTCAGCGCTGACTCGTTGCGGGACTTGGTTTCTGCGATGAACACGGTGCCCGAGGTGCTGCCCCTGGACTTCGCGACGGTTGAGGCCGAGGTCACCGCCCGGGACCGCGAGGTCGCGAACAAGTTCACCAAGGACATGCAGATCGCCTCGATCCGGGTGGCGCGCAACTATCTGGGCGACCGGGTCAGCCGTGTCGTCGCGCCGCACCGGTTGACCGACCCCAAGGCCGGGCCGCTGATCGCGGTGAAGCTGCACATCCTGACGCGAAAGTCGCTGGGCGGGTTGGAGACCGACCTGGACGCGCGAGTGCTGCGAGCCGACGGCAGCGTGTTCGACGGACTGTTCGCCGCCGGGGAGGCCGCGGGCTTCGGCGGCGGGGGTGTGCACGGCTACCGGTCGCTGGAGGGCACCTTTCTCGGCGGCTGTGTGTTCTCCGGCCGGGCCGCGGGCCGCGCGGCGGCACGGGACACGGCATAGCTGCAGGGCCGCGAATCAGAATTCCGTGCTGTCCTCCGGTTCGAGCACTTGAAAGTCGGTGTCCGTCATTTCCGAGAGCCGGCCGTAGAAGATGCCGCGGGCGCTGGGATCGATGATCGCCTGATGGATGGGCACGGCGTGCGTCGGCGCGACCGCACGCAGATAGTCCACCGCCTCGGAGATCTTCATCCACGGCGCGGCAGCCGGCGTGGCGAGCACGTCGACCGGTTCGCCCGGAGTGAACAGCGCGTCGCCGGGATGCATGAGGCGGGCCCGATGCGTGCCGTCGTCGACGAGGTAGGAGATGTTGTCGACCACCGGAATCTCCGGGTGGATCACCGCGTGCTTTCCGCCCACGCCGCGCACCGTCAAATGGTCGATGGTGAGCACGTCGCCGACGTTGACCGCGCGCCACGGATCGCCGAGTTGCGCGGCGGTCTGCGGGTCGGCATACAGGGCGGCCTGCGGGTTGGCGTCGAGCAGGGCGGGCAGCCGTTCGGTGTCGGCATGGTCCGGGTGCTGATGGGTGATCAGGATCGCCGACAGCCCGGTGATGCCCTCGAAACCGTGCGAGAACGTGCCAGGGTCGAACAGGATCGTCGATTCAGGACCGGATTCGCTCTCGAAATTGGCGAGTAAGCACGAATGTCCGAAATGGGTCAATTGCATGCCTATATTGTGGCGGCGCTGGCGGAGTTCAGGGGGTACTTGTCGTGCGATTGCTGCTGGCGGTGGCCGTCGCGGCGTTGGGGCTGGCTGTCGCGCCCGGCCCCCCGGCGGATGCCGTGCCGGGCGTCTGCCCGCCGATCTGCGACGCGATCCCCGACCCGGCGTGGCCGGTGTCCAGTTCGCTTCCCTTGTATTCGGTGTACCGCTGGCCGGGGCTGGCCGGCCTCGCCGTCACCGCGCCGGCGCCGCGGTTCATGTTCGAGGAACTGTGCAGCAGTCCGCCGGCGCCGGCCGACCCACGCGACTATGTGGTGGCGGCGCGGGCGCAGGTCGCAAACCCGGCTGGTCAATGGCAGTTGCGGGCGCAGGTGCTGCACTGGCGCGGAGACGTCGCGCACAACGCTCCGCTCACGCGCTCGGTGCTCGACACGGCAGAGTCGAGGCTGCGGACCTGCCAGATGACAGCACCGCTAGCGTCACCGTCGGTCACCACCGCCGATGCCGAGCAGTTGGCAGCGGTGATCAGCGTGGCGGGCCAGAAAGTGGTGCACCAGTACCTGCTGGCCCACCCCACCAGCGGCAGCATCGTCGAACTCGCGATGTGGTCGGCCGTGCCCGTGCAGGTGCCGTGGGCCGCGCCGCCCGACGCCCAGGTTTTCCAGGCGCTGGCGGGCCCGCTGTGCGAGGCGTATCTCGGTTCGTGCCGGTGAGGCGCGGACGCCGAGACCGCCGGTACAGTTGACGCGTGGCAAGGGTGGTGGTGCACGTGATGCCCAAGGCCGAGATCCTCGACCCGCAGGGGCAGGCGATCGTCGGCGCCTTGGGCCGTCTTGGCTTCAACGGTGTCTCAGATGTCCGGCAGGGCAAGCGTTTTGAGCTCGAGGTCGACGACGGCATCGACGACGACACCCTCGCCGAGATCGCCGAATCGCTGTTGGCGAACACGGTGATCGAGGACTGGTCGGTGAGCAGGGAGCAATCATGACAGCGCGTGTGGGCGTCATCACATTTCCTGGCACCCTCGACGACGTCGACGCCGCGCGAGCGGTTCGGTTGGCGGGCGGGCAGGCCGTTCCGCTGTGGCACGCCGACGCCGATCTGAAGAACGTCGACGCCGTGGTGGTGCCCGGCGGCTTCTCCTACGGCGACTATCTGCGGGCGGGTGCGATCGCCAAGATCGCGCCCGTGATGGGTGAAGTGGTGCGCGCCGCCGAGCAGGGCATGCCGGTGTTGGGCATTTGCAACGGGTTTCAGGTGCTGTGCGAATCCGGCCTGCTGCCGGGCGCGTTGACCCGCAATGTGGGGCTGCATTTCATCTGCCGAGACGTGTGGTTGCAGGTGTCGTCGATCACGACCGCGTGGACATCGCGCTTCGAGTGGGGCGCCGAACTGCTGGTGCCGCTCAAGTCCGGCGAAGGGCGCTACGTGGCCAGCGAGAAGGTTCTCGACGAGCTGGAGAACGAAGGTCGCGTGGTGTTCCGGTATGCGGAGAACCCCAACGGGTCCATGCGCGACATCGCGGGTATCAGCTCGGCCAACGGTCGCGTCGTCGGCCTGATGCCGCATCCCGAACACGCCATCGAGCCGCTGACCGGACCGTCCGACGACGGGCTCGGGCTGTTCTACTCCGCGCTGGACGGGGTCCTCAGCGCGTAACCCTGCCTGCGCGAGCGTGCGTGTTTGCACACGGCACGCCGCGAAATCTCGGCAGTTCGCGCACGCTGGCGGCCAGGCGACCGTGCACAGAATTTGGTGCGCATGCTGCCGTGCCGGCGGTGTTAGGTTCACATCTGTTCAAAGGTGTGCCGATTAGCCACCGCCCAGCGAGAGACCACGGGGGAGCCTTGCTAGTCGATCCAGATGTGTTGCGTGCCTTGGCCGCACACGTTGATGCCGTCGCTGCGACGATCAGTGAACTCGACGTGAGCGGTGCGGCCGCATCCGCGGCGGACGACTTGAAGGGATCGGCGACGCAGTGGGCCGCTCGCCAGGTCGGCCATCATTTAGGGCTGTCATCGAGGGACATCGCCAAGGACATCACGACGATGGGTCACGCCGTCCGCGGTGCGGGCGAGCGGTACGAAGTGGACGATGCCGCCCTGGCCGGTACCTTCAGGCAACTGTTCTGACCGTGCTGCCGTCACGTAGCCGGTTGCAGAGCTGGAACCCCGAGTCGCTGTTGCCGCCCGCAACCAGGGTCAGGAACGCCGGCGGATCGATCTACGAGGCCGTCGTCAATCTCGACGAGCGTGTTGATCGGATGCCCGAGTCACGTGACTGGGTGGGCGAGGCTCAAAGCGCAGCTCAGAGGCTCTTCGGCCGGGCGACGGACCGGTCGTCGTCCGTCAAGGACTACGCCGAGACCTTCGCGAACGCGCTGCAGAACGGCAGCGCCTCGATCGGCAATGCCCGAGCCCGACTGCTGGCCAAGGCCGACGACGTCGATGTGAGCGAATTGAACGTCACCGATCAATGGGTCGTGATGATCGACCCGGCGGAGATGTCGGCGGAGAAGGCTGCCGAACTACAGAAGCAGGCGGACCAAGCCCAGGAGGCGATCAACGAGCTACTGCTCGCGGTGGGTGAAGCCGACGATGAAACCACTCGACAGTTGTTGTTGGCGAGGATCACGGGCGCCGCATTTGAGAACCTCGAATATGGCCCGCCAAGCCCGATTCCCCCGACCCCGAGCGATGACGTCCCGGCACCCTCGACCGAGGAGGGCAAACAGTTTCAGGCGATCGCCCGCGCGCAGGACATGGCGACCACCGTTCGTGAGATCAGCGACACGATGGACGCGGACGGAAACCGCGTCACCACATACACCATGCTCGATGGCAGCGAACATGTCACGACCGAGCATGTCGATCAAGGGTTGCCCAGCGAGCAGGTCTACCCCGTGGGGACGATAACCGTCCTCCACACCGACAAGAACGGAAATACGGTGTCGCTGACGTGCACAACGCCGCGTGAGGACGGAGGCTTCCTCACCGAGGTGTTCTACGCCGGCGGAACTCACATCGCCGTCTCGGAAACGGCGGACGGAACGCGTACCGGCAGCTGCACGACACCTGGTGGTGGACACGCGATCCTGCCGGACTCGTTCTTCAACGACCCGATCCCGACCCTGGCCAGCAGTGCTCTCTCGGGGTTGGAAGCCCAAGCGGGCAAGGGGATTCCACGACTGAGCGCCGATGCGCTCGACGGCATCAAGGCCGGCGCGAAATTCGGCGGGCCGGCGATCGGCGTCGCGTCGATGGTTTACGACATGGTGTCGGCGGAGACGCTACACGAGCGGTGTGTCGCTGCGTGGTCGGGTGGCGTCGGTCTGGTCGGCGGCCTGGCGACCTCGGTTGCTCTCGGGGCCATGCCCGGGGTCGGCCCGGCCGCCGCGATGGGCATCAGCACTCCAGTTGGCTTCGCCTGGGGGTACGTAGGGGAATTGGTCGGCAATATAGTGTGCGCCCCGTGAAGTCCTCGACGGCCACCGTGGTTCTCGGCATCTTCTGCGTTCCGTTCGGGCTGTTCTGCTTGGCTTGGACGGTCATCTTCGCGGGACGCGGGCAGTACCTGTCGGCCATCGTGGCACTGGGGACCGCCCTTTTCCTTCTGGGATTCATCGCGATGTTGATTCTCGTCGCCAATCGCAACGTGGCGCCGCGGATCAGCTACGACGGTGCTGGAACGACGTTTCGGCCGGATCGAAGGGTCGACCGCCTTTTCATGGCTGCTTCCGTCGCGGCGTTCGTCGCCATGGCGTGCTACGCCATCTTCGCACCGCTCGACATGCTCGACATCCGTCCACCACGCGGAGGCGGACGCTACCTCGTACTCTCCTGCACCGCTGGAGCTTTGCTGGGTTTGTTCAGTCTGCGTCAGATGTTCCGGCGACGCGGGACGAGCTATCTCCGCATGAGCGTGGACGGCATCGAAACCGGGACCACGATGACGTCTCGAGAACAATCCTGGGACGAAGTGACGGACATCGCGGACATGAAACCAAACGCGCGTCATCCCAACGGAGCCACCTACATCATGACTGCCGGCGGACAGTCGCGAGAACTTCCGACTCATTGGTACACACCGGACGGCCATGCGCTACGAGAGCTGATGCGCTTCTACTGGCAACATCCCGACGCCCGTGAGGAGCTAGCCGACGGACGCGCGATCCACCGGCTCGAAACAGAGTGAACGGTGTGACGCTCGTCAGCCCGCGAGCGTGCGCAAAGTGCTGAAAATCCGCGGCGTGCCGTGTGCAAACACGCACGCTCGCGCCCGGAAAAAGGGTCAGGGCGTCAGGGCGACCGAGGCTTCCGCGGTGTAGCACAGGAACGTCAGCGTCTCCTCCAGATACAGCTGGACGGTGCCCGCGTCATGCGACAGGTAGCCGATCGACACGTCGGTACCCAGCTGCAGATCGAAATCACCGCCGCGGGTCGACAGTACGAATGCGCCGTCGATCGCAGGCGCCCAGATGATGTCGCCGTCGACCAACCTGTGAAGGTGCTCGCGGATCGGATAGCCGTGCTGGGTGGTCTCGCTCACCTTGGTGTACACCTCGGCCGACAGCAGCACCGAGTAGGGTCCGTCGACACCGGAGAGCCGCAACTCGGACAGCGCCTGGGAGATGACGTCGGGGATGTCACGCTCGTCGTCGGGCAGCGCGAGCGCCGGGTTGGAGCTGCACGCCCGGATGCCTTCGATCGACGCCGCCTCGTAGCCCTCGAAGATCGCCCGGTCCTCGGCGAACGCCAGCTTCATGGCGGCGTCCTTGACCGGATCCCAGTCCGAGTCCTGCGAGCCCCGCTCGACGTCGTCGATCGCGCTGCGGGACACCGTGAACGGCACCCGAAGCCGCACCAGCGGTTTGGCATCTCGCAGGCTCGCGATCACGCCGTCACCGGGAGGGGGCACGTCGCGCAGATGGCCCGTGCTGATCGCCGCGGTCACCGGCCCGCCCGGTTCGCTGACGTCGATCACCCGTCGTCCGGCGATATGCCGTTTGAACGTCCGGCTCGCCTCCAATTCGATTTCGGCCCAGGCGACTTCGGTGACCGGAGCAAGGTCGCGGTAGAGGTTGTTCATCAACGGGCTCCTTTCAGGCTGCCGATTCCGAGCGAGCCCTGGTATTCGGCGGGAGTGACCACGGTTGCCGACGGCGTGTCCTCGTCGGTGGCCGAACCGGGCAGTGATGGAGGATCATCGAGGAAATCCAGGGCTGGGGCGAAGAACAGACCACCCGTCAGCGCGGTCGAGAAGTCCAGGATGCGATCGGTGTTGCCGGTCGGATCGCCGATGAACATGTTGTCCAGCATCCGCTCGGTGACGGCCGGCGTCCGCGAATATCCGATGAAGTAGGTGCCGAACTCGCCCTTGCCGATCTCGCCGAACGGCATGTTGTGGCGCACGATCTTGAGCTCGTTGCCGTCGTCGTCCTCGATCACGTTCAGCGCGACATGCGAATTGGCCGGCTGGACTGCATCGTCGAGTTCGATGTCGTCGAGTTTCGTGCGGCCGATCACGCGCTCCTGCTCCTCGACCGACAACGCGTTCCACGCCGTCATGTCGTGCACGTACTTCTGCACGTGTACATAGCAACCGCCCGCGAAATCGGGGTCCTCGCCGCCGATCTGGGTTGCCGACCGTGCGAGCGCACCGTCCGGGTTCTCGGTCCCGTCGACGAAGCCCAGCAGATCGCGGTTGTCGAAAAACTTGAACCCGTGGGTTTCGTCGACGATCGTGATCGCGCCGTCCATCGCTTCGACCAGTTTGGTGGCCAGTTCGAAGCAGACGTCCATCGACTCGGCGCGGATGTGGAACAACACATCGCCTTCGGTGGCCGGGGCGTGATGGCGGTCGCCGCGGATCTCGACGAAGGGATGCAGCTCGGCCGGCCGGGGGCCAATGAACAGCCGGTCCCAGGCGTCGGAGCCGATCGAGGTCACCGCCGAGAGCCGTTTGGCCGGATCGCGAAAACCGATCGCCCGCACCAGTCCCGAGACGCCGGGCAGCGCATCGTGAACCGTCGACTCCCGGCCGTCGATGATCTTCGCCACCAGGAAGACGGCGGCCGGCGTCAACGGCTCGAGCACCGGCTGCGGCTGGATTTCAGGCACAACTGGACCCTAGCGCCCGCGATCTTGAATCACCCGTAAAGATGAAGAGATGGCAGCCAGCGCCCAGGGTTTGTGTAAGTTCATCGACGCGTCGCCGTCGCCCTACCACGTCTGCGAGACCGTCGCCGAGCGGCTGCGCGCGGCCGGCTTCCGCGAGTTGTCCGAGGCCGCCTCGTGGCCGGCGCGCGCCGCGGACGGCGAATCCCGCATCGGCAAGTTCTTCACCGTGCGCGCAGGGTCGCTGATCGCCTGGCGCAGCGCCGACGCGCGGCTACCTTTCCGAATCGTCGGCGCCCACACCGACAGCCCGAACCTGCGGGTCAAACAGCACCCCGACCGGTTGGTCGCAGGCTGGCGGGTGGTCGCGTTGCAGCCCTACGGCGGCGCATGGCTGAACTCGTGGCTGGACCGCGACCTCGGTATCAGCGGCCGGCTGTCGGTGCGCATCGGCGATCGCCTGGCGCATCCACTTGTCCGGATAGACGATCCGATCCTGCGGGTCCCGCAACTGGCCATCCACCTCGCCGAGGACCGCAAGGCCGTCGAACTCAATCCACAGCGCCACGTCAATGCGGTGTGGGGCGTCGGCGCCGGGCCCGGGTCGTTCCTCGACTTCGTCGCCGAGCGCGCCGGCGTGCGGAGCGACGATGTGCTGGGCGCCGATCTGATGACTCATGACCTGACCCCCTCTCGGCTGGTGGGTGCCGACACCGAACTCCTCAGCGCGCCTCGGCTGGACAACCAGGCCACCTGCTATGCCGGACTGGAAGCCTTCCTGGCCGCCGAGCCCAGCAACCACCTGCCGGTGCTGGTGTTGTTCGACCACGAGGAGGTCGGCTCGCAGTCCGACCACGGCGCACAGTCCGACCTGCTGTCGACGGTGCTGGAACGCATCACTCTGAGCGAAGGCGGCGGCCGCGAGGACTTCCTGCGCCGGCTGACGGACTCGATGGTCGCCTCCGGCGACATGGCGCACGCCACCCACCCCAACTACCCGGAGCGCCACGAACCGGGGCACCTCATCGAGGTGAACGGGGGACCGGTGCTCAAGGTGCAGCCCAACCTGCGCTACGCCACCGACGGGCGCACCGCGGCGGCGTTCGCGCTGGCGTGCGCGCAGGCCGGGGTGCCGCTGCAGCACTACGAGCACCGCGCCGACCTGCCCTGCGGGTCGACGATCGGGCCGATGACCGGGGCCCGCACCGGTATTCCGACCGTCGACGTGGGCGCGCCGCAGTTGGCCATGCATTCGGCGCGGGAGGTGATGGGCGCCGACGATGTCGCGGCCTATGCCGCGGCGTTGACTGCGTTTCTGTCGCCGCAGTGATCCAGGGTCGCGGCGCGTGCCGCGCGACAGTGGGCGCCGACGAAGCTGGGCGCGGGCGTGTGGAAGGTGCCGCCGACGGCGGCCAACCTAGAATGGCGTCGTGACGTCGGAGCTTACTCACGCACTGGATACCGTCGACCGTGCCGCCGCCACTCCCGATCATCCGCAGCCCTTTCGCGAACTCGGCCTCAAGGACGACGAGTATCAGCGAATCCGCGAGATCCTGGACCGCAGGCCCACCGACGCCGAACTCGCGATGTACTCGGTGATGTGGAGCGAACACTGCTCGTACAAGTCCTCGAAAGTGCACCTGCGCTACTTCGGTGAGACCACCACCGCGCAAATGCGCGAGACGATGCTGGCGGGCATCGGCGAGAACGCCGGCGTCGTCGACATCGGCGATGGTTGGGCCGCCACCTTCAAGGTGGAGTCGCACAACCACCCGTCGTACATCGAGCCCTACCAGGGTGCGGCCACCGGCGTCGGCGGCATCGTGCGCGACATCATGGCGATGGGCGCGCGTCCGGTCGCGGTGATGGACCAGCTGCGCTTCGGTGCGGCCGACGCACCCGACACCCGGCGCGTCGTCGACGGAGTGGTGCGGGGCATCGGCGGATACGGCAACTCGCTGGGACTGCCCAACATCGGCGGTGAAACCGTGTTCGACGCGTCCTACGGGGGCAACCCGTTGGTCAATGCGCTGTGCGTCGGGGTGCTGCGCAAGGAGGACCTGCACCTGGCATTCGCGTCCGGCACCGGAAACAAGATCATCCTGTTCGGCGCCCGCACGGGCCTGGACGGCATCGGCGGCGTTTCGGTACTGGCGAGCGAGACGTTCGGCGGCGACGAGGGCGGCGCGCCGGGACGCAAGAAGCTGCCAAGCGTCCAGGTGGGCGACCCGTTCATGGAGAAGGTGCTCATCGAGTGCTGTCTGGAGCTGTACGCCAACGATCTGGTTGTCGGTATTCAGGATCTGGGCGGGGCCGGGTTGTCCTGCGCCACATCCGAACTCGCATCCGCAGGTGATGGTGGCATGTCCATCGAGCTGGACACGGTACCGCTGCGAGCGGCCAACATGACGCCCGCCGAGATCCTGTCGAGCGAATCGCAGGAACGCATGTGTGCCGTTGTCACGCCCGAAAACGTCGACAAGTTCATGGCCGTCTGCCGCAAGTGGGACGTGCTGGCCACCGTCATCGGCGAGGTCACCGACGGTGACCGCCTGCAGATCACCTGGCACGGTGAGACCGTCGTCGACGTGCCGCCTCGCACCGTCGCGCACGAAGGCCCGGTCTACGAGCGGCCGGTCCAGCGGCCCGACACCCAGGACGCGCTCAATGCCGACACCTCGGCCAGGCTGTCGCGGCCGTCCACCGGCGACGAGCTCAAGGCGACTCTTCTTGCGCTGCTGGGCAGTCCGCACCTGTGCAGCCGGGCGTTCATCACCGAGCAGTACGACCGCTACGTGCGCGGCAACACCGTGCTGGCCGAGGATGCCGACGGCGGGTTGCTGCGCGTGGACGAGACCACCGGCCGCGGCATCGCGATCTCGACCGACGCGTCGGGCCGCTACACCGCGCTCGACCCGTACACCGGCGCGCAGTTGGCGCTGGCCGAGGCATATCGCAACGTCGCGGTCACCGGTGCGACGCCCGTCGCGGTGACGAACTGCCTGAACTTCGGTTCGCCGGAGGATCCCGGCGTGATGTGGCAGTTCAGCCAGGCCGTGCGGGGACTGGGCGACGGCGCTGCAGCGCTGGGCATTCCGGTCACCGGCGGCAACGTCAGCTTCTACAACCAGACCGGCACCACCGCGATCCTGCCGACTCCGGTCGTCGGTGTGCTCGGTGTGATCGACGACGTCCGCCGGCGCATCCCGACCGGGTTCGGCGAGGAGCCCGGTGAGACGCTGATGCTGCTGGGGGACACCCACGACGAGTTCGACGGGTCCATCTGGGCCCAGGTCACCGCCGATCACCTGGGCGGTCTCCCGCCCAGGGTGGACCTTGCGCGCGAGAAGTTGCTGGCCGAGGTGCTGACGGCCGCCTCGCGCGACGGGCTCGTCTCGGCCGCGCACGACCTGTCCGAGGGTGGGCTGATGCAGGCCGTTGTCGAGGCTGCGCTGCGCGGTGAAACCGGTTGCCGCATCGTGCTTCCCGAAGGATCTGATCCCTTTGTGATGCTGTTCTCCGAGTCGGCGGGCCGAGTGCTGGTCGCGGTGCCCCGCACCGAGGAGAGCAGGTTCCGCGCGATGTGCGAAGCCCGCGGACTGCCCGCGACTCGCATCGGCGTGGTCGACCAGGCCAGTGACGCGATCGAGGTCCAGGGTCAGTTCACCGTCACTTTGGAGGACCTGCGCAGCACGTCGGAAAGTGTGCTGCCCGGGTTGTTCGGGTGAGTGAGAACACCCGGCAACGACACTCCATATACGGCTGGGCGTGGAGCCTGGTCCGCCTCGACTTCGTCGGAGTCGCGTCCGGTGCGCTGTTCTTCTGTCTGTCGCTGACGCCGTCGTTGCTGCCCCGCGACTGGCTGTTCGCCGGGCTGATCGGCGGAATCAACGCCGCAATCGGCTACGGCATCGGGGTGTTCATCGGAAAGATGCTGCGCCGCTTCGTATTACAAAATTCCTGGTGGCCCCCGCCGAAGAAGGTGCTCTGGGCGCTCAAGAGCGTCACGGTGGCACTGTCCGTCGCCGCGAGCGTGCTCATGGTGATCCCGGCCGCGGCATGGCAGCGACAGGTGTCGGCGCTGATGGGCATGGAGGGCCCGGGCACTATCGGGTATCTGCGCACGCTGGCCCTCGCGTTGCTGGTCGGCGGAGTGTGCGTCGCCACCGCGCGCGTACTCCTCGAAATCATCAAGACGATGGCTCGGTTCTTCATCCGGCGTTGGCATCTGCACGACGAGGTGGCGCTGTTCATCGGCACCGCCATTGTCGTCGTGCTAGCCATCACGCTGATCAACGGTGTGTTGGTGCGGGGCTTCCTCGCCGGTGCCAACCGCGTGTTCCAACCGCAGAACACGGTTACCCGAGAAGGTGTCATCCAGCCGACCGAACCCGAAAGATCGGGCAGTCCAGAATCTTTCGCCGCCTGGGACACACTGGGTTATCAGGGGCGCAATTTCGTCGCCACCGGTCCGGACGTCGACGAGTTGACCGACCTCAACGGCGCGCCCGCCAAGGAGCCGATCCGGGTATACGTCGGGCTGCAGACCGCCGACACCGATGAACAGCGAATGGCGGTACTGCTCAGCGAACTCGAGCGCACCGGCGCCTTCGACCGAGAGCTGCTGGTGATCATCCCCACCACCGGCACGGGCTGGATCAATCCCGTCGCGGCGCGGGCGCTGGAGTTGATGTACAACGGCGACACCGCGCTGGTCGGATCGCAGTATTCGTTTTTGCCGAGCTGGATCTCGTTCCTGGGTGACCAGGAGAAGTCGGTGGTTTCCGGGCGCATGATGATCGAGGCCATCCACCGGCGGTGGGAACAACTACCGCAGGACCGGCGGCCCAGACTAGTGCTCTACGGGGAGAGCCTGGGCTCGCTGGGCGGCCAGGGGGCGTTCGAATGGCTGCCCGACATCTCGCGGATGGGCTTCTCGTCGGTGTTGTGGGTGGGCCCCCCGAACGCCAGCACGCTGTGGAAGGCAATCACCGAGCGTCGCGATCCCGGGACCCCCGAAGTCGAGCCGCGTTACGACAACGGCCGCACCGTGCGGTTCTCCCAGGCCACCGACGCGGCAGAGATCGCGAGGGACACGGCCCAGCCGTGGCAGGGCACGCGCGTGCTGTTCCTGCAGCATGCGTCGGATCCGGTCGTGTGGTGGTCGCCGGACCTGCTGTTCACCCAGCCGGACTGGTTGCGTGAGCCGCCCGGCCTGGACCGCACCGCGTCCATGCGGTGGTACCCGATCGTGACGTTCGGGCAGGTGGCCGCCGACATGACCAATGCGAGTTCGGTGCCGGCAGGCCACGCCCACAACTACGGCGATCTCGTGCTCGACGGGTGGGTCGCCGTCGCGCCGCCGGAGGGCTGGACGCCCGAGGACACCGAGCGGGTCCGCACCGCGCTGACCAAAACCGAAGCCGAGGACGGGCCGGAATACTGATGCGAGCGAACAAGGTTCGCGCCACCGCGGTGGCGACCGCCCTGGTGACCTGGAGTTTCGTCGCACCCCGGGTACGGTTCCATCCACTGTGGAACGCCGCGCTGGGCGCCGGGGTGTATGCGCTCGCCCGTCCCCCGCTGGGACTGCGTCCGCCCGCACTGTGGTCCGGTCTGCGCTACGGCCTCGCGGCCGGATCCGTGATCGGGCTGGGGGTGGCGGTCGCGACGGCGATCCCGCCGGTGCGGCGCGGAATGGCTGCGCGCGAACTGCCCGACCATCCCGTGCGCTGGATGGCACTCGACATTCCGATGGGCACCGTGTGGCCCGAGGAGGTCGCCTACCGGGCGATGCTGGGCAACGCGGCCGAGAACGCGTTTGCACCGGTCGGCGGTCGGCTGCTGCAGTCGGTGGCGTTCGGCTTGTGGCACATCATGGACGCCCGCCTGACCCGAAACCCGGTGCTGGGCACGGTCCTTTTCACCGGCGTCGCGGGCTGGGCGTTCGGATGGCTGCACGCGCGGTCGGGCAGCCTGCTCGCGCCGATGCTGGCCCACCTGGCCGCCAACGAGGCCGCGGCACTGGCGGCGCTGACGGTTCAGCGGCGCATAGAGTCCCGGTCATGAGCACAGCCGAACTCTTGCGTTCGCGCACCTTCGTCGTGACCGGTGCTGCATCAGGCATCGGTCTGGCCACCGCTAGGCGGCTGATCGCCGATGGCGGCACGGTGATCGGTGCGGACCTGGCCGAACCGCACGAGGACCTGGGTGACCGGTTCGAGTTCGTCGGCGCCGACGTCACCGACGAGTCCGCCGTGTCCTCGGTGTTCGCCGCGGTGAACGGTCGTCTCGACGGTGTCGTGCACTCGGCGGGGGTGGCCGGCGGAGGGCCGGTGCACCTGCTCGAGCGCGCCGAGTGGGACCGTGTCGTCGGGGTCAACCTCACCGGGACGTTCCTGGTGGCCAAGGCCGCGCTGGCGAAGATGATCGAGCAACCGCGTGTGGACGGAGAACGGGGCTCGATCGTCACCCTGGCCAGCGTCGAAGGACTGGAGGGCACTGCCGGCGGCAGCAGCTACAACGCCGCCAAGGGAGGCGTCGTGCTGCTCACCAAGAACATCGCGCTCGACTACGGTCCCAGCGGTATCCGCGCGAACGCGATCTGTCCCGGCTTCATCGACACCCCGATGCTGCAGAGCGTGATGGGGCTGGAAGGGATGGCGGGCCCGCTGCGCTCCATCACCGAAGAGCACGCTCTGCAGCGGCGCGGCAGGCCGGACGAGATCGCCTCGGTCGCAGCGTTTCTCGTCTCACCCGATGCGTCGTTCGTCACCGGCCAGGCGATCGCGGTCGACGGCGGTTACACCGCCGGTCGGGACCATGGCGTGGTCAAGCTGTTCGGTTTCCCCGACTGACGTCTCACGGGTTGATCGTGAGTTCGCCGATCTGACGGCCCCACACGTACTCGATGAACAACGGCTGGCCGAGCTCGGCGTGGTTGTACGGCGCGATGCTGGCACCGGTGTCCATCACCAGGTAGGGCGCCGGGTACAGGTCGCGGCTGACGTCCTGCCAGCAGCCCGGACGTCCTTCCGGGCCGCCGGTGGCGTTGACGCGCGGCAGGTTGTCCGGGTAGATATACGGATTGCCGGCCCCGCCCAGGATGCCGCCGCCACCGGTCAGTGAATAACCGTTGCCGCCCAACGTCTTTGCGACCCGCGGTTGCACTTCGCTGAAGTTCTGAATCGTGCAGAACAGGGCGGGGCTGTGGTAGTCCAGCAGTTTGGACGTCGACACCAGGTCCGCGGCGCCGCGCACCAGGTACGGCCCGGAGCGTTTGAACGTGTCGGCCCCCGCGTCGGCGAATCCGAGTGCGCCCATCAGGGCGGCGTCGACGTCGGAACGCCGTTCGTTGAACGTGCGCGCGGACGTCACCGCGTCCCGCAAGCCGTCCCACAGGTCCGGGGACGCGTCGGCGTACACCTCGGCGAGGTCGGCCAGCAGGTGGGTGTCCGCACGTAGCGCCGGCATCCGGGCGTTGAGGTCGTCGAGGATCCGGTTGCCGTTGCGCAGCGACTCCCCGAAGCGGTCACCGCCCACCCCTGCGAGCGCCTCCGCCGTAGCGGCCAGGGTCTGGTTCAGCTTGATCGGGTCGACCTGCTCGGCGAGCGCGATGACCGTCTCGAACACGGTGTTGAACTCGGTCGTCACCGCGGAGACGTCGATGACATCTCGGTCCGTGATATGTTGTGGCGACGCGCTTTCCGGTGAAGTGAACGAGATGTACTTGTTGCCGAACACCGTGGTGGCGCGAATTTCGGCGCTCACGTTCACCGGAATACCTTCCAGATAGCGGGGATTGACGTCGAGTGTCAGTTCCGCCTGATGCCCGTCGTCGGTGTCGACGAGCGATATTCCGCTCACGCGCCCGATCTCCACACCGTTGTAGGTCACTTTCGCTCCCCGTTCGACGACCAGTCCAGCGCGCGGTGCCAGCAGGGTCAGTTGCGCCTTACGGGTCAGGTCGCCGCGGAACTGGAGATAGAGGAGGGCAGCCGCGAAGATGGTGATGATCAGAAACACCGCACCGGCCACCTTGTACGGCGGCTTGTGGCGGTCGACGACCATTTTGAGACAGTAGGTTATGGCCGCCCGTCCTACTGCCGATCCGGCGAAGACACGTGCGGCGGTCGCGGCGCTGGCCGACTGGTTGCGCGATGATCGGCAGCCGCCTCCGCCCAGAACCGAACTCGCCGAGGCGGTTCGGTTGACGGCTCGCACGCTCGCCGCGGTGGCTCCTGGTTCCAGCGTCGAGGTCCGCGTGCCGCCGTTCATCGCGGTGCAGTGCATCGCGGGTTCGGCACACCGGCGCGGCAATCCGCCCAACGTGGCCGAGACCGATCCGCGGACCTGGCTCCTGCTCGCCGCCGGGGTGCTGTCGGTGGACGACGCGACCGCGATCGGGGCGTTGCGGCTCTCCGGTGCCCGGGCCGGCGAAATCGGCCAGTGGCTGCCGTTGGTGGCCGTCGAGGAGGGGTAGGTGTGGCACACGCAACACCTTGGGTTGCGAATTCCATGATTGACCGGTTCTGTACGTAGACTGAAGCGGTCTACCCATTCCGCCCTGGGAGCAGCCATATCGTGACCGGCCCGCAGACCGATCCAGAACCCCGCGAAGAGTGTGGCGTATTCGGCGTCTGGGCGCCGGGTGAAGAGGTCGCCAAGCTCACCTACTACGGCCTGTATGCCCTTCAGCACCGCGGCCAGGAGGCGGCGGGGATCGCCGTCGCCGACGGCTCGCAGGTGCTGGTCTTCAAGGATTTGGGCCTGGTCAGCCAGGTGTTCGACGAGCAGACGCTGGCCGCGATGGAGGGCCACGTCGCGATCGGGCACTGTCGCTACTCGACCACCGGTTCGACGACGTGGGAGAACGCCCAACCGGTGTTCCGTAACACCTCGGCAGGTACCGGCGTCGCGTTGGGGCACAACGGCAACCTCGTCAACGCGGCCGAACTCGCCGCCCGCGCCCGCGACGCCGGATTGCTCGGCACCAGGGGTGCTCCGGCGGCGACCACCGACTCGGACATCCTCGGCGCCCTGCTCGCCCACGGCGCGGCCGATTCCACGCTGGAGCAGGCCGCGCTGGAACTGCTGCCCACCGTGCGCGGCGCGTTCTGCCTGACCTGGATGGACGAGAACACGCTGTATGCGGCTCGCGATCCCTACGGGGTACGGCCGTTGGCGTTGGGGCGGTTGGACCGCGGCTGGGTCGTCGCGTCGGAAACCGCGGCGCTCGACATCGTCGGCGCCTCGTTCGTCCGCGACATCGAACCCGGCGAGCTGCTGGCAATCGACGCCGACGGGGTGCGCTCAACCCGCTTCGCCAGCCCCGAACCAAAGGGCTGCGTCTTCGAATACGTCTATCTGGCCCGGCCGGACAGCACGCTGGTGGGCCGATCCGTGCACGCCACGCGTGTCGACATCGGCCGTCGGCTGGCCAGGGAGATGCCGGTCGACGCCGACCTGGTGATCGGCGTGCCGGAGTCGGGCACACCCGCCGCGGTGGGATACGCACAGGAGTCCGGAATCCCCTACGGCCAGGGACTGATGAAGAACGCCTACGTGGGGCGCACGTTCATCCAGCCGTCGCAGACCATTCGCCAGCTCGGTATCCGGCTCAAGCTCAACCCGCTCAAGGAAGTGATCCGCGGAAAGCGGCTGATAGTCGTCGACGACTCGATCGTGCGCGGTAACACCCAGCGCGCCCTGGTCCGGATGCTGCGAGAGGCCGGCGCGGTCGAGGTGCACGTCCGCATCGCGTCCCCGCCGGTGAAGTGGCCCTGCTTCTATGGCATCGATTTCGCGACACCCGCCGAACTCATCGCCAACGCGGTCGACGACGAGGACGAGATGCTCGAGGCGGTACGCCACGCCATCGGCGCCGACACCCTCGGTTACATCTCGAAGCAGGGCATGATCGCGGCCACCGAGCAGCCCGCTTCACGGTTGTGCAGCGCGTGTTTCGACGGCAACTATCCGATCGAGTTGCCCGGTGAATCGGCGTTGGGCAAGAACGTCATCGAGCACATGCTCGCGACGGCCGCGAAGACCGGTATCCCGCTGCAGTCCGACAACGACAACGTCTCGGCGCTGCGCAGGCCGTAACTACCGTCCGACGTGCGCCCAGTGCGGATCGGTCGGTAACGGGCCGCGCTGCAAGGCCTTCGCCACCGCCTCCCGGTAGTTGGTCAGGCCGCCCGCCGGCGACGGGATGACTTCGTCGATGTCGTGATCGCCCATCACCGCGTCGCATTCCAGCGACTCGATCAGGGGCCGCGCGAGACCGGCCGGCATCGGGGTCACCAGCCCGATCCACCAGCTCGCGATCGTCGGTGTGAGCCAAGGCAATACGACGATGATCCGGCGTCGCAGTCCGGCCACCTGTGCGAAGATCTGCATCGCCTCGCCGTACTCGAGTACGTCCGGCCCGCCGACATCCCAGGTGCGTGACGTCGGTACCGGCGCCGCCGCGGCCTCAGTCAGGTAGTGCAGCACGTCGTCAATCGCGATGGGCGCAATCTTGTTGTGCACCCACTTCGGCGTGGTCATCGCCGGCAGCCGGTTCGTCAGGTGGCGAATCATCTCGAAAGAGGCCGACCCCGCACCGATGACGATGCCGGCCTGCAGCACCACCGTCTCGATACCGGAGTCGATCAGGATGTCGCCGACCGCGGCCCGCGACCGCAGATGCGGGGACAGCTCGGCCGCCGCGGGGTGCAGGCCCCCGAGATACACGAGGCGCTTGACTCCCGCCTGACGCGCGGCGTCGACGACGTTGCGTGCCGCCCGCGCTTCGGCCTCGACGAAGTCACGCTCGCTGCCCATCGAGTGCACGAGGTAATAGACGACGTCGATGCTCCCGAAGGCGCTGCGCAGCGAAGCCGCATCGTCGAGGTCACCCTTGGCCACCTCGACGCGGTCGCGCCATTCGACGCCGGACAGCTTGTCGGGTGTGCGCGCCAGCGCCCGCACCGCGTGACCACGCCCAAGCAGTTGAGGGATCAGCCGGCCGCCGATGTAACCGGTCGCACCGGTTACCAGGCAGCGAGTCGGGTCAGCCACCGGAGCGGGATGACCGGTTTCCGGCTCAGGCAAACGCACAACCCGGATCGGGCGCCTCGACCGCCAGCGGCGTGCCCGCCGGGTTGATGTAGAGCACCCACATTGTCGCACCGTGGCGCAAAACGCCGGACATTGCGGTCTGGAAACGGCGGCCGAGGCGGTTACCGCAGCGCGGCCAACACCGGTAGCCTTTAGCGCGATGACCGAACGCGCCGAACCTGCTGGCATCTCCTACGCGTCGGCCGGGGTCGACATCGAAGCCGGTGACCGCGCCGTCGAACTCCTCAAACCGCTCGCGGCGAAAGCGACCAGGCCCGAGGTGCGCGGCGGTATCGGTGGCTTTGCCGGGCTGTTTGCACTACGCGGTGGCTACCGCGAACCCGTGCTGGCGTCGTCCACCGACGGTGTCGGCACCAAGTTGGCGGTCGCCCAGGCCATGGACAAGCACGACACGGTGGGAATCGACCTGGTCGCGATGGTCGTCGACGACCTGGTGGTGTGTGGCGCCGAACCGCTGTTCCTGCAGGACTACATCGCCGTCGGCCGCACGGTGCCCGAGCGGATCGGGGAGCTGGTGGGCGGAATCGCCAGCGGATGCCTGCAGGCCGGGTGTGCGCTGCTCGGCGGCGAGACGGCCGAGCACCCCGGTTTGATGGCACCCGACCACTACGACATCTCGGCCACCGGGGTGGGCGTGGTCGAGGCCGACGACGTGCTCGGCCCGGACCGGGTCAAGCCCGGCGACGTGCTGATCGCGATGGCCTCGACGGGGCTGCACTCCAACGGCTACTCGCTGGCCCGCAAGGTATTGCTGGAAATCGATCGGATGAACCTGGCCGGCCACGTCGAGGAATTCGGCCGCAGCCTCGGCGAAGAATTGCTGGAGCCGACCCGTATCTACGCCAAGGACTGCTTGGCGCTGGCGGCGGAGACACAGGTCCGCACTTTCTGCCACGTCACCGGGGGCGGATTGGCCGGCAACCTCGCGCGTGTGGTCCCGCACGGCCTGGTCGCCGAGATCGACCGCGGCACCTGGACTCCGGCACCGGTGTTCGCGATGATCGCACAACGCGGACGGGTCGAGCGGGTCGAGATGGAGAGGACCTTCAACATGGGCGTCGGCATGGTCGCCGTCGTCGCACCCGAGGACACCGACCGCGCACTGGCGATTCTGACCGCCAGGCACCTGAATTGCTGGACGCTGGGCACCGTCAAGAAGGGGGGCAAGGACGGCCCCCGAGCCAAACTCGTGGGTCAGCACCCCCGCTTTTAAAGGTCAGCGGCGCCAGTCGTCGTCGACCCAGTCGTCGGCCGCCGGATCGGTGTCGGCCAGGTCGTCATCGGAAGCGCCCGACAGCTCGCGCTGAAGCCGCTCGAAATCGGTCTGTGGTGAGCTGTATTTGAGCTCACGAGCGACCTTGGTCTGCTTTGCCTTTGCCCGGCCGCGGCCCATGGGGGGACCCCCTCGCGCAATAACGGAGCGGCCCGATTTGCAGGCGGCTCCGATCTGATCTGTCTTTTATCGTCCTGCCAACACTTTACCGTGCCTGGCTGCGCCGCGCTGCCAGCCCTCGGCACTCAGCGGGTTCCGCCCCGCAGCCGTTCGACCGCGCGCCGGCCCGCACCTGCGACGTCGGGCGCCGGCATCGAGTCCGCGTCGATGACGGCGGGCACCCCTGCGACGGTCAGTTCGGTGTCCGCGGGCAGCCCGCGCTTGAGCAGCGCCAGTGCGACCAGGCCTTCGTCGACGTGGTCGATCACGGTGCCGAGGCGGCCGACCGCGCGGCCGCCGGCAAGCACCGGATCACCGGTGGCGGGCCGGTCCGTCGAACCGTCGAGATGCAGCAGAACCAGCATCCGCGGCGGTTTACCGAGGTTGTGCACCCGCGCGACCGTCTCCTGTCCCCGGTAGCAGCCCTTGTCCAGGTGCACGGCGGGGCCGATCCAGCCGACCTCGTGCGGGATCGTCCGCTCGTCGGTGTCCACGCCCAGCCTGGGCCGCAGGGCGGCCACCCGATGCGCCTCGTAGGCCCACACCCCGGCGGGCCGGACCCCGGCATCGCCGAGCCGCTGCCGCCACCGTTCGACCTGGTCGCGGGGGACGACGAGGTCGAGTTCGGTGGTTTTGAGGCGGCGCAGGAAACCGCCGTCGGGGAGCGCGACGGCCGTGCGTTCGGCCGGCAGCGAACCGACGCCGAGCGCCTCGAGCACGGTGGCGTCGGCCAACCGCGGTCCGAGCAGGGACAGCACCGCCAGGTCGGCCGGCTCCACGGTGACATCGGACCAGAACACCATCTTGCGCAGATAGCTCAGCAGTGCCTCCCCGCGCGCGGATTCGGTGTCCAGATAGGTGACCCCGCCCAGCTCGGTCTGCACCCAGTGATCTTCCACACGCCCTTGACCGTCGAGGCTCAGATTCTCGGTGACCGCGCCGTCGGGTAGGTCGCTGACATGCTGTGTCGTGAGGCTGTGCAGCCACGTTTTGCGGTCGTCGCCCGTGAGGGTGAGCACGGGCCGGTGCGAGCGGTCCACGACGACGGCAGCGTCCGCCATAGCGCGTTGCTCGCCCAGCGGATCGCCGTAATGCCAGACGGCGCCGGCGTCGGGTCCGGCGTCGGGAGCAGGGGCGGCTCGTCCAGAGAATGTCACACGTCAACTCTACGTTCGGTGCGCCGAGGTCCGGGGCTACGCTTTGGGCCCATGGCTGGCGAACCCGGGGTCGTGGTGACGCTCGATGGGCGACTGCACGATCCGTCGGTGCCACTGCTGCACGCCGACGACCTCGCGGCGGTGCGCGGCGATGGTGTCTTCGAGACGATGTTGGTCCGCGGTGGTCGGCCGTGCCTACTCGAGGCCCATCTGTCCCGCCTCAGCCAGTCGGCCCGGATGGTCGATCTTGCGGCCCCCGACCTGCCACGATGGCGGGCCGCGGTGGCTGCGGCGGTGGCGCAGTGGACCGCCGGCACCAGCGACGAGGGGGTGCTGCGGTTGGTGTACAGCCGCGGCCGCGAAGGCGGCTCGTCCCCGACGGCGTACGCCACGATCGGCGCGTTGCCGGCGCGGGTCACCGACGTGCGGCGCAACGGGCTTGCCGCGCTGACGCTGGCGCGCGGGCTGCCGGCCGAGGGCACCGCCGAGATGCCGTGGCTGCTGGCCGGCGCCAAGACCCTGTCCTACGCGGTGAACATGGCCGCGCTGCGGCATGCAGAGCGGCACGGCGCGGGGGACGTGATCTTCGTCGGCTCCGACGGTTTGATCCTCGAGGGACCGCGCTCGACGGTGGTTATCGCCGCCGAGTCCGAGCCGGGCGCGGGCGATCTCGGGTTGTTCACCCCGCCGCCGTGGTTTCCGATCCTGCGCGGCACCACGCAGCAGGCGTTGTTCGAGGTGGCGCGCAACAAGGGCTACGACTGTGACTACCGCGCACTACGACCCGCAGATCTGGTTACCGCACAAGGCGTTTGGTTGGTGTCGAGCATCACCCTCGCCGCGCGGGTGCACACCCTCGACGGCAGGCCACTGCCGCCGAGCCCACTGGCGGCCGAGTTCGCCGAACTCGTCGACGCCGCGATCGTCAGTGATCGCTGATCGCTGAACCGGCCGGAAAGTGGCGAATGTATTGCGGGTGTCGTGCGTCTTGCCGCAGTCGTGAGGTCAAGGTTCAGATCAAGCACAACCAGCGACCAGCGTCTGCGCTGCCTCGGATGATGTTGGACGCGTACACAACTGAGCGTGCCAGGCGGTCGAGCTTCGCAACGATCAAGTCATCGGCCTGACCAGATTCCAGTATTGTCAGCACCTCTCGCAAAGCTGCGTTGATGTGCTTACCACTTACGCCGTCGTCGGTCAGGCGCTCGACACGCCAGCCTCGGCGCCGCGCCTCTGTCGATGGCCGCGGGCCAGGAATCGAGGGCTCGGGGGCCGTTTCAGGTTGGGCGGCTACGGGATGGTCACCACCTGCCCCGGATGAATCAGGTCCGGATTGGAGATCCCACTGGCCTCGGCGATGCGCCGGTACTGGTTGCCGTCGCCGTAGAAGCGTTCCGCGATCGCCCACAGCGTGTCTCCGGACACCACGGTGTAGGTCCGGGCCGGTTCGGGCGCGGGCGGGGGTGGCGGTGATGGTGGCGGCGGGGCCTGCTCGACGACCGGCTCGGGCGCCGGGGCCGGCTCCTGCGCGGCTGCCGGGGCGGGCTCGGGAGCCGGGGCCGCCGGCGGCGGCTCGTCGGTGTTGGTCTTCGACGACCAGGCCGCACTGTCGCCCGCGTACAGCACCAGGTTGCGGTCGTCCTGCAGCACCAGGCGCACGTTCTTCTTGCCCTTGGTGTCGCTGTGCCACACCGGCTTGTCCGGGGTGTACAGCACGAAATTGCCGTCCTTCTGCACCTCAGCCCGTACCACGTTCTGGCCGTTGGTGTCGGTGGCCCAGACCGCCTTCCCGCGCGCTTCGAGAACCAGATTGCCGTCCTTTTGCAATGTCAGCGTGTAGGCGCCGTTTTTGGAGGTGAGCGAGTCGCCCGTCCCCAACTTCTGTCCCTCTGTGAGTGTGTCTCCCACGTCCATTCCTCTCATCCGCCCCCCGGCGTCTTTGTCGGCCGGCCGGTAGGGCCAACCCTACGGTCGACCTGGCCGGGCGCAAGAGCCTTTGGGTCCCTGTGGACCCAACTATCGGCGCGGTTCGCGTCGGCGGCGCCGACTACCCGTGACCGGCCGGTGAACGGCGGGCCGCCGAGGCCGTTGTCCACCGGATGCGCGATGATGCCGCACATGCGTTCATGCCGGCCGACCTGATCGCCGCCTGCGCCCGCCGGCCCGGCCGAACCACCCGACCAACCCGAACCGGAACCGCCGACCGAGCCAACGCGTCAAATACGAACGCGCACTCAACCGACGCACCCGGCCACCACCCGACGACCCATCCTTTGACATCGGACGGAGCAAGGCGCGCCGCACCGGGGGCGCGAAGTTAATCGCTACCGGCCCTTCGGCGTCGGTGATAGCCTCGCGCGTACACAGGAGAGGAGGTGGTCCGACATCTTGAGTGACTTATGGACTTGTGAGGTGGCTGCGAGCTAGCAGCGCCAGGGGAATGAGCTGACGGCTCTTCGCGTCCTGCGCGCGCTGGCGAATTCCCCGCAGTCACCCGGCCCCCGAGCCCCTCGGTCTTGTCCGCCAGGAACACACGGCTCGGGGGCCGCTCCATCTCTGATGGCCGGTCGGAAGGACCCGCCCGGGCCGCGAAGAGGCCGGCGCCGGCTTACCCCGCGGGCCCTGGCGCGAACGTCGCGCAGGCTTTTATGGCCTGATTCCAGGTCTCGGAATCGACGCCGGGCGGCGGCCCGGCCGCAGGACCAGGCGCGGCGGGCACACCGTGGTCGCTCAGGCACTGCGCCAGCGACCCGTGCCCGGTCGGGGCATCCGATGTGGTGCTCGGCTGCTCGGCCGGGGGTTCCGAAGCGCAGCCTGCCAGGATCGTGGCCGCGGCGAGGCCCGCCGCCAGCCAGATCGCGCGCATCAGCCGACAAACCTCGACAGCCGGGCCGACAGGTGGGGAACCAGGCCGCCGTCGGCGTCGACGCGCTCCTCGACGTAGGCGAGATCGCCGCCCTCGACGATGCCGTAAAGCCGTTTCGCGCCGCCCACCAGCATCCCGGACTTACTGCGCGCCAACGCGTCCGTGACGAGTTCCCACGACGACTGTGTGAGGGGACGTCCGTAGAACAGCTCGATGTAGCCCGCGGAGTGGGCCAGCAGCAGTTCGATGGCCTGGGACTCGGAGGGGTCTGCCGGATCGTCGACGAACCGCCAGAAGCCCGATTCGCGCAGGGTGTGCGCCTCGTAGTCGCCCGATTCGCTGAGCCGCCACGACCGCGCTTCCCAGATCAGGTAATCCCCACCGTCATGGGAGACCACGATCTGCTGACCGAACCGGTAATCCCCGTGGGCGCCGCGGCCCTCGCCCTCGCCCCGCCAGACACCGACCAGCGGCAGCAGCGCCAGCAGTGCGTCGTGGAGGTTCACGCCCTCGCGGAGATTGGCGGTGTCGGCGGGTGCCGGCAGATCGCCGAACACCGGAATGTTCCGCGCGGCAGTCGTTTTCGCACGTTCGGCCGCGGCCGCGACGGCGTCGTCCCCGGACGTCACGACTCGTCGGTGACCAGCCGGTACAGCGTGTACAACGCGAACCAGGTGATCAACAGAGTCGCGGCCACCAGCAGGATTTCGAAGAACAACACCACGGGCAAGAGTCTAGTTCGTCAGCTCGGTGTCAAAATCCGGGTCCCCACCCGCCGCGAGTGACCGCATTTGCACACTGCGTGGCGGTGTGTCGCCGGGCAGACACGGTCGCTCGCGCGTACTAGGGGTGCTAGGCGACCTTGACGTCGACCTCGTGGATGCCCGCACCGGACGGCGCCACCACGGCGTCGCCGTTGCCGATCTTCGACAGCGCACGCAGCGTCCAAGTGCCGGGCGCGGCGAAGAAGCGGAAGTCGCCGGTGGCCGACGCGACCACCTCGGCGGTGAACTCGTCGGAGCTGTCCAGCAGCCGCACGAACGCGCCACCGACCGCCTGTCCGGACCCGTCCACGACGCGGCCGGTGATCACCGTCTCCTTCTCCAGGTCGACGCTGGCGGGCAACGTCAGGCCTTGTTTCGGGGCAGAGCACATAATCAACTTCCCAACTCGATCGGGGCTCCCACCAGGGAGCCGTATTCCGTCCAACTGCCGTCGTAGTTCTTGACGTTCTGGTGTCCCAACAGTTCCTGCAGCACGAACCAGGTGTGCGACGAACGCTCACCGATGCGGCAGTAGGCGATGGTCTCCTTCTCGCCGTCCAGGCCGGCCTCGGCGTACAGCTTCGCGAGGGCCTCGTCGGACTTGAAGGTGCCGTCGTCGTTGGCCGCCTTGCTCCACGGAACGTTGATGGCGCCGGGGATGTGTCCGGGCCGCTGGCTCTGCTCCTGCGGCAGGTGCGCAGGAGCCAGGATCTTGCCGGAGAACTCGTCGGGGGAGCGGACGTCGACGAGGTTCTTGGTGTCGATGGCGGCGATCACCTCGTCGCGGAAGGCCCGGATGCTGGTGTCGGGCGCCTTGGCGGTGTAGCTGGTCGCCGGGCGCTTGACCACCTCGGTGGACAGCGGACGGCCGTCGAGCTCCCACTTCTTGCGGCCGCCGTCGAGCAGCTTGACGTTCTCATGCCCGTACAGCTTGAAGTACCAGTAGGCGTACGCGGCGAACCAGTTGTTGTTGCCGCCGTACAAGATCACGGTGTCCTCGTTGGAAATGCCGCGCTCGCTCAGCAGCTTCGAGAACTGTTGCTGGTCAACGAAATCGCGTCGCACCGGATCTTGAAGGTCGGTCTTCCAGTCGATCTTGACCGCGCCCTCGATATGACCGCCGTCGTATGCGCTCGTGTCCTCGTCGACCTCGACGAACGCGGTGTTCGGGGCCTTGAGATTGCTCTCGGCCCAGTCAGCTGTGACCAGGACATCGGAGCGTGCCATAGAGGAGATCCTTTCGGTTGCTTCGAGTTTCGAAGAGCTATCCGGTTGACGGCGCGCTTGCGTTCTTCCGGAAACGCGCGACGATCGGGTAGATGTGGCAGCCAAGGCAGATGCCGAAGGCCGCGTTCAAGAAGGCCGCCACGAGCGCGAAGCCGACGGCGATCAGGCCGAGTAGCGGGAGTCCGGCCGTGAACCCGACGACGCCGATCACCGCGAAGACCAAGCCCACGAGTTGGGCGAACCTGAGCGGCGGCACCGGCTCCCTCTCGGTGACGGGTTCGAGCCGCAAGGCGATGAGACGGCTGAAGATCAGGCCGTAGGGGTGCGCGCGCGGACCACGCCACGCGCCGACGGCGAATACCACCGCCTGCACACTCAGAAGCACCGCGGCGGTCACCGGACTCAACGGCCACACCAGCAGCGTGGCCACGATCACCGCGGTGGTGAGCCAGGCCGCGAAGCGCGGTCCCCGCACGTCCACCTGGTCAGGCGTCTGGGTTTTCGACAGCTCGGTCGTTGACATTCATGTGCTCCTGTTGCAGTCATGGGCTGGGCTGGGATTGACCACACGGGTCGCTCCCGAGTGCGGCGCGAAGAAGGGCGCGGCTACTCAGCAGCTGCAACAACAACAACAAGAACCCGCGACGCGGCACAGATCGACTGCGCGGCGCTTAGTGAGCATCGGCTCGAGGCGGGCGGACACGGCGGACAGCTTACCAATCGACATGGTGATCAAGCCAACAGCGGTTCCAGCGCCGAGCGCAGGTCGGCGGCCCTCGGGACGCCGTGGGTTCGGTACCGCGGTCGGCCCCGCTTGTCGAACACGATGGTGGTGGGCAGCGAGAGCACCGAAAGCCGCCGCGCCGCTTGCGGGTTGGCGTCCAGGTCGATTTCGACGTGCGCCACGGCGGGCAGCTCCTCACACACTTCATCGACGACCCGGCGCACCGCCGCGCAGGGCCCGCACCACACGGCGGAGAAGTGCACGACCGTGGGCCCGGTTGACGACAAGCCCAGGTCGCTGGTGTCGATGTTGGCCGCGTCCTCGCTCGCCTTGAGCAGCCCGGATCGCAGCGCGAGCAGCCGTCCGATCACGTACGCCACGCCGAGCGCCGCGATGAGCACGGTGATCACCAAAACCCAGGAAGAGCTCATGACAGGTTGAACTCCTCGAGGGCCAGCGTTACTCCCTCGGCGATGCCTTCGATGATGATGTCGGAGCCACGGGCGCCCTGCGCCGTGGGCGCCAGCCCGAACGGCAGCTTCTGGCCGGGCAGGCTCGCGCTGAACGCCGCCAGCACCGCGTCCTTCTTGTCGTCGGGTACGTCCTGATCGGCGGTGCCCGGGCCGGTCAACACCCCGGTGGCCGTCATCACCAACGTCGTCTGCTCCGCCCCGGTGACCTCGAGGTCCACCGCGATGCTCACCCTGTCGTGGAAGTCCGCCTTCTCGGGCGTTCCGGTGAACACCACGCCCCGGCTACTCGAGATGCCCGATTCGGTGGTGCCGCCGGTGGCGTCGTTGCTTTCCCTCGTCGGTGCCTCGACCAGCAGGTCGGGGATGTCCATGAACCGGCCCAGATGCGTCGAGTCGATGATGATGCGGCTCTCGGCCTTGCCGGTCTGCAGCGTGGCGTCGGGCCCGATCAGCCAGGACCCGTCGGGCAGGTCGATCCCGTGCAGCGTGGCCTCCAGGGATGTCTTGCCCACCACGGCGTGATCGACACCGTTGGCCCTGATCTCGACCTCGTCGTAGTGGCGGTCCAGCGCCTGGGTGGTGAACGGGAATCCGAGGATCGCCACCGACGGGTCGTGCTGTAGGTTCGCGGCGCTGCGCACGCTTCTGGCCAGGCGATATTCGGCGTAGATCGCCGCCCCGAAGTCCGCGCCGACGGCGCAGACGGCGACCGCCAGCACCGTCGCCAAGACCCCGATCAGCAGCTTGCGCACCCGCACATTCTGGCTCACCGGTGTCGTGCCGGTCCGTTCGGCGCGGCTAACCGGCTGGTTGCGCGCTATCGTTAGAGCACTATCGGCCGGGTAACGGCCGTATGTCGAGAGCATGAACCTGGGAAGTCACCGGCCGACAAAGTTGTCCAGGCGAGGTCCCCGTGGCTGTTGGAGGGCCAGTTGGATCTACTGCTACTGACCGTCGACCCTCGCCCTGAGTCTGTGCTGCCGTCGCTGTCGCTGCTCGCGCACACCGTGCGGACCGCGCCGACCGAGGTCTCGTCCCTCTTGGAGGCCGGCAGCGCGGACGTCGCGATCGTCGACGCGCGTACCGACCTGGCCGCCGCCCGTGGCCTGTGCCGGCTGCTGGGCACGACCGGCACCTCGGTGCCCGTGGTGGCCGTGGTCAACGAGGGCGGCCTGGTGGCGGTGAACGTCGAGTGGGGACTTGACGAGATCCTGCTGCCCGGCACGGGGCCCGCCGAGATCGACGCCCGGTTGCGGCTGCTCGTGGGCCGCCGCGGCGGGTCGGCCAACCAGGAGAACGCCGGCAAGATCAGCCTCGGCGAGTTGGTGATCGACGAGGGCACCTATACCGCGCGCCTGCGCGGCCGTCCCCTCGACCTGACCTACAAGGAATTCGAGTTGCTCAAGTACCTGGCCCAGCACGCCGGCCGGGTGTTCACCCGCGCGCAGTTGCTGCAAGAGGTGTGGGGCTACGACTTCTTCGGCGGCACCCGCACGGTGGACGTCCACGTGCGGCGGCTGCGGGCCAAACTCGGCCCGGAGTACGAGTCGCTGATCGGCACCGTCCGCAACGTCGGCTACAAGGCGGTCCGCCCGGCGCGCGGTCGCCCACCTGCCCCGGACACCGCGGTGGCCGACGACATCGAGGGCGCAGACTTCGAGGCGCCGGAGGGTATCTCCGGCACGCTGGCCGACCCGCTGCGAAGTTCGTGACGGAATTCCTTTGGCGCACCGGGCTTTCCGGCGACGAGCAGCGTCGCATCCGTGAACTGGTCGAGGCCGCCACGACGGCCGACGATGTCGCCCCGGTGGGGGAGCAGGTGCTGCGGGAACTTCCGCACGACCGGACCCGGCACCTGCTGGCCCGCGACGACGACGACATCGTCGGCTATCTGAACCTGGCGGCCGAAGAAGGGTCCGCGATGGCCGAAGCGGTGGTGCATCCGCGGGCCAGGCGTCGCGGGATCGGCTCGGCGCTTGTGCGCGCGGGCCTCGCTGAGGGTGGGGACGGCGCCCGGGTGTGGGCGCACGGCAACCTGGCGCCGGCACGTGCGACCGCGGCGTCGCTCGGGCTGACCGTCGTGCGTGAGCTGCTGCAGATGCGACGTTCGCTGACCGGGTTGCCGCCGACCCCGGCGCCCGACGGCAGCCGCGTCGTCACCTACTCCGGCCCTGCCGACGACGAAGCGCTGCTGCGCGTCAACAACGCGGCCTTCGCCTGGCACCCTGAGCAGGGCGGCTGGACCGACGCGGACATCGCCGAGCGCCGCAACGAACCGTGGTTCGACCCGGACGGCCTGTTTCTGGCCGTCGACGAGAGCACCGATGAGGTGCTCGGTTTCCACTGGACGAAAGTGCACAATCCGGATCTGGGCGAGGTATACGTGGTCGGCGTCGATCCAGCCGCTCAGGGCCGCGGTCTCGGCGCGGTGTTGACCCTGACCGGCCTGCACCACCTTGCCGGGCGCCTGTCGCAAAGCTCACATCCCACGGTGATGCTTTATGTGGAGGCAGATAACTCCGCGGCGGTGAAGACCTACCGGAGGCTGGGCTTCGAGGTCTTCGCCGTCGACGGCGCGTATGCCCTGAATATGCCGCGTTAGCTGGGAAACCACGGTGAACTAACTGAACGTGTTCACTGTCCGTTCACCTTGTATAGGGCATTCGTCCATCGCCGCCGCATACGTTGCCGGGGAGTCCAAAGCCGTCCGATTCGAAAGTGGGATTCGTGAAGCTCAACTCTGGCAGGACGCTCGGCACCCCGCTGGTGACCACGGTCTCGGTGGCCGCGATCGCCACGTTGACCCTGGCCGCCTGCGGCAGCGACAACAACGTCGGCACGCCGACCGCGACGACGGGTCAAAACGGGGCGGCGGCCGCCGAGTGCGGTGGCAAGAACTCTGTGACCGCCGAGGGTTCGACGGCCCAGCAGAACGCGATCGCCGAGTTCAACAAGGTCTGGGGCCAGCTGTGCGCCGGCAGGAACCTCTCGTACAACCCCACCGGGTCGGGCGCCGGCCGCGAGCAGTTCATCGCCAAGCAGGTGGACTTCGCCGGGTCGGACTCGGCGCTCAAGGGCTCTCAGGTGCAGCAGGCGGCGGAGCGCTGCGGCGGCAACCCGGCGTGGAATCTCCCGCTGGTGTTCGGCCCGGTCGCGTTGGCCTACCACGTCGAGGGCGTCGACACGCTGGTCGTCAACGCCGATCTGCTCGCCAAGATCTTCCAAGGTCAGATCACCAGGTGGAACGACCCCGCGATCGCCGCGCTGAACCCCGGCGTCGACCTGCCGGACACCGTTGTCACGCCGATCTACCGCTCGGATTCCTCGGGCACGACCGACAACTTCCAGAAGTACCTGGCGGCCGCGGCTCCGGAAAGCTGGACCAAGGGCGACGGCAGCGAGTTCCAGGGCGGCGCGGGTGAGGGTGCCCAGAAGTCGGCGGGCGTCGTGCAGGCCGTGCAGGCCACGCCCGGTGCGATCGGATATGTGGAAAAGGGCTTCGCCGAGCAGGGCGGTGTGTCGTTTGCCGAAATCGACAGCGGCGCAGGGCCTGTCGCGTTGACCGACGATTCGGCCGGCAAGGCGATCGACGTCGCGCAGTTCGCCGCCGAGGGTAATGACCTGACGCTGGACCTGAACTCGTTGTACGGAACCAAGGAGCCGGGCGCCTATCCGCTCGTGCTCGCCACCTACGAGATCGTCTGTTCGAAGGGCTACGACGCCGAAACCTCGGCCGCGGTCAAATCGTTCCTGACGGTCGCCGCGAACGACGGCCAGCAGAACCTTTCGCCCGCTGGCTACGTGCCGCTCCCAGACCGCTTCAAGGAGCGTCTGCTGACGTCTATCGAAGCGATCGCCTAGTTTTCGTGGCGTGTCGGCGCGGATACGGTGAGGATGGGTTCTGGGACCGATGACCGATAGGCTCGAATTGACAATACCCAATCCGGCCGACGCGGGATCGGGTGAAGCGCTTGCTTCGCCCTTTCCCGAGCCGACCCCGATCTCCACCGACCCGTCGAAGCACGCCAAAGAGCGTGTCGGCGACCGCATCTTCCGCGGGTTGGCGCAGGGCTCCGGCGCTGTCATCGTCGCGTTGATCGCGGCCATCGGGGTGTTTCTGTTGTGGCGGGCGATTCCGGCGCTGGCTCGCAATGAGGAGAACTTCTTCCTCTACGGCGGCACCTGGATCACCACCGACACCTCGGCAATGCACTTCGGCATCCTGGACCTACTGCAGGTGACGGTGTTCGTGTCGGTGTTCGCACTCGTGCTCGCGATGCCGGTGGCGCTCGGCATCGCGATCTTCTTGACGCAGTACGCGCCCCGGCGAGTCGCGGGCCCGCTGGCGTACATGGTGGACCTCCTGGCCGCGGTGCCGTCGATCATCTACGGTGTCTGGGGCCTGTACGTCCTCGCCCCGGTGCTCAAGCCGATTGCGTTGTGGCTCAACGAGAACCTCGGCTGGCTTTTTCTGTTCAAGACCGGGACGGCGTCGGTGGCCGGCGGCGGCACCATCTTCACCGCGGGAATCGTTCTGGCGGTGATGATCCTGCCGATCATCACCGCGGTCACCCGGGAAGTGTTCGTTCAGACGCCGCGAGGTCAGATGGAGGCGGCGCTGGCGCTGGGGGCCACCCGTTGGGAGGTGGTGCGGACAACGGTGCTGCCGTTCGGCATGTCCGGCTACATCAGCGGTGCCATGCTCGGCCTCGGTCGCGCGCTCGGCGAGACGATCGCGTTGCTCATCATCCTGCGCGGCACGCAGAAAGCTTTCGGTTGGTCGCTGTTCGACGGCGGGTATACCTTCGCTAGCCTGATCGCCGCCACGGCAAGCGAATTCAACGATCAATACAAGGCGGGAGCCTACATCGCGGCCGGCCTGGTGCTGTTCATCCTGACATTCGTGGTGAACGCGCTGGCGCGCGCCGCGGTCGCGGGGAAGGCCGGCCGGTGAGCGCTTGCGCGAAGAGGAGACGACCCCGATGACCTCGACGCTGGACCGCCCGGTGAAGGCGACTACCTTTCAAGGCGTCAGTGTTCGGCGCAAAGTGACCAACAACGTCGCCACGATCCTGGTCACACTGTCCGTGCTGGTTGCCCTGGTGCCGCTGCTGTGGGTGCTCTACTCGGTGATCGCCAAGGGGTTTCGGGCCCTGACATCGCCGGTCTGGTTCACCAATTCGCAGGCGGGCATGACGGCTTTTGCGGCCGGCGGCGGGGTGTACCACGCGATCGTGGGGACTCTGTTGCAGGGCTTGGTGTGCGCGGCCATCTCGATACCGATCGGGGTTTTCGTCGGGATCTATCTCGTCGAGTACGGCGGCGGAACGCGGTTCGGCAAGTTGACGACGTTCATGGTCGACATTCTGACCGGCGTTCCCTCTATCGTCGCCGCGCTGTTCATCTACGCGCTGTGGGTGGCGACGTTCGGATTCCCGCGGTCGGGATTCGCGGTATCGCTCTCGCTGGTGCTGCTGATGATTCCGGTCATCGTGCGCGCCACCGAGGAGATGCTGCGCATCGTTCCGATGGACCTTCGGGAAGCAAGCTACGCGCTCGGTGTGCCGAAGTGGAAAACCATTGTCCGCATTGTCATTCCGACCGCCTTGTCGGGCATTGTCACCGGGATCATGCTGGCGCTGGCGCGGGTCATGGGCGAGACGGCACCGTTGCTGGTCCTGGTCGGCTACTCGCAGGCCATGAACTTCGACATGTTCGACGGCTTCATGGGCTCGCTGCCCGGCATGATGTACGACCAGACCTCGGCGGGTGCGGGCGCGAATCCTGTTCCCACAGATCGGCTGTGGGGTGCTGCGCTGACTCTTATCCTGCTGATCGCCATACTGAACATCGGGGCGCGATTCCTCGCGAGAATCTTCGCTCCCAAGAAGGTTTAGGAGCCTTCGATGGCCAAGCGCTTGGACCTCAAGGACGTCAACATCTTCTACGGCACGTTCCACGCCGTGGCCGACGTCACGCTGGCAGTTCCGCCCCGCAACGTGACGGCCTTCATCGGTCCGTCGGGCTGCGGCAAGTCGACTGTGCTGCGGACACTGAACCGCATGCACGAGGTCATCCCCGGCGCGCGCGTCGAGGGGTCGGTGCTGCTCGACGGGGAGGATATCTACGGCCCGGGGGTGGACCCGGTGGGTGTGCGCAAGACGATCGGCATGGTGTTCCAACGGCCGAACCCGTTCCCCACCATGTCGATTCGTGACAACGTGGTCGCGGGGCTCAAGCTCCAGGGGGTACGCAACAAGAAGACACTCGACGAGGTGGCCGAGCGGTCACTGCGCGGGGCCAACCTGTGGAACGAAGTCAAGGACCGGCTGGACAAGCCCGGCGGCGGGCTCTCGGGTGGCCAGCAGCAGCGACTCTGCATCGCCCGCGCGATCGCAGTGCAACCCGATGTGCTGCTGATGGACGAGCCCTGTTCTGCGCTCGACCCCATCTCGACGTTGGCCATCGAGGATCTGATCTCCACGCTGAAACAGGAGTTCACGATCGTCATCGTCACCCACAACATGCAGCAGGCCGCGCGGGTGAGTGATCAGACCGCGTTCTTCAACCTCGAGGCGACGGGCAAGCCGGGCCGCCTCGTAGAGATCGACGACACCGAGAAGATCTTCTCCAACCCCAGCAAGAAGGCGACCGAGGACTACATCTCCGGCCGTTTCGGCTGAGCAAGCCTGCGCTACAACTGCGCGAACTTACGTCGTCAGCGCGACGCGGGGATGTCCTCTTCGGCGGGATGCTTGCCGGTGACCTGGAAAATCACCCGCCGGGCGACTTCGACGGCGTGGTCGGCGAACCGCTCGTAGAAGCGGCCCAGCAGGGTCACGTCGACCGCGGCGGCCACCCCGTGCTTCCACTCCCGGTCCATCAGGACGGTGAACAGATGCCGGTGCAGGTCGTCCATCGCATCGTCTTCTTCGCCAATACGGGCCGCCTTCTCCGGGTCGCGCGTCACCAGGACCTCTTGTGCGCTGTTGCCCAGTTCGACTGCGAGACGACCCATCTCGGCAAAATAGCCGTTCACCTCTTCGGGCAGCGCGTGCTGGGGGTGTCGACGACGAGCGATCTTGGCGACGTGCAGGGCGAGCGCACCCATGCGGTCCACGTCGGCGACGATCTGAATCGACCCCACAATGGCCCGAAGGTCGCCGGCGACCGGCGCCTGCAGGGCGAGCAGCACGAACGCGGCCTCCTCTGCGCGCGCGCTCATCGCGGCGATCTGCTCGTGATCGCTGATCACCTGTTCGGCCAGCACCAGATCGGCTTGCAGCAGGGCCTGGGTCGCGCGCTCCATCGCCGTACCGGCCAGCCCGCACATCTCGCCCAGGAGAGCGGCCAGGTCATCCAACTGCTCGTGGTACGCAGTACGCATACCTCCACCCTACGGGCTTGTTGCCCGAGCGGCATGAGGCGAGCGGTGAACGAAGGGTGAACCTCACCTGCCCAAACGCTGTCGGCTACTCGCAGGTGGTGTCGGCCGCGTTGGTGACCGCGAGGTCTTCCGGGAGCTGTGTCGGAGTGCTCTTGGTCCCGCGCACGACGTGCACCTGCACCGGCGACCCGATCGGCGACGGCTCGGTCACCGCGTGGAAGTCACTGCCCAACACCACGCGAACGGTGTCGCCCATTTCCGAAACCCGCTCGACTTTCGGGTCGGCGAAGGCGGAGGCAACCGTCGCCGCCGCCTCTTCGTTGCCGGCCGAGAAGAACACCGTCGTCGAGTCCAGCGGAGCCGGATAGTCGTCGGGGGACGTGACGTTGAATCCGTGCGTCTGCAGTTCGGTGGCGGCCGTCGCGGCGAGACCGTTCTGTGCGGTGGAGTTGGAAACCTGAACCGTGATATCGGACGGATTCGTGGTGATCACGTCCACGAGTTCGCTCGACGGCGCGGAGTCGTGGGTCGGCTCGGCCGCATGGGCCCGGGTGCTGGTCGTCGCCTCGGGTGTGCCGGGTAGCGGGGTGTTGTCGGCGTTCTTCTCCTCCGGCAGCGGATCGTCGTTGATGATCGCATCGAAGATCGCCCGAGTGTCTTGTTCGCGCAGATGCTCGTTGCCGTACTCATCCATGTACCCCGTCGTCGGGACCGTCAGGAACGTGATCCGGCCGGCGGCGATGCCCTGGATCGACTGGCCGAGCGTGACGAGGTCCTTGGTGTTCATGTTGTCGACGTAGCTGTCGCTGATGAACATGTTGACCACGTTGTTGAGCTTCGACAGCGAGAAGAACACCTCTTTGGAGATCATCGAGCGCATCAGTGACGACAGGAACAGCTGCTGGCGTTTGATCCGTCCGTAGTCACCATTGGTTTCGGTCGTCACCTGGCGGGCGCGCACGTACTGCAGCGCCGTGTGCCCGTCGACCATCTGCCGGCCCGCGTGGGGCAGCACCGTGCCGAGTTCGTAGTCCTCGAGCGGTGTGGTGCTACACACTTCGACCCCGCCCATGGCGTCGACCATCTTGGCGAAGCCGGCGAAATCGACTGCCATGAAGCGGTTTATCGAAAGGCCGGACATCTTCTGGATGACCTTGACCAGACACTTGGGGCCACCGACGGCGTACGCAGAGTTCAACTTGTATTCGGTGTAGACCTCGTCGAGCCCGTACATCGGCGACTCGGGGTCGCTGATCGGACCGTATTCGCCGGTCCGCGGATCCCACGGCTCGCATTTCCGCGGCTCGATGGCGAGGTCCCTCGGGAAGGACACGGCCACAACACGTTCCCGGTTGGCGGGGATGTTCACCAGCATCACGGTGTCCGAGCGGGCGCCGGCAGCGTCGTCGGTGGTGCCCGCACCCATATCGCTGTTGGCACCGATCCTGCTGTCGACGCCGACGATCAGGAAGTTCTCGTCACCGAACTGTGCGTTCGGGTCGAGGATGTCGCGTGAGTCAGGGTCCAGCGCCGCGATCCGGTTCAGCATGTTGTTCTTGGCGGCCTGCCACTGCCAGGCTCCGCCGGTCATCGCCAGCGCCAGCACGGCGGTCAGCGCGGCAATCGCACGTCCGGCGATGATCGCCGTGCGCCTTCGGCGGCGCGGTTTCAAGCGCAAGCGACTGGTGGCCGAATGTGCGGCGGGCACCCGGCTCGGCCTGCGAACCAGCGCCAGGTCGGGCAGCGGCGCAGCGGCGCGCACCACGGGCAGGATCTCGGTGTCGTCGTGGGCCGCGGCATCGACGGGTACCTGCGGCGCCGGACCCGGCGTCACGGCGATGATCTCGGTGGGGGGTGCAGGCGGGGTCGGGGATTCGGCCGGTTCGGGCGGTTCGGGTTCGCGGCGGCGCCGACGGCGCGGCACCTGCGGCACCGGAGAGCCACCAGACAGCTTGGCGATCAGGTCGGCGACGGTGACGCCGTCGGTGTGGTTGCCGGTGGACTCGACGTCGGCAGGATCGGCGCCCTCATCGGGTCGGCCGGACCCGGTGGACCTGCGGGGAACGTCCGCGCGCTCCCAGGGCGCGGCACCTGGTCGCGGTCGCTCGCTTCGGGTCAGCCAGCGGTTGTCGCCACGGCCGGGGTCGGACGGGCCAGGAGTGGCGTTATCGCCGTCACTCATGTTCCTACCGGCCTCCGTAGTCGTACTGTGTGCAGCACACGGGCGTACGTGGCGCTCCGCGCCATTGCGACAGCACCCGGTGGCTCCGCGCTGTGGGAACCGCATTACGAACGAGACTCATATCGTACTTAGACATCCTGAGAGCCGTGATGTCAGAGTCGTCTCGGAAACGAGACGACTTCGAGACGGCTGATGGCTGCCTAGCCACCCGAGTGCATCACCTCGGCACCCGTCGGCACCGTGCAGTCGTCCGGATCGGTCAACCAGCCCTCCGGCAGAGCAACCGAGGCGGCGGACCCCTGGCGGCCGCGCGGACCGGTGGCGGTGTCGGGGAACGGCACGGCCGCGTCGAGCCTGCCAAGCAGCGCCTCGAGCTCGGGAAGCGACTTGACGAGCGCCAATGCCCGCCGCAGCTCGGCGCCGGCGGGAAAGCCGTGCAGGTACCAGGCGACGTGCTTGCGGATGTCCCGCATGCCCTTGGCCTCGCCGAAATGGGCCGTCAGCAACTCCCCGTGCCGCAGGATGATCGACGCCACCTCGCCGAGGGTGGGCGGTGCGGGCGCCGGGCTCCCGGTGAAGGCCGCAGACAGCTCGGCGAACAGCCAAGGTCGACCGAGACAACCGCGGCCGATGACCACGCCGTCGCAGCCGGTGGCCGACATCATCGCCAGCGCGTCCGCGGCTTCGAAGATGTCGCCGTTGCCGAGTACGGGCACACCGGTCACGTGCTCCTTGAGGGCCGTAATCTGCTCCCAGTCGGCCGTACCGGAGTAGCGCTGGGCCGCGGTGCGGGCATGCAGGGCCACCGCAGCGGCCCCCTCCTCGGCAGCGATCCGGCCCGCATCGAGATGGGTCCGGTGGGCGTCGTCGATGCCGATACGGAACTTGACCGTGACGGGGATGTCGGTGCCCTCGGTAGCGCGGACCGCAGCGGCGACGATCTGCCCGAACAGCCTGCGCTTGAACGGCAACGCCGCACCACCGCCGCGCCTTGTGACCTTGGGCACGGGACAGCCGAAGTTCATGTCGATGTGGTCGGCCAGCCCTTCGTCGGCGATCATCTTCGCCGCGGCATAGGTGTTCTGCGGATCGACCGAGTACAGCTGCAGCGAGCGCGGATTCTCGTCGGGCGCGAAAGTCACCATGTGCATGGTGGCCGGATGCCGTTCGACGAGGGCCCTGGCGGTGACCATCTCGCACACGTAGAGGCCGCTGACGGTCCCCGCCCGGGCCAGTTCCAGTTCGCGGCACAGTGTGCGGAAGGCGACGTTCGTCACACCGGCCATCGGCGCCAGTACGACCGGGCTGCGAAGCCGGATGGGGCCGATCAGCAGTTCGCGCCTGTCGGCCAGAACCGTCATGACGGGGAGGAGGCCAAGACCTTCTTCGCGGCGACCTTCTCAGCCTTGCGGGCCTCGCGCTCGAGGCGACGCTGCTTGGATTCCTCGAACTTCTGCGAGGCCTCCTCCAGCTCCTCGACGAGCACACCTAGGTCGTCGCGCATCCGCGCGGCCTCGCCGGTGAAGTCCTCGCGCTCGAAGATGCGCCACTTCTTCAGCACCGGCAACACGACGTCGTCGAGGTGGATGCGCGGGTCGTAGACGCCGCCGACGGCGATGATCACCGCCTTGCGCCGGAACTCCGGAACGGTGTATCCGGGCATCTTGAAGTTGCGCAGCACCCGATGCAGCGAGTGCATTGCCTGGTCCGGCGCGATATCGAAGCCGGCCTCGCTGACGTCGCGGTAGAAGATCATGTGCAGGTTCTCGTCGGCTGAGACCCGGGCCAGCAGCTGGTCGGCGACGGTCTCGTTGCACGCCTTGCCCGTATTGCGGTGCGAGACGCGGGTCGCCAGTTCCTGAAACGTGACATAGATGACCGAGTCGAAAAGGCTCTCCGCGAAGAGGTCGCCCTGCTGGTTCTGGCCAGGGGAGAACCCGCGGGTGACCTGCTCGACGCGCAGCTGCTCCAATTGGACCGGATCAACGGAACGCGTGACGACCAGGTAATCGCGCAGCGAGATGCCGTGTCGATTCTCCTCGGCGGTCCAGCGGTTGACCCACTGGCCCCAAGCCCCGTCCATACCCATGTTCATCGCGATCTCGCGGTGGTAGGAGGGCAGGTTGTCCTCGGTCAGCAGATTCTGCACCATCGCGACCTGTGCAACCTCGGACAGCTGTGACTCCTCGGGGTCCCAATCCTGGCCGCCGAGGGCGTAGTAGTTCTTGCCGTCCGACCACGGGATGTAGTCGTGCGGATTCCAGTCCTTCGTCATCGTCATGTGACGGTTGAAGTTCTTCTCAACCACCGGCTCGAGCTCATGCAGCAGATGTAGGTCAGTCAGGTTCTCGTGCATCGTCCCTCAATTCTCCTCGCGTGCGGGAGCCCCAGCGGTTATCTGTACCCGTTGGTTGCAATTAATATATCTGTGTACCCCGGTGACATCCAAGTTCCGTCCAGGGGTGTCACAATTGCCCCACCAGGCGCATCTGTCGTTGTAGTATCCGCGCGGGCAAACAATTACGCCCAGAGTTCGGCACCGGGAGAATCGGAGGACGGGTGTTGCTCAGAGCGCGGCATCCACTGGCAGCGGTGATCCTGGCCGTCGCAGCGGCGGGCACTGCGCTTGTCGGAGCGGGCGGGGCGGCCGCTGTCCCGGACGTCGTCGACCGCCCTTATAAAGACGCGCAGCGGATCATTCAGCAGTCCGGCGGGAACGCCGTGGTCGCGACACGGGTGGGCAGCGCTGCCGACGAGGCCAATTGCTTGGTGACGAACGCATGGGACGCGGCGGTCCGGCGCCCCAACTCGCGTGGTCGCCCGGTCGCCAACCGGGATGTCATGGTGGCGCTGAACTGCAACGGGGTCTTGGCGGCGCCCGGTGTGCCGGGCAACTCCGCGATGAGTCCGACCGGTCGCGATGCCAAGGCCGAGCAGCAACGCCAGGCGGCCAGAGCGGCGCGCGAAGCGGCGTCGCTGGAAGAGCAGGAGTTGGCCGGCCCTGTAACGCCCGGTAACTAGGACTCCCTGCCGCGGCGCAGCGGTGGCGGTGCCTACGGAACCGCAATAAACTGCCTCCAGGTATTTCTTGGGCGATCATCGCCCCGATATGGAGGTTTGGCGTCGTCGTGAAGAAAGTCGTCTCGATCGTCTTCCTGTCGGCGATGAGCGCCGCAACGGTATCGGGCGCCATGGTCGGGGCGGGCGCGGCTGTCGCCGCTCCCAATGTCGTCGGCATGAAGTACTCCGACGCCCTGGAGCAGATCGAGAACAGCGGCGGACGGGCGGTGGTTGCCTCCCGCGTCGGGGACAAGCTCGATCTGGACGACTGCATCGTCACCAACATCTGGGACTCGTCGTTCCTGCGCATCAACTCGTCGGACAACAACGAGATGTCGGTCGCGCTGAACTGCGCCGGCGAATACGCCACGGCGACCAATCCCGGTGCGTCCGTTGCCGACCCGCTCGGGCGGGCGGCCAAGTCGAAGGCCGAGGCGGAAGCCGCGAGACAGGAACAGCGGGAACTCGAAAGCCCCGTCACGCCCGACGAGTAGGTTGACCTAGTGGCTCGAGACGCGGCCGAGCAGCATCTCGACGCAGTAGTCGATGAACTGCTCACGCGTGGCGGTCAGGCTGCCGTTGAGATAGGCGGTGAACAACGCGGTCAGCGCCCCGATCAACCCGGTGGCGACCATGGCCGCCCGCGCGGGATCGGTGATGCGGGTGAGCTTGCGCTGCAGGAGTTCGATGAAGCTGGGCATCCACTCGGCGCCTGACCGCGTCAGAACCGGCTCACGGGCCGGCGCAAGCAGCAACACCCGGCCCCGCGTCGGATCGTCGACCATCAGCGCGACGAACCGCTCGACCGCGTCGCGGGGGGTGTCAGCCGAAATCAGTGTCGACATCGCTTTGCCGCACACGTCGTCGTAGACCGCGCGCACGAACTCATCGCGGTCGGTGAAGCTTTCGTAGAAGTAGCGCTCGGTCAGCCCAGCGGCTCGGCAGACTGCCCGGACCGTGAGGGAAGGGCCCTCGGCGCTTCCGAGAAGCCCGGCGCCCGCGGCGATGAGTTCGTCGCGGCGAAGGACCTGCCGGTGCTGCAGCGGCACACCGGACCATCGGCCCCGTCGTTGACCCGAAGGCACATCCCTCCTAAGCTCGGCGATGACAACGCCCGTAGTCAAATTCTGATACAGATCCGGACGGAAGTACATCAGTGACTCAAGATACGTCTGAGACGTGCCCGGTGTCCTGGGGGCACCACCCGCCCGAAGGGCAGGGGGACGCGAGCCCGGTGGCCACCGGCTGTCCGGTCACGTCCGGCGGCTACGACGCGCCTCCGTTGCCGCTCGGACCCGACTCGTTGACGTGGAAGTACTTCGGCCAGTGGACCGGCCTGTTCCAGGGCACTTGGGCGGGCTCGATGCAGAACATGCATCCGCAGTTGGGTGCCGCGGTGCAGAACCACTCGATCTTCTTCCTGGAGCGGATTCCGCGCCTGCTGCGGTCGATCTATCCCATCGGCGGTGTGGTCTTCGACGGCCATCGTGCCCCACAGACGGGTGCAGAGGTCCGCGACTACCACATCGGCATCAAGGGCGTCGACGAGCAGGGCCGGCGGTACAACGCGCTGAACCCCGACGTCTTCTACTGGGCCCACGCGACGTTCTTCAAGTCGACCCTGCTGGCCGCCGAGAAGTTCGGCGGTGGACTGACCGAGGCCGACAAGCGGCAGCTGTTCGACGAGCACATCGTCTGGTACCGCATGTACGGCATGAGCATGCGTCCGGTGCCCAAGACCTGGGAGGAATTTCAGCAGTACTGGGATCACATGTGCAACAACGTGTTAGAGAACAACTGGGCGGCCCGCGAGGTGATGGATCTGTCCACCATGCCCAAACATCCGTCGCTGGAGTGGGTGCCGGACTGGATGTGGGCGCTCAACCTCAAGGTCATGCAGCGGTTCCTGACGTTCATGACCGTGGCCCTCTACGACCCGCCGGTTCGCGAACTCATGGGCTACACCTGGACTCCGCGACAGGAGTGGCTGCACCGACGGTTGTGCGATGTGGTGACGCTGGCGACCAAGGTGTTGCCCAAGCGATGGCTGATGCATCCGCGCAAGCGTTCCGCGATGGACCGGGCGAGCGGCCGTCTTCCGGTGGATGCCCCATTGGTCGAGACGCCCGCGCGCAACCTGCCGCCGGTCGAGTACCGGGGTCAGCCGCAGTTCTACTGCCCGAAGGTGTGATTCCGCGCTAGCGTATGCCGAGTCCATATCGCGCCGTCGAAATAGGGCAACTGGCAACGGTTGCGGCTCGTAGAATCAGTTCGCGGCACCGGCGGCCCGGCGCTGTGTGTTCTTCTCCGGCGTCCGCCGGTAGTACGCCTGGTTGTATTCGCGGCGGCAGGCTGGACAGTAGGCGCCCGTGAACGCTGGGCGATCCCAACGGCAACGCGGGCAGTGTTTGGTGGGCATACCTGGTTGTAGCGTCAGTGTCCGACAGTGCCCCCACTAGGATTCGAACCTAGGACCTGCGGATTAAAAGTCCGTAGCTCTACCGCTGAGCTATAGGGGCGCGAGGGACAGGATACTGGGTGGCCGATGGCATCCTCGTTTGAGGATTCGGGTGCCGGTACCCTAAGCTATCGAGGCTCCCAACGTCATTGCGTTGCGAGTACCCCGGAGAGATTCGGCTGGCCCCCTTCGTCTAGCGGCCTAGGACGCCGCCCTTTCAAGGCGGTAGCGCGGGTTCGAATCCCGTAGGGGGTACCCGTGACGACCCGTACGATGGGACGCACAGCAAGGCCCTGTGGCGCAGTTGGTTAGCGCGCCGCCCTGTCACGGCGGAGGTCGCGGGTTCAAGTCCCGTCAGGGTCGCCATTGCGGCGAGGCATCTGGATTGCGCGCGACCGGTGCCTTCCGGGCCAGGTAGCTCAGTTGGTACGAGCGTCCGCCTGAAAAGCGGAAGGTCGCCGGTTCGATCCCGGCCCTGGCCACCAGGTTCTACCTGCATAGACACGGGTTATGCACTCGGTTGATGGTTTGACTCGTCCGGTTTCTGTCCGGTCTTCGGTGCGTGAATTTCAGTCGCGTGAAGCTGATCGAGGTTGGTTGCCACCTGGTCCAGTTCGTCTGCATAGAGATCGCTGTAGATGTTCGCGGTGACGGTTGGCGTCGAATGCCCCATAGTTTTCTGGACGTAGCGCAGGTCAGCGCCGGACTTGCGAGCCAGGCTCGCGTAGGTGTGGCGTAGCTCGTGGAGGGTCAGCGGTGCCAGGCGTGTTTTCTTGAGGACTTTGTTCCAGTGCGTGTGCCTGCGCCAGTTGTTGGACCTCAGCATTTTTCCGTTGGGTGATGTGACGGCGGGCTCATCGGCAGCGCGGCCGGCGATGCGCGGTTTCAGGGCGTCAATGACGACCTGGGGGAGCGGGATGGTTCGGGTCCCGGCCACCGTCTTGGTGGGACCGATGACGATCCGGCCTTCGACTTCGGGCGCAGCACGCCGAACGTACAGACGACGAGCGGCCAGGTCGATGTCCTTGACGCGGAGGCCGACGAGTTCGGACCACCGCAGGCCGGTGTAGGCGAGGATAGTCACGACGTCTCCCTGGTCGCCGCACGCGATGGCGAGTGTCTGGACTTCCTGCGCGGTCAGGTAGCGGTGCCGTTCCCTCTCGGGAATGCGGCCCGCCGAGACGCCAAGGGCCGGGTTGCGGTGTATCCGGCCGTCCTGGTGGGCGACGTCGAGAATCGAACGCAGGAGTCGCAGCGTGGACACCTTCGCCCACGGCCCGACCGTCAGGTTGTCAACGAACGCCTGGACGTCGGCGCGGGTGATTTCGTCGACGGGCACATGACCGAACCGCGGTGCAATACGCAGATCCCAGTGCTGGGTATAGCCGCTCCACGTCTTTGGCGACACCGCGGGCTTCTTGGAGTTGGAGAACTGCGCCCAAATCCGGTTCAGCGGTGTGCGGCCGAGGCGCGGGTCGAACCGACGTGCACCAAGCGCGGCCTCGCTATCACGTTCAGATTTGAACGCCTTTGCCTCGCGCAGCGTCGGGAACGTGGCTGATGTTTCGACCCAGCCTGACGGTGCGTCGGGATCACGGATCAGGTAGCGGACTTGGTAGCGGGGCTGTCCGGCCGCATTGGTGCGCTTTCGGATGCCGCGTGGGGTGTTGCCGGCCATTACCGACGTACCTGCTTCAGCCAGGACCGGACTTCGGCACAATCCCAGCGGCGTACCCGCTCTGACAACGTGTAGCAGGGCGGGCCGATCTGCTCGCCGGTCGTTTCGCGGATCGACGCCCAGCGATTGAGCGTCGCAGCCGAGACGCCAAGCAGCGCCGACACCTGTTCTGCGGTCAGCAGCTCAGGGAAGTTTCCTGCGGTGACGAGAGCCTCCCGGAGGCCGTGAGTGACCATCGCTTCACCTCGTTGCGGGTGGCTGGTCCGTCGACGGAATGTTCATGCCAGCACGGAGGGAGGCGAACCAGGCGCGAGTGCGCGGAAGTCTGGCGTCGGCGTCAGCCTGCCCGCCGATGATTCCCCAGAGATCGAATGCCCACCGATCCAGCGCGGAGGCCGTTGTCTCGCCGCGTCGCTGGAGTTCCGCGTCGTCGCCCAGGACCAAGGCGACGCCGAGGACTTCGCCGCAGGACCAGAGGTGCCGGTACTCGTCCCATCCGTGCGTGCGGACCAGGTTGGCGCGGTGCATCAGATCATCGGCGTGGCGGGCCAATTGATCCTGATTGGGTGGTTCGAAGAGAGGCCAGTCGTTATTCATGGCGCTTACCTCCGGCAGCGCGCATCCGTCCGTATTGCTTTGCAGTGGAGCGGATTTGGTCATCCGTCCAGAAATCTGAACGCACTCTGGTCACTCGACCGTCCTCAGCGACGACGTAGCCGGTGCCCGGTGCGTCCGGGCTGATCCGGTGCGCGGGCGCGACATCGGCCATGCCGTCGCCGAGAACCATCGCCACCTCGTCGCGGGAACGAAGGCGGAGCGCAATGGTCTGGGTGAACAGCCCTCGCATCGGTAGGACCTCTTTGCGGGGATCCTGCAGGAACGCGGCCACCACGATTCCCAGGGCGCGGCCTTTGGTCAGAATCCGCGACAAGGAGGCAGCGGCTTCTTTGCGCAGTGCAGCATCGCTCATGTAGGCGGTCACGCCGGCCAGTTCGTCGATCAGCAGCACGATCAGGGGAACCGATTTTGTCGGGGTGTGTTCGCGGGCGTTTCCAGCCATCTGCGCGCCGCGCTTGTCCATCAACTTTTCCAATGCCGCAAGGGTTTTCACTGCGTCGGCCTCGGTGGTGGCGACCTTGGTGAACAGGCGAGCGCCGACCGATAGTTCGATGCCGTATTTGAGGTCGATGCCGATCAGGTGGACCAGGCCGGCCGCGACCGCTGGGCCGAAGCCGCCGGCGATGCCCCAGAAGACCGACCCTTTACCTGCGCCTGAGCAGCCCACTGTCAAGGTGTGTCGTCCGGCGACGTGCAGCCTCCACGGGGCGCCGTTTTCGCAACGTCCAAGCGTGACTCTGGTGGTAGCGACTGCCGTGGGAGAGGCGGCATGGCCGACTGACGAGAGTTGCTCTCGCATGACCAGTTCGATCCGCACGGTGCCCGGTGCGACCACGACCGACCGGGCGGCGTGTGCGCGTGCGGCGTCGCGGATAGCCGGGACGGCACGCTCCAGGTCCTCGACGGTCAGACCCATTCGTGTCCGCACCGTCAGATTCAGGCAGTTGTCGGACACCTTGACCTGCAGCAGCTTTGGATGAGTCCACCGCGTCTGTGTGACCGGCCGCCCTTCATGGTCCTTGCGACTGACTTGCTCAGAGGCGGACAAGCCGCAGCGTTTCGACAACCGCTCCCATGTGGCGTAGGCCCACAGTCTCCAGCGCAAGCGCCGAGCGGGGGCTGCGAAGTGCAGTTCGTAGGTCCTCGGTGAGCGCAGCCGCCAAGCAATCAGAACTGCAGCGCTAATGCCTGCGACGGCCGCGACCCAGGCCACGGCGCCAAGTAGCAGCTGCAGGAGGTGGTCGAACATCAGCGGGTCGTTGAGGTCAGTTGGCGCGAACGGGTCAGGGTTCATGCCGACGCCCGACCTGAGTTCGATGCTGCTGACGGCTTGCCTGGTGCGGTCATGCCCGAGGCTCGAAACGACCACGCGATCCGCGAGAAATCGCCCGACCGCTCGATGTACGGCAGCGCCATCAGGCCCTCGAACACCACGGGCGTGAACGGTGTTTCGCTGGAATTGGTGGGGGCGACGGGTTGCGTTTGTGCGGCGAACTTGACCGTCACCGTGCGGCTGCGTTTCGGTGCGGACGGATCACCGTCGAGCACTTCGACCTGCCACATCGGCGAACCGGTCTCGCGATCGGTCGCCTGTACACGGTTGTCGCCCGAGGACTTGTCGAAGTCGATCATCGGTGTCACCTCGGACACGAGGAACGCGCCGTACGCGAACACCTGGTCGTGGGTGATCTGAAGCCATTTGGGGATGGACATTGCGAAACCTTTCGGTCGGAATGAACTAGATGGCTATTCAACCTAGTCGTCTAGAGGAGTCTGTCAAGTGTTGAGCGGCCTTTTGGCATTTCCCCTGGGTTCAGCGCGCTGAGAAGTCGTATTCGAGCAGGTAGGCCGACGCCACCTTCACGGTGTCGCAGACTTCGACGGCCACGTCGTTGGTGTCGTAAGCCGTCCGCACCACCGTCAGAACGGGTACTCCGGCTGCGAGTTGCAAGGTGCGGCGCTCTTCGGGGGTGGGCATCCGTGCGCCGACTTCCTCGGTGAATCGGGCGAGGGTGTGGCCGGCTTCTTCGAGTCGCGCGTAGATGCCGCCAGGTCCGGTGTCGATTTGTTCGATCTTGGTGCCCTGAGCGAATGCGGCGGGAATGTACGAAATCGCTGTCTCAACTGGCCGGCCATCGGCGAGGTACCGCCGAGACCGCACGACAACGTCGTCGTCGGGTGTCAAGCGAAGGTGTTCGGCAACAAAAGAATTCGGCTTCTCACGGGTCACGGTGATGTTGTCCACCCGCGGCGCGTAACCAGACTTCTCCGCCTCGACGGTGAACGCCGCTTTGCCGCTGGCGCGATGTCGTCGGGCAAATCGATCTGACGCGAGCCTGTGGATCGGGGGTGTCGAGCGAACGAACACGCCGCGGCCGTGTTGCGTGATTACTAGTCCTTCGCCACCGAGCACTTGCATTGCCTGCCTGACGGTCATGCGTGCCACGCCGAAGTGTTTGATCAACTCGGCCTCGGACGGCAACCGCTCGCCTGCGGATAGCTGGCCCGAGCTGATAGCTTCGCGCAGCATGCTGGCGATCTGCCGATATGGCGGCTTGTCGTCCGCCCGGTCGATCTGGCCAAGTTGCAGCACCGCAGAGCCTTCCCTTGCATGTCTAGACGACTAGTAGTGTAAGAAAACGACACGCCCATGTCACTACTGGAGTCCGGCCCCGAGGATGGAGTCTCGCATGGCAACCACGCCGAAACACTCGGTTAGCGTCGCGGGCATCGTGGTCCGCGACGACGGCCGCGTCCTGGTCATCAAACGTGATGACACCGGCCACTGGGAAGCCCCCGGCGGCGTCCTTGAGCTTGACGAATCATTCGAGAGCGGCGTTCAGCGCGAGGTGCTGGAAGAGACGGGACTTGAGGTCGCGGTCGAGCGGCTTACTGGTGTCTACAAGAATATGACTCACGGAATCGTCGCCTTGGTGTATCGCTGTCGACCGGCAGGGGGTGAACCCCACGCCACCGAGGAGGCACGTGAAATCCGTTGGATGACAAGGGAAGAAGTAAAGTCAGCAATGATACCTGCGTTCGGGGTTCGGGTCTTGGATGCGTTCGAGCAAGCGCCCCAGTCGCGGGCGCATGACGGGGTCAATCTCGTATAGATGGTGGTACGGGCTCATGCCTCGTAGGTCTCACCGCAGACCAGGCAGTGCAGTGGTCCGCTGTCAGGTTGCAGCCACACCACCATTCCCCGAGAGTGCCCTGCGCAAGGCGCGTAGTTTTGCGACCTCCGCGCCGCGCGGGGCCGCTTACACCCGCCAAAGGTGTGGGGGGTGACCCCCGCGAGCCGTCGCAGCGCCCCTTGATGGCATAGGCGGTCATCGATCACCCCGCATTTGTTTCCAGCACCGAGTATGAGCTCGTTGCTGAGAATTGGAAGCGGCAACGCTTCGAACTTAAGGTGCAGTAGTGGCCACCTTTGGCTTGGAACTAGAAAGCGCTCGGCAGCTGTCGGCCATGGAACTCTACGGCGATTGGTATCGAGACCCCTGGGGATGGCCGGAGGTTCTGACCGTAGAGTTCGTCGCCAAGCTCGATGCCGAAGGGCACCTGGGTATTGACAAAAGGAGTGTGTCTACAAGTTTGGATCCGTTCTTCCATCGAATGGAAGTGCCAAAGTCGTATTTGGGCGTCAGGCCGGCAGTGGTTCAAGACCCCATGAGTCGGCTTGCATACAACGCCGCTGTACTTAAAGGCGTAGGTACTCTTCACTCTGACCTACCCACGTGGGTGTATGGATGGCGTTTACGTGACGACAAGATATCCAAGAACAAGCGTGAGTGGGCCGCCTATGTCGAGAGCCTTCCTACGGTTGACGACGACGGTCATGGGTTGGTTACGGATATAACCTCGTTCTTCGCGTCGATCGAATTAGACCGACTTCTCGAAATAGTGGGGGCTGCGGCCGGTAAGACGATACCGCGCGAGATAATCGCTGCTGTTGTCGACGCGCACTCGAGAATGCTGGGGCGAAGTGGACTACCACAGCGGAGTTTCGCCTCTGCGATCCTTGCGAATTGCTACCTCCAGCCGATTGACGACGCACTAAATGCCGCGATAGGAAACTGGGATCTCGACATTGTTGGGGTTCGCCGGTGGATGGATGACATAAGCGCCGAAGGTCCGGAAGAGTCGCTATACGGTCTCCTTCTAGAACTCCAGGATCGCGCCCGACACATTGGGTTGGAACTGAACTCCGCCAAAACTCACTTAACTGACGCCAGTGAAACGGCGAAAGACTTGCGATCTGAGACGTTGAATACCATTGAAGTAGAGTTTCGCAAAATGAAACTGTCAGAATACACTGATGAAGAAGTCGACGTAGCGGTTAATGCCGACGTTCTAACGAGTCTTGAAAGAGAGATTCTCGATAATCCCGACGGCTTTGGACGTCCTGTCATTCGGTCAGTTCTTCATTCGCTGACAGAATATGGCATTTTTGACAATTCTGCCGAATGGCGAAGAATAGCTCATCGAGTCCCCCACGTCGCCGACAACCTGGGGCGATATTTACGCGGTTCGATGGATGCCGCGTGGTTCGGATCAGAGGTGACCGACTGCGTGAATTGGTTCACCGAGTACGTCGCGTCAACCTGGGGGCGACAGAATTGGGTGACTTCACAATTCGCACTGGCTTTCGACGACAACACTTCCCCTCGCGTCAGGGAAGTGCTGGCACGCTGGCTGGATTCGAGTACCGACCTCCAACAGGTGGCGATCGCAGCCGAGCGGATGAGTGCGATGGACCAGAGTTACGCGCGCTATGTGATGAGGTCCCGCGCGGACGGGACATCGGACCCGCTACTTCTGCGGGTCTTTGCACTTGGCTTGTTGCGGACCAAGGCTGATCGAGGAACCGTCGCAGCTGTTCTTGAGCGCGACAAAAGGAATGGGCTGCTTGCTCACTACCTGGAAACCCGAAATTGGGAACCACCGCCAGTGGCTGGTGACTTCGGTGGCTCGGACGATGCCCCGGGGTGAAGGCACGGGACCAAACGTGTGACTCTGGCGCTGTGTTGGGACAAGGCACCGTGTTCATCGCTCAAACCGGGTTTTCTCGCGCAGGCGTTCTCTCGCGCAGGTGCGCCTGCGAATTCGGCCATAGCGTCCACCCTTGGAACGACTGTGGCTACGCGGGCGGCGGATGCGCCGCCAACCACTCAGTCAGCGCCTGGTCGAGCGCCGCATCCTTGGAGAGGCCGTTGGTATCGGCGATCTTCTCGAACTCGTCTACCAGGCCAGCAGTGGCGTTGGCCTCTACTCGCTTTCGCTCCTTGACGAAGGGGGGCGGTTTGATTCGTAGCTGCTCTGCGGGGAAGGCGGTCAGCAATTCCAGATAGTTGGCGGGGGTGGGGATCATCACCTCACCCTTGGTGAACCACTTCAGCACCTTGTTTCGAGCCGAGTTGCGGCAAATGCCACGGTTGTGCACGTAGTCGTGGCGCATGTTCCGGAGATCACCGAAGTAGTCGATCCGGATGTCGTCTTCGGAGCATCCAAGTGCGGCCGCCAAGGCGGGGCGGTAGTACTCCTCCCACTCGGTGAAGAATTCCACGACAGCTTGGGCGGCGAACTGTTTCATCAGCGGTGGCTGGTCGGCTGGGTCCGGCTGGAGGACCTCGTCCCAACTTGTGGCGGGCCCCAGATCGACGATGGCGGCGAAGTCAGCCAGGCTGATTGTCTTAGCAGATGGCGCGTCAGTGAGCTTCGACGTTGCGAAGTCGAAATACTTGGCGGCCCGGTCTTCACCGCGAGAGATGGCCCTGGCGCGTTCGCCAATTTCTTGGTCGATCAGACTCATCGGCCCGACATGACTGGTGCCCGCGACGAGCAGCGTGATCTTCAGCGCCCGTTCCATATCGCTGATGATCTCGTCCGCGGTGTGGGGGGTCATCGCCTCGATGTTCAACTGGCCCTTCGCTTCTGCGACCACCTCAAGGAAGTGATCGATTTGCGGAATTAGGTCGCTCTTGCGATCGAAAGATCGGATGGCATCAGCTACGGGTTGAAGTATGGCGAGCAGCTCCGGCTCTTCCGGTCGGCCCGCAAGCCAGACACTTGCGAACGGCGATGTGAGAGCGCCGACGACGACAGAGAACATGTTCGGGGCGGCTGCAGCAGCAGCCCCCTCGGCGCTGGCCCGTCGCGTAAGACGCATGCTAGGGGTGTTGTTCATTCGCTCGACATCGTCGAGTACCTTGTTCCACTTCTGGATCGATGACTCACTCGCCACACTAGATACGGTATCGGGCACTGCCGACATCAAATGTTCTTCGCCCAAGCCTCTCTGCCAGCTTCGCTGAACAACGTATCCAGTGCGTCCTTCGCGTGGCGGCGCTGATCGAACCGAGCGCGGTACATCGCCTCGATCTGTCGTTCCTTCATCCAGACCGTGTCTGACTCGTTACGGACGGGCGCGGCGAAGTAGTCGTTCTTCTAGATGAGATGCGGACCGTCAACGCGCTCGCGAGCACCTCAACCAACGATAGCCCGATTCCCCTCGGTGCCCAGCCGGAGCACGTTCAGGCCGAATACAGGCGGAGTAATAGCGGTGATTGCGGCGCCGCCCAAGGAAGGGTCGTGTACCTCGTCTAGCTCACCCAAATCGACTCTCTCGGTTGCTGACTTCTGAACCTCACGAACGCCGTAGACGATCACGCCGGCGCCGCTGTTAGCCATCGCCGCTACGTCTTTCGGGAAATCGGTCTGGGATAGTCCCTTCGCCGGAGGTAACTCAGACTTCCAGTCCGGGCCATCGGTTTCCATCACACCGGCCGCGACGGCGTCGTTGAATAGTTCGTCAGCCAATGGTCCGGGCGCAACTCCGAGAGCACGGTGGAGTTCTGTGAAGCTCATGTCTCCTCGAAGCCCGACTGATCAAACTTCAGCGTCTGAGCGTTCTCGGAGACGGTGCGGATCTTGCTTTCGTTGAAGCCGGCCGCGTCAATTGCTTCGATTTCGATCTTCACCACCAGCTTCGTTCCGCTGTCACGGAGGTGGGCAATGATCTCCTCTGCGACGTTCTTGAAGTCGAGTGCGATCTTGTCGGCGCTGAGCGTCTTGACTCCGTAGAAGCGGGTCTTCGGCGGAGGGAACGCGATGTCAACCGATGGCTTCGGCGGCGTATCCGGGCCAACGACCGGCGTGCCCATGCCGCCGAGGCCCTCCGCGGGTGGGGGAGGTACTTCGGTTTCGCGTTGCTTGACGGCGACATCGGGTCGTACCAGTAGCAGGGAGTCGGTCGCCGCGGGCGCGGCGCCCTTATCGTCGGGCGTCCAGAGCCCGATGTAGCGACCAGCCGCCTCATCGAAGCCTGTCCCCAGCGCGAAGGCGTCAGTCTGCCAGATCATCGGCATGTCGACGATGCCCTCGTCGAGCACCCGCCGGTCGCGCAGCCGCGGCATGTACGGGTACCGGCTGTACAGTTGCCACAGCGCTCCGAGGGCGACGTGGCCGTCCTTCCAAATCTGGGGCACCTTGCCGATCGCGAGTCGGATGGTCGCCGCCGCCTGCCGGATCGACAGGTCGCCGTCGCTGCCGAGCCGACGTGAAACCCGGTCGGCCAGGGAAGGGGACTGCCCCTCGACTTTGGTCTCGCGGATGATGAAGGGTGCGCTCGGATCGGGTTGGGCGGGTACCAACGCCCATGTGAATGTCTGCAGCAGACGAGAATTCACAGTCCCGTCGGCCTGCGTCTGACGTTGTGTCGCCTGGTTCTTCTGGTTTTGCGTCAGGTCGAGATCGGCCTCGTTGGCCAGGACATGAGTCCAGCCGAGGTAGTCGCGCACCGCGAAGTCGAGCTCGCCTAAGCGGGTCTCGTCGGCGGCCAGGTAGACCAGCATGTTGCGGTTGGCCCGGTTCGCGGTTCCGCGGTACTCGGTGGCCTGTTGGGCGAATTCTTTTGCAGGAGAATCGGATCCCCGCTTGTGAGCCACCTTCGGGTGCAGGATAACTAGTCGTGCTTCGTCCGTATCGGGGATGTCGGCGTTGGATTCCGGGCACACGTGCACGCCGGCGAAATCGCCGCTGGTCTTGGCTTGACCCTGTAAACGCCGCACGATCTCTGCCCACACATCCTCTTTGTGTAGACGCTCGGCCTGGTCCTTGGCAGTACGGGTGATGTTGGCCTGCAGGTCGTACCAGTACTTGCCCGAGCCAGAGTAGAAGTAGGTCGCGCGGTCGCCGAGTTGGGTGAGCGCCGAGTGGAAGTTCCCCGGCACATCGCCCGGCACGGCGGTGCCCAGGAACACCCGCTGCGTTTCCAAGCCCTTGTGCGCCGAACCGATGGTCGGCGCCGCTCCGAAAAACACGGTGCGCGCAAGACGTTTCGTCAGTGAGCGTTGCCCATATAGCGGCTTCGCCGTATCGATGCGCGCGGGTTCGGAGTTGGGGCCGTCGACGTCGGCGTCGATGATCGCCTTCCAGGAGTCCTGCAGATACTGCGTGAGTTCGGAATTCACGCTCGCGGTGGCCAGCGGGATGGAGCCGGGCATGATCAGTGGTGAAGCGTCTTCGCCCGCCCACAGGGCATGGATCACCGTGCTCATCAGCCGCAGCACGCCGCGGGTGCGCTGGAACCGCTCCAGCGACGACCACTCTTCGTAGAGCCGGTCGAACAGCTCGGGGTGGATTGGATAGGTCCGCTTGATCCGCTCTTCGTATGCCGTGTCGCGGGATTCGCGGGGGAAGTCGTCGCCGTACTTGCGATACATCTCCACGTATCCTCGGGCGGTGGCGCCGATCGACGCTAGCGCGGCGGCGTCGGGTTGCTTGAAGAGTCGCTGCTTGACGATCTGGTAGGCCTCGGCCGAGGACGCGGGCCGCCATTGGTCGGCGACGCGACGCACGACGTTCTGCAGCCGCTTGAGCGCCTCCAAGCCGTGCGCGCCACCGACCTCCTCGGCATTGCCGGCGACGATCTTGTCGGGATCGTCGCCGCTCTCCGAGGCCGGAATCGAGATCACCAGCAGCACGCCCGAAGTGCCCTTGGCGGCCTCCGTCAGCGACTGCGCGAAAGTGAACTGGTCGTCGAACGTGCCGCCGGCCAGGTCGTCACGGCCCACCAGTGACCGGGCGTAGGCCACCCACTCGTCGATCAAGATGACCGCCGGGGAGTATGTGGCTAGCAGTTCGTGTAGCGCCTTGCCGGGATGCGTGCGGTCGGCATCGGCCTTGGCCACCAACGCATATGCCTTCGGTCCGCCAAGCTGCCAAGCGAGCTCGCCCCACATGGTATTGACGTGCGTGCCGTCGTCGTGCACGACACCGGACGGGCTGAAGTGATTGCCCACAATGGCGACCCGGCTGACCGTTGCGCCGGTGTAGCCGTTCGCCGTCAGCAGATCCTGGGTGTCCTGTGGGAACTGGCCGACGGGAAGACCGGAGGCGACGTGCCACAGCGCGAGCATCGAGTGGGTCTTGCCGCCACCAAAGTTGGTCTGCAAGTTGATCACCGGCGGCGCGTTGTCGTCGCCGGTGAGCCGGCGCACGGCGCGGCCGATCAGGTCAACGAGGCCCTCAGTCAGATACGTGCGTTTGAAGAACTCGACGGGGTCGGCGTAGTCGGCGTCCTGCTCGCCGCCGAAGGCGACCTTGTATAGGTCGGCGGCGAACTCCGATGCGGCGAAGTTGCCGGTCGCGACGTCGTCGTGCGGTGGCAGGACCTCACGCCAGGGCTTAAGGCCGGAGGACTCAGGATTGTCGACGGCGGCCTTGAGGACCTTCTTGTCGTCCTTGTCGGCTGTGACCCGCCTTAGGTTCAGCCGGATGCTGCGGACTTCGTCGGCCACACTCGCTGCGCCGACGAGCTTCAGCAGCCGCTCCCCGGTGTCCAGGGCACGGTAGGCGTCGTCGTCGGAGAAAGTGCTGCCGTGGTGGGCCCAGGTGTTGCGCACCTCCCGCAGCTCGATCGCATACGACTTACCCGCTTTACCCAGCGCCTCATCGAACGGATACCAGCCCTTGCGGTAACCGCCGGTGATGTTGGCCTCGGTGAGCATGCGGAACTGAACCTGCGGGTCCAGCGGCTCGTAGGTCTTGGTCGAGGGGACACCGTTCTTGAGGTCCTTGCCCTGGACGAGTTTCGTCCAATCCGCGCCCAGCGATGGATTCCCTTGGCCGACAATCGATGCGATGAAGTCATCGATGGCGGGTGCCATCGCGACGAACATTCTGTCTATACGTTCTCGGTTGCTGAGTGCCATGTCAGTCGGCGTCTTCCTCGAAATCGAATGAGGTCTGAGAGGTTGTTCTTGGCTTTTCAGAACGCGCGGCGTCGAATATCTCGGGCCAGCTGGTCACCAGGTTGTTGAAACTCAACGCGTCCTTGGTCCACCCGTTGCCCTCCGCGATACGGAAAAGCAGATGCGCAAGCTCCTTGACGAGGTCGGCCTCGATTGCACGGTCCTCACGGCTCAGAGCCGACCGCAGGAAGTCGCCGGCGGCCGCGATGCCATCCTGCTCAAGAATTCGGATCAGGTGATGCAGGCCTTCCCAGCTGCTGGTGTGCCGGTCGGCGACGACGTCGTACCCTGCGCCAAGGTCTGCCGGCTTGATCAACGCAACGTTCCCGGCACGGGACGTTAGAATCCCGTCTCGTTCCATGGTGTCGACACTCGTGTTCCTGGCGCGCGCAAGGTTATCGGCATCGCCGAATTTGCCTGTGCTGTAACCGTGTTGGCGGTACCATGCGATCGCGAAGCGAGATGTCGAGTCGAAGTCGCCCTCCTGCTCGTTAAGTACCTGGTCGAGGATTTCGTTGATACGCGCGAGTGCGGAGCGGACGGTCATCTTCGAACCATCGGGTTCGAGGACCCCGTCGTATCGACTGAACACAGCCATACCTGGGCCGATTGCAGCCTGGGGTAGGTCCACCGGAGCGATCATGCCCTGCTCCAGCTTGCGCAGCGCGGCAGGCAGTTCCGATTCGAGTGAAGCAATGAAGCCCCGGCGGTCAGTGGTCGCCGAACCTTCTGGGCGTGGACGGAGGGATAAGACGATGGAGGAGGCGAGAGCATTGGTCCCGACGCTGATCATTCGCCCACCTCGTTCGCTGCGGCTGGGCCACGTGGACGTAATCTCCCAGCCAGATCGGATCATGCCCTCAAGCAGGGTTTCCCAGCCTGTTGATGCTGCGCCGGAGTCGTCTGATTCGCTCTGCTTGAACGCGTACCAGACCGTGATCGGGAAGTCGTCCGGCGTGAATTCGCGCGCACGCGCGAATACTGAGCGGAAGCCGTCTTCAAAGAACTGCCGAGCACCGTTCTTGCCGTTGTGGCGGTACGGGTTTGCGACGAGTTCTTCGGCCTTCGGAACCAGCATCGTTGACAGAAGTTTTGGGTGGACTGGGCGGAGACTTCGACGCAACCAAACGTAAAAGAAGTCGGACAGATCCGAGTAGCCGATGTTGTCGTAGTAGGGCGGGTCAGTGCTTACGACGAAACCACTGTATGGGCGTGAGCTCGCGTCGGCTTGCCCCACTACGGCGCCGTTGTGCGGGACAAGCGCGTCCAACACACGGCCGATCCCGCGCAGCATGAAGGCGAAGTTTCCCGAGGCATCTGAGAATGGGTTGGCTTCCGCGAAATCCCATGTCATTGGAATTGCTTGTCGTGCGAACGTATTTCGGATGCCCTCATTCTTGGGGTCGGGCATCCAGGTGGAAACAGTCGACCCATAGTCAGCGAGACGACTTACCGCGAAACCCAGATACGTCGCGACGGCGTCTGCGTAGTCGGATGATCCGCCGTCGGTGAGCACGCGATCGCGGGCCTCGGCGACCAGGTCGCTGAATGTCGTGAGCGCGACGAGCTGACGGTTGGTGAAAAGGTCTGAGAACTTCGTCAGGCCATAAGCAGGCGGCGAGAACCACCGAGGGTTATCGGCGATTTCGCCTGACACGATGTCATCGGGGGCTTCGACGTCGGCCGCCTCAACGTGGGCGACTTCAGGCTCAAGGTATACGCGTTGTCTGTTTCCTTCGGCGACAATTGCCAGCAACGCATTGCCCATGCGCTGGGCTTTGCCCTCCGATCGGATGTAGTCGACAGATGCGAGGCTGTTGCAAGCAGGACACAGCCCGCCCTGTCGGCCGGACATGGTGCCGTCGGTTGCGGGGCCGCGCTTGTCGTGTCCGATATCGAACCGGAGCCGCTGACCAGATGGGTGTGATGAATCGGCTACGACCCGCGGGACGGCGTACGCCTCTTTGCCCTTCTTCTTGCCGAGCCACCAGCTGCGCACCAGCGGCATTTCGATCCCGCAGGCTGGGTTGGGACAAGTCACCGTGCGTGCCCAAATCCATGCAATGACAGTCGCCTTTGATCCGTCGGGCAGTGTGGCCTTCGGGTACAAGTGGCCGATGCGTTTCTCAGCCTCGTCACGCATCCAGGCCCCGTAGGTGCGAACATCAGCTGCGAGCCCCTCGGCGCCCTTCCAGTCGCGGATCTCCGATTCCGCAAGTCCCGGGAACACCGGTGACTGGTCTCGGAACTTCGGTGGAATCTCGATCAGTGCCTTGTTAATCAACACCGCAACCGGATTCAGGTCCGAGGCGTGGGCCTCAAGCCCGAGCCGTTGCGCTTCGAGCGGGATGGTGCCGCCACCGGCGAACGGGTCGAGGATCGGCGGAGGGTTGCCGTTGGTCGACTTGAGAATCTCGGCATGCGCCTGGGCGAGGAGCTTCTCGTCACGGATGTTCTCCCACACCACAAGTCGCTCGATCAGCGTGTGCAGCCGGTCTCGTTCCTTGCGCTGCAGCTCCTCGGTGGGGAACTCGTCCGGACGCGACGAGGGGTCATCGACGAGCTGGGCGAAGAGGACGGCCCGCGCGGCGGCGAGCGGCCGTCGCGCCCACCACAGGTGGAGGGTCGATGGGTGGCCGTGCCGAATCGACTTCTCTCGTGCGGATTCCCGGTTGATCGCCTCCAAAGGAAGCGCAACTTCGATCAGTTTGCGTTTGCGGATCGGCTCGACTGCCACGTCGCCATCGGTCATCAGAACGGATTCACTCCCTTTGCCCACATCTTCGCCCAGTCACCACGTATACCGGTGGAATCGAAATCGCCCAGATCGGTTGTCGCGAACGGATTATCGAGATACCGCACCTCGTCGTGTTGCGGCCCGCGCGGGTCGACCGTCACTAGAGCGAGTCGGTATCGCGGCACCGTGTTCTTACCGACCATCACTTCGTTGTGGGTAACGAAGAAGTCCTTGGCCCCGTCGATGCGCGCCTTGACTTCGATGCGGTAGGTGTCGCCGTTGGGCGCGTGAGACAGGATGTCAAACCCCTTGTTAGTGAAGGCCTGTTCCACCGGTGTGCGACCAAGTTCGCGCTCGCGTGCGAGCACCAGGTCCACGCCGCGGCGTTCGACGTCCTTGGTTTCCTTCGCGTGGATCGGCGCCGTCGGCGGCAGGTCGGCTTCGAGCATTCCGATCGGCAGGACGAGCGCTGCGGTGAGGATGCGCGGCGGCTTGGTCGACATCAGCGCCTGCTGGTCGAGTGTCTCCAACCGTCTGCGCAGCCGGGCGTCGAGGTCGACGGCCTTGCGGTTGAGGCTTTCCGCGGACTCCTTGGGCTTGTCGCCGGCCTGCTCCTTCTCGGCGGCGACCGCAGCGTCCAACAGCAGTCGATCGCGTTCGTGCTCAAGGCGTTTGGTCACCAGCTCGCGGGTCTTGGCCAGTTCGGCGGCGCGTCGCGGCTGTACCTCGGCAAGGTATTCCGGCAGTTGGTTGGCGATGATCCAACTGATCGCCCGGTCCTCTGCCTCGGCCAGCCACGGCAACTGGCGGGCCGCTGCGACCGCAGGCACATCGGGGGCCGCCACACAGTCAAGGTAGGGTGCAGGCCCCGCGGAGGTCACGGTGCCGAAGCTGTCGACGTAGGCATATCCGAATCGGCGCGACACCGTGGCGCCGGTCGCGTCGGCAACCTCCTCCACCACGCCGACCAAAAGGTGTGGTTCCTCCAGCGTGGAAGACACCAACACGGTGCCGCTGTTCAGGGCGCCGCCGTGGCGGCGGATGGCCTCGTCGATCACCGCATCGTGCAACGGGTGCCCCGGCGCCAACAGGTCGGCACGCACCAACTCGTCGGAGTGGACCTGGCTGAGGTCGAAGGTGACGCGGTCGTACTTGGTGGCGATCGGCCCGACGTTGCCCGCCCGGATCGGCGCCGGGACGTTGGCGATTTCGTAGCGGCCCTGCTCGCGTTTGGCGATCCGCCCGCCCAGCCGGGTGAACGCCGCCTTGAACGCCAACTCGATGTAGTGCGGCTGCAGGCGCCGGGCTCGCGCCTCGTCCATCGCCGCGCGTAGCTTCGCCAGGTCGGCCTCGGCGAGATGCTCTGCGGCGAGGGAGCGTTCCTCGAGCAGCTGCGTCAAACCTTCGGACACCTGGCCGTCGATGATCTCGTGCATCTTGGCTTTCACTTCGGGCTGATCACCGTAGCGGATGGCCTCCAGCAGCAGGTCCCGCAGTGAGGTTTCGGTGAACGCTTCGCCGAGCACGTCGAACACCTTGCCGCCGTATGCTTTTCGCTGTTCTTCGACCTTGATCAGCAGCCGGACGAACACGTCGCCTTCGCGGGTGTTGCTGGCCACCAGGTTCCACAACCGGCAGACCTCTTCTTGGCCGATGCGGTGGATGCGTCCGAACCGTTGCTCGATCCGGTTAGGGTTCCACGGCAGGTCGTAGTTGACCATCAGGTGAGCGGCCTGCAGGTTCAGACCCTCGCCGGCGGCATCGGTGGCCAGCAGGATCTGACAGCCGCGGTTCTTGGTGAATTCCTCGGTGATCACGCGACGTTCGAGCCGGCGCACTCCGCCGTGGATAGCCTGCACCGCATCCGGCTTGCCCAGCAGCGAGCGGATCCGAGCGGTCAGGTAGTCCAGGGTGTCGCGGTGCTCGGTGAAGATGATGAACTTCCGCGGTACCCCATCCTTGTTGGTGGTCAGCGCGTTGTCCTGCAGGATCGTGCTCAGCTCGGTCCACTTGCGGTCGGTGCCCGCGTCGCGGACCTGCTTGGCGACTTTCGTCAGCTCCGCGAGTTCCAGCAGCTCGGCGTCGAGTTCCTCGACGGTCTGTGCGGCGGTGGCGGCGTCGAGCAGTTCTTCCTCGATGTCCTCGATTTCCTCGGCGTTGTACTCGTCGGCGTCTAGGGCGCCGACGTCGATGCTGGGCTCCTTCTCGACGTAGGTGCCGTTGAGGATCTCCTGCTTCTTGCGCTCCAGGCGTTCGGTGCGGCGGACCAGGCTGCGGTAGATGGCCTCCGGGCTGGACGCCAGTCGGCGTTGCAGCACGGTCAGGGCGAAGCCGACCGTGTTCTTGCGCTTGCCGCCGATCTTGTCGGCGCGGTTCATGCCTTCGCGCACGTACGCGGTGACCTGTTCGTAGAGGTCGTACTCCAGCGCGGTCAGCTCGTAAGGGACGGTCTCGGCGATGCGCTCGGGGAAAAGCTTCTTGCCCTCGAACGTGAGCAGTTCTTCCTTGACCATGCGGCGCATGATGCCGCTGGTGTCGGCGGTCTTCTTGTGCTTGCCCTCGAACCGGTCGCGGTCCAGCAGGGTCAGGAACAACTGGAAGTCCTCCCCCTTGCCGGAGTGCGGGGTGGCCGTCATCAACAGCAGGTGGCGCGCGATGGAGCCCAGCAGTTCGCCGAGCAGGAAGCGCTTGGTCTTCTCCAGCTTGGCGCCGAAGTAGTGCGCCCCCATGCGGTGGGCCTCGTCGACGATCACCAAATCCCACTCGGTGTCCTTGAGCTGGGCTTGCAGCTCCTCGTTGCGGGACAGCTGATCCATGCGGGCGATCAGCAGCGGGTTGGTCTCGAACACGTTGAGGTTCACGTTGGCGTCGATGAGCTGATTGGTGAGCAGGTCAAACCGCAGCCCGAACTTGAAGAACAGTTCGTCCTGCCACTGCTCGACCAGTCCGCCCGGCGCGACGATGAGGCACTGCTTGACGTCGTCGCGAAGGATCAGCTCCTTGATGTAGAGGCCAGCCATGATCGTCTTGCCGGCGCCGGGGTCATCGGCGAGCAGGAAGCGCAGCGGTGTGCGTGGGAGAAGCTCGCCGTAGACCGCGCGTATCTGATGGGGCAACGGGCGGACGTCGCTGGTGGCCACGGCCAGCATTGGATCGAACAGACCGGCCAGCTGGATGCGCTGCGCTTCGGCGACGAGCTTGAAGTCAGCTGCCGGGGCGTCGAAGGCTCGGGAGCCTGACTGGGCGACGCCGAGCTTCGCTTCGTCCGTGCGGAAGAGAACCTGTTGTCCGAGCGCGCCTGCGGCCGTCTTGTAGGTGAGCTCAAGCGCGTCCGTGCCATGCCACTGTGCAGCGACGACGGTGACCACTGCGGCGGGGATCAACCCATCGATACGCAAACCTGGCTTGAGCTCCTCAAGCAGCACGTTGGCCTCCCATCTCGACAGCCAAACAACGTTAATCGAGGGGACCGACAGGGACATGTCGTTGACCGGATTGAGGGTTTGGCGCTTGTTTGATACGTCCCGAGTTCTGCCTATGGGAGCGTGTCCATCTCCACGATGCCGCCGAAGCCGAGTTCGTCGAGCGCGCGGATCACTTCGCTCGACGGGACGCCGCGATAGAAGGGTGCGGCGTTCGGTCCGGTGCCGGTCGATGGCGCTTCCGCAGAGTCCTCGACCACGAGGCCGATCACACGGCCATCCTGCGCAACGATCGGACCGCCGCTGTTGCCTGGCCGCGCGATGGCCGAGTAAAGGAAGATCTTCTGGCGGTCGGGGATAGTCGTCGCGGCGGGGTTGACCACCTCGCCGCGCTGCACCGTGATTGCCATCTCCGCAGTCATCGGCACGCGCGGGTAACCGAACACGTAGACCTCGTCGGCCCAGTCGGGATCACGGAACGCCAGGCCGCCAAGCCGCGGGATGTACTTGCCTTCGGGCATCTCGAATTTGATCACTGCGACGTCGAGCGTGGGGTGTGGATGAGCGGTGGCCGAGAAGTTCACCAGCTCGGCTTCATCGTGGTTGCGTGCCGGGTAGACGGACAGACCTGAGCTGGCGCCCGCGAGTCCGGTCACGACATGTTTGTTGGTGATGACGTGATTGTGGTCGACGACGAGCCCGGTACCCCAGCTGTCGACCGGGTTACCGTCGTTGTCGTGACCGGCGAGTTGAACAGTCACGGCGTTGTAGCTCGGGATGATGAGCTCGGCACCGAAGACGTCGGACAGCCATAGGTTGCCGTCGCGTTGTCCTCTCGATATCGCGCCCTGCGAGATGTACTGCTGGCCCATGATTGGCAATCGTGGGTTCCAGCCGAGTGGCAGCAGAAGCCCGGCGCGTTCCATCGAGCTGAGGATGCGGTGGAGTGTGACAGCCTCGCCTGCGCCGGGTAGGCCGAGGGTGTGCAGGTACTTGGAGAAGTCGGCGACCGACCACGGTTCGAACGGCACGGTCCTGGGCGGGCCGCTATCCGGGTCGGCTGGTGGTGGTTCGGGTTTGCCGATCGCCGCCGCAACTTCTGGGTTGTGGACCAGCCCGAAAAATTGGTGGGCGCACATCGCCACGTTCACACGCCACGCAGGAGTCCCGGGCCTCAGATCGGCCGCCGTGGGCTGCCGCGGCGATGTGCTCGCTAGCGCGTCGGTGTCAACATCCACCATGGTCATAGACGCTATCTGTGGCGGGTCAGAATATGGTGGCTCGACATGCTCAGCGCGTGCTTGCTCGACGAACGAGGCGTGCCGCGCGCCCGTTCTGTCCCCAATTACCTGACATTGGAACAATCGTCAAACAAGTGAACTCGGGAACCTGCGTAATCGCTTGTTTGACTATTAGTGGCTGGTAGCGTAAAAGGGTGAATTCAACATCGCTGCCCTCGCGATTAGCCGATGCCGGTGTTTCTGTTGTGGCCGGTGACGCCCACAACATCACCTATCGTGTCGGCGGGCATGCAGTCACGGCGGAACTTCTTGTCGCCGAGAGGGTATCGTCCGCGGCGAAGGTGCTCGACCATCTGCGACGTCGCCCCGGCCAGCGGGTCCTGGTCGTCTGCGAAACCATCACGGACGAAGCTCGGTCCGCGCTCCTCCGCGACGGCGCGGTCGACCTGAGCGTCACCGATACCGGTGAGCTGGTGCTCTCCGGCGCGGTCTACCAGGCACCTACACCGGCGCATCCACGTCGCGCGGTCAACCAGCGCCGACGACGCCGGCGCGCAGCGGAGCGGGTCTGCGTCTTGACCCGCGAACACATGCGCCAGAGCGACATCGCTGCGGCTGTTGGGGTGAGTCAGCAGGCGGTGTCGCTGATGGCGGAGAAAGCTCCGCTGCCCGACACACCCATGACCGAGGCCGCACGGCGCGAGTGCCTTGCCGCGCTGTCATCAGTCCCCGCGGACGACGGCCTCGTCGAGACCTACTGGTACGGCATGGAGTCGGCGGTGGAGCAGGTTCGAAGCGCGATCGGACTCGGCAACGAGCTCACCGTCCCAGTCCTCGCAGGCGGCGAAGTGGCCGCGGACGCCCTGCGGCCATGGCGGGTACCGACCCAGGGATTGGTCTACGCCCAAGAGTTGATCGACCTATCGGTCGTCGACCTGGTGGAGGCCACCGCTGACGAGGCGACGCTGACGATACGGGTGCCGGCTGATCCGACAGTGTGGACGACTGCGACGTGGTGGCGCCGGGTGTCGGAAGGTGAGGCTGTCGGCGTCCCTACTGTGGACCCGGTGGTGGTACTCGAAGACCTGACTGCCGGTGCTGACCTTGGCGACGGCGCGCCGGAGCGACTCACCGACTGGATCGCGGTCCGGTGACGGGGACTGTACCGGTCGTCCTAGCTTGCACCGCGGCGGCCGATGACCACGGGATGCGTGCCCTCCGTGACGTGGCCACCGCCGCCGGCGACTCCGAGTACCGGATCATCGGGGGTCACATGGTGCGATTGCTGCGGTACGCGTACCGCCTGCCGGGCATGCCAAGGTTGACCTCGGACGCCGACACGGGGATCGACGTCAACGTCGCCGCCGAGGGCGGCTTCCACGACCAGCTCACCGGTCTCGGGTACAAACCTGAGTACGGTAACCGGTACGTCCTTGGGGATCAGGCGGTCGACCTCCTAGTCCCCACCCAGGTGAGGCCTGGCAAACGGATCATTGGTGAGCGGGCCTTCGACGGGGCGCCGGGGTTGCGGCTGGCTCTGGCAGTGACCCCGATCCAGGTAGCGGTCACTGCGCGGCTCACCGATGGCGACACGATAACGTTCGAGATCCCCGTCCCCGATGTCGAAGCCGCGTTCGTGTTGAAGATGCTGGCCCGAACCGTCCGAGCCTCGGCGCGAGACCTCCAAGACATCGAAACGCTGCTGGACATCGTGGCCACAGAGCCGGACTATTTCGCATCACCGTGGCGAATGAACGACCCGAGGGTCACGAGTGGTGGCGAGCGCGGGGATGCGGCACGCGAGGCGGCGCGGATGCTTTCCGGTCCGCCGACGATGGTGCCTGCCCGGGTCCGTGCGCTGCTCCGGCGTCACGTTGCTCTTCCTTCCGGTTAATCGCTACGTCCTTGGGGCGACTGCGCCAAGAGATGCGCGTTGGTGATGCCAAGGCGCTTCATTGACACTGGGTCAGTTTCAGGGCGACGCCGACATGCGACTGCTCTATCTGAGCAGCAGATATTCAGTAGTCTTGCCTGATGAGCGACCGTTGGCTATCAATGGGCAGCGGCTAGCGGGGTCTCGGTGGATGCGAACAGTCCTCCGAGCGAGTGCGCTTTTTGCGCTATCGTTGCCGGTCGCGCCTTCGCCCGCGAGGTCTTGCGAACTGACACAGTCTTGGCGTTTCTTCCGGATGTGCCAGCTGTGCTCGGCCACACCCTGGTTGTTCCAACGACTCACCTACCCGATATCTGGGCCGTTGGCCAACGCGAGGCGTGTGACCTGGCGGATGCCACCCGCCGAGTTGCGGTAGCTGTTGCTGAAGCAACCAACGCCGAAGGCATGAACATAATTCAGTCCAACGGGGTGGCGGCGGGCCAATCAGTCTTCCATCTGCACATTCACGTAGTTCCTCGGAAGAGCGGCGATCGTATGCCGGACCTCTGGCCGGATGATGCGGAATGGTCAGTCGCGCAACTGGATTCAATTGTTGAGGAACTCCGTGCGACTCTCAATCATCACGGTTGAGTTCCAAATCCTCGGCTCAGGTTAGGTAGTCGACTCGACAGTGCCTTGTGATGACCCGCTAGGGGGTCGAGGTACGCGCAGTTGGTGCGATCGGCGACGACGGTTGGCTTGATTGAACGGCACTACTGGAGGGTGGTTGCTCGTCGGAGCTGTTCTGGTTCCCGTCCGGCTGCGGCTGATTGTCTTGGTGCGCCGGCACGGCAGCAGCGACAGCCAGGGTTATCGCCACGACTAGAGTTAGGACGATGATCGCAAGGTAGAAGATCCTGAGACTTACCGAGAAGCCGACGCTCCACGGCTGGTTTTCGGCATACGGCTTGGGATCGATTTTGAAGTCGCGTAATCGTTTTGCTGCGATGTCGGCGTACATGTCGCGGAACGCACGCTCCTGGCGCAGGTAGTAAGTGTCGAGTAACCAGAATGCTGTCACCGGCACTATGGCGGCGAGTGCAAGTCCTGCATGCTTCTGTGTGATTGCGAACCCAAGGAGCGCTGAGGACAACGTCAGCGCCCAGCCCTTCATAAGGAACGAGTTGTTCGCCAGCCTGGTGATGACGGCTTGGACGTAGTCCATGTGCTTGTGGTGATCGCTGCGGTCGAGGCCGTCGGACCCGCTGTCGTTTTCGTTCGTCACGAATGCACCAGGTTTTCATAGCGGCCGGCCGCTTGGCCAAATGAGCGCAGCGACTCAGCTTGCTTGCGCGAAGGTTGTACCGCATAGGGCTCCAATTTGCCGTCTGCGCGGACCCGCTCGATTTGTTTGTAGAGGCCGAGGTATTCCTCGCCTATGAATTCGTTGCTGCTGGAGCTATCGAGGGGCATGATCGCGACTCGCTCGCTCCCCTTGAGGCCGTCGAAATATCCGAGCTCCCAGGGCATCCAGCGTGATGCTTTAGCGGCACGTGACGTCGCGTAGAGCAGGCTGCGTGAGTGCAGCATCTGCTCACGCAGACGGGCTGCCGTGGCACGAGACACTGCCGAGCGGTCCATCTCAGGGTCGTCGATCCAGTCGACGTACACGCGCAGGTTCCGCGAGGTGAGCCAGTCTCGTATGCCAAGTATCACTCGCGCATCGCGGACGCTGTGACTCAGGAAAATGTCGAATTCTCCTGTCGCCGACTTGGACGCGGTGCGTAGGGAATCCGCAGCTGCACTCGCGGTCACGCTGCCGGCCATACTGCGGAAATCGTCTTCCGTGTAGAGGCTCATGGCCGTTTAGCTCCCCGGTCAGACCATGTGGCGAGGTTTAGACGCAGTGCGGCGTAGGTTGCCTGAGAGTCGGCACGGGTTGGATCGAATACAGGAATACCTGCGTAACGGAGGCCAGCGGCATCGAAGGGATCGGGGCCTGGCTGATCCACTTTGCCCATCGATGACAGCCCATGAATTCGAACGCCCAGCAGGGGTTTACCGTCGTTCCACGCCTTCTGGATCTCGTACTTGACCCATGGCCTGCCGGCAGTTTGCTGCCCGATCAGAATGATGACCGCTCGTTTGTAGCGCATCTGTTCATCGATCCAGTTCTTGATGGCGTGGTCGCCGCGGTCGCGGACCTTCTCCCAGTCCTGCGAGTTCAGGAGCGGCTGCCCTTCGAGGGCATCGATGTTGCGGACCAGCTGCACGCGATGGACGTCACGCTCGTAGTGGAAACTGTAGAAGACCGTCTTCGCCATTGAGGACCTCCAGTGAATGCAAAGCAACGGATCATTGCGGAACTGACCATAACGATGGCGTCTGACATTCCCGATGAGGACGCACTCGCGTGCTACGACCGCCTGCCCGTGGCGACCTCTTCCGTTGTTAAGGAAACTTGGGCCGTGTTCATGTGACTGCTTTGGCGAGTTGGGCAGCGAACTGGGGTCCGTCGTTGACCAGCGCGTAACCGCCGGCCAACCCGCCTTGTTTACAGAGCATTCGTCGTCGTCGCAGACGCCGGTGCTCCACAACACCGGTGGTGCCGTCGACGCGGGCGACGAGGCGGACCGCTGTACGCGGGACAACGGCAGTGGGGAAGCGGCTACCCGCGTCGCCGTACACGGCTTGGCTGCGTGACCAGCGACGCACGGTTCGGCGAGCCGCGAGGTATGCATCCCGAGCGACTTCCACCACGGCGATGGCCTTCTTGAGTCCGTACACGCCCCAGAACCGGCCAGGGCCGCGTCCAGGCTGCCGCCAGAGCTCGGGCACGGTGTGCTGATATTCCTTGTCGCCGTGCAGATTTGGTGATGAGTGCTTGGTGAAGTAGATAGCCAGGCGTTTGGGGTCGCACGCTTTCAGGCCGTTGCGAACGTCGATGGCGGTGCCGGCGAGCCGGTGCCGTGACTTCTGCTCCGGGTCGGGGTGATCGACGACCTGCGCCCAAGCCTCCGATAACCATTGAGCGAACCTGCGGCCCGACCGGCCCGGCGACGTAGGTGGTGCCATCCAGAGGTGGACGTGCGGTGCTCCACGGCGCTGGAACTCCAATTTCCAGATGTAGCGGGCCGGTTCTCCGTACTCGCGTTGAAATCGTTTGCGCCACAACACCATATGCCGCTTCACACTGGCCCCGTCCGGCGCGACGACCTCCCACTCACTGGGGTAGGTGAGAGTGATCATCTCCGGGACACGGCCCGACTCCACGAGCGGGCTGTAGTCGAGTTCGGCGAAGGTGCGGCACATCGACGACCGTGATTTGCGGGACCACTCGGTGATGACACCACCAGCACTCCGCTGCTCGTTTTCCGTAGATCTCCGTCGTGTCGAAGACACGACGGACTGATCACCGTCCCCGGCTGTGGAGGCGAGGTCATATCTGACGTGCAGCTTCGCGTCGTCAACGTCATGTTGGTGATGACCGACGGCCCGTTCTGCTGTTTTCTCAGCCCGGACAGGATTGGTCCATCCGAGCCGTACGACGCCAGGACCGACCGTGATGCGAAACCGTCCCGATTCAGGTTCGGTGCCTCGACGACCAGAACCACAAGCCCACGGTGCCACCGGCTCGAACAATGCCGCAGCCGCGGAGACCATCTCGGGGCTCGGGAACCGCAGCCCCAATGCGTCGATCGCCCGCAGATCGCCGGTCGCGGTCCCGTCGGCGAGCGTGGCGCGGACATTTTCGGCACATATAACAAGCCCGCCGGCCGCGGCCGGGTTGAGGCCGGTGCTTCGGTTGACGTCCGGCCGACCACTGTCGCTCTCGCGCCCTGCGGCCGGGGCGGCCTCGGGCGCTCGCGACCTCCCGTCAACCGAGACGCCCGCAGAACTGGGACCGCATGGCGGGTGAGATGTGTCGGATGCCGAGCCGTGCAGCGATCGTGTCGAGTCGGCGGATGATGATTCGATGCTGGGCATCGGGGTGCCTGCTCCCCGGAGGCCCCGACGCCGCCCACAACGCAAGCGGCAGTGCCGAAGCTCCTGGTCAGGAGTGCAAGCACCGTGTCCGGTTTATGTCCGTTCGCCGGACAGACTGAATACGTCAGCGCAGCTCAATGCGGCGCATACGACGCATAGACTCAGATAAACCGCAGGTCAGTGGCTATCTCGTCCGCCTGAAAAGCGGAAGGTCGCCGGTTCGATCCCGGCCCTGGCCACCACATCCAGCTCCGTCAGCGATCGGAGACGATCCCCGCTCTGGCCACCCGCACTTGATCCCCGAACCTGTCCTCAGCGCTTCCGCGGTTGAGCCTTGTCTTCTTCGGTACCACCCCGTACCGTATCCGGTACCTCTGCGTACCACACAAGGCGGCTCATGGGCGAAATGAACCTGCCTCCCGTCTACCTTGTGGTGTAGCACACCGACCACGCGGCCTCGAAGGAGCGAGCATGACCAAGCAGCGCAGAACGATCAGCGGCCGCACCGCGGTCGTCACCGGTGCCGCCTCGGGCATCGGTCGCGCACTGGCGCGACGACTTTCGGCGTACGGCTGCCCGGTGGCCGTCGCCGACGTGAATGAGCAGGGGCTCAAGGAGACTGAGGCGTCGCTGCGCGGTCCCGCTCTGCTACGGGTGCTCGACGTGAGCGACGCGGATGCGCAACGTGAGTTCGCCGCCGAGGTCCGCGAGTGGGCGCCGCGGCCGCTCGGGGCGGTGTTCAACAACGCCGGCGTCGCACTCGGGTCCACGGTGCTCGACGCCGTCGTCGAAGACGACGACTGGCTGTGGAACATCAACTTCCACGGTGTGGTCAACGGCACCAGGGCGTTCCTGCCGATCCTCGTCGACCAGGACGAGGGTGTGATCGTCAACACCTCCAGCGTCTTCGGCCTTGTCGGCATGCCCGGTCAAAGCGCCTACTGCGCAGCGAAATTCGCGGTTCGCGGGTTCACCGACTCGCTGCGGCAGGAGTTGCGCGGCACCGGTGTGTCCGCCGTCAACGTGCACCCCGGTGGAGTGAACACCAACATCGTGCGGAACGGCCGGTTCCACGAGGAACCGGGCGGGCCGACGAAGGAGCAGATGATCAAGGACTTCGCCGCGATCACCAGGACGCAACCCGACAAAGCGGCGGCCATCATTCACCGCGGCGTGGAGGCCGGCAAGGCTCGGATTCTCGTCGGGCCGGATGCCTACCTGTTCGACGCCCTCGCCCGGATCGCACCGACCCGCTATTACGACGTGCTGGACCGCCTCGAGTCGACGCTGCGAAAGCGAGCGAGCCGTTAGGCGGTTCGGATCGCGAGCTCTAACAGGCCTGGGTCGTGCGCGCACAGCAGCAACAGGTCTGGCTCGTGGCGACGGTAGAGCTCGGTGAGGCGGGCATGGTTGTCGGCCACCCGTTTGCGGTCGTAAGCCGCGAACTTCTCGAAAGCGCCGAGCAGTCCAGGGATTCGACCGCCACCGCCGATGGCGCTCGGATGGTAGAAGGCGTCCCCGCAGTGCAGTAGCCAACGGCTGCCCGCGTCGACGGCGACGCAGGCGTGGCCGCGGGTGTGGCCGGGCAGCGAGACAAGCGCGATCCCCGGCGAGACCTCCGTGAGTTCCTTGGCTGCGGCGAACCCGCGCCACGTCTCACCATCGGGATTGTGTTCGACGATCTTGGGGTCGTGCGCCCACTGGGCCGGCCGGAACCGGAACCTCTCGGCGCGAGTGGGTGCTCGCATGGCACCGAGCGCTTCGGCTGCCGTGCAATGAATCTCGGCGTCGGGAAAGTCCGAGATGCCGCCGATGTGGTCCACGTCGAAGTGCGTGACAATGATGTGTCGGACATCCTCGCGGCGAAAGCCCAGTCGCTGGACCTGTTTGACGGCGGTCTCGTCGCGGTCGAAGGTCGGCCGGGTGATCCGGCGCATCGGGCCGATGCGCAGTGCCGGATCATCGCAGTCGCCCAAGCCGTATCCGCTGTCGACGAGCACCAAACCGTTGCCGGTTTCTACCAGCAGGACATGACATACCAGCGACGGCACCGCCAACGGATGCATCGACCCGCAGTTGAGATGGTGGACCTTCACGCCCCGCCTCCGGCGAGCAGTTCCGTGCGGCCGATCTGCGTCAGCAGGCTCGCGGAGTCGAAGTAGATCCGCTCGTTGACGATGCGGTCCCCGTCGAAGAAGAACACCGCCGCCACCGGCACCCGGAACGCCCGACCTGTCGGGGGCAACCCGTAGAACTCACCGAGATTGGTTCCCAGCAGGTCGAATTCGACGATCACCGCATCGTCGGCGACGTGGTATCGGACGCTGTCGTGGCGTTGGTCCGGGAAGGCGGTGCGCGTGGTCCGGTAGTAGGCCATCACCTCGTCGGCACCGTCGAAGACCTGACCGGTGGCCATGATCTCGTAGTGCGGATGGCCGTTAAACGTGGCCAGGGTGGCGTCAAAGTCCTTGGTGACCTCCGTCTCCATGTGCACACGGATCACGTCGAGTCGGCGTTGCCGCAGCGCGTCGGTGACCATGCACGCACTGTACGGCTGCGGGCGCCGTCAGGCGGTCGACTTCACCTCTGCCGCCGACTGCTGATGGCGGTGCTGGCGCTCGATCGTGGCCAAGTAGAACGCCCACGCGAACGCAGAACTAGCGAACAAAATGAAGCCCAAATACAGCCAGGCGTGCTTGATGCCGCGCCGGTGGCCGTCGACGAGCAACCACGCCGGGAAGAGCAGCAGGCTCATGATCGTGTAGTCCTGGCTCGCGGAACTGGCCGCGGGATTGTCGTAGCCGAGCGCGATGAACTCCGACCAGCTGCCCGGACCCCAGATGAAGTTGTGCAGCCCACCGGGCGGCGCGTACTCGGCCACGAACTGGTTGTTGAAGTAGTAGCCCAGGATCACCGAAGCGACGCCGGCGACGTAGTAGAACAACTCGAGCTTGGTGACCCGCGGGCCCGAGGTGTAGCGCGCGAAGATCGCCGGGTTCGCCTTGACGATGACGGCCAGCGTGGCGAATCCGAGGACGAGGTGGACGATCAGCGAGACCATGTCCGGAGTTTCTCATCACCCCGCCCGGTTTTGTCAATATTGACAAAACATCTCTGGGGTACTTTCGTGCACATGCCCCGGCCTGCCCAGACCGCACGCAGCGAGCGCACCCGCGAGGCGCTGCGGAGGGCGGCGGTGGTGCGGTTCCTGGCCCAGGGCGTCGAGGAGACGTCGGCCGAGCAGATCGCGGCCGACGCCGGCGTTTCGTTGCGAACTTTTTACCGGCACTTCGCGTCCAAGCACGACCTGCTCTTCGCCGACTATGCCGGGTTGGAATGGTTCCGCGCGGCGCTGGCGGCGCGCGACCGGCAGGAGACGATCGTCGAGTCGGTGCACAACGCGATCATGGCGCGGCCGTACGACGACTGGGCCGTCGCGCAGACCGCCGCGTTGCGCGCGCAGGAACTCGAACCCGGCCGGGTGGTGCGGCACATGCGCCAGGTCGAGGCCGACTTCGCCGAGGCGATCGAAGAGCACCTGACCGAAGGCGGCCCAGCGGTGGCCTCCATCGACGAGCGGATGCGGATCGCTGTCACGGCACGGTGTATCGCGGCCGCGGTCTTCGGCGCGATGGAGGTGTGGATGCTCGGGGATGAGCGTTCCTTGCCGGAGTTGTCCCGGCTGACCGGGGAGACTCTGAGCGCCCTCGCCGAGGGCATCCGCGGATAGTTTTGTCACGATTGACAAAACTTTCGGTGCGTGTCAGCCTCGGCCGATGAGCGACTTCGACGCGATCGTGATCGGTGCGGGGCACAACGGGTTGACCGCGGCCGCCCTGCTGCAGAAGCAGGGGCTGCGCACGCTCTGCCTGGACGCCAAGCTCTACGCCGGCGGGATGGCCTCCACCGTGGAGTTGTTCGACGGGTTCCGATTCGAGATCGCCGGTTCGGTGCAGATCCCGACGTCGGCAGTGGTCAGCCGCGAGCTCGGCCTCGACGCGCTGCCGACCGTCGACCTCGATGTCATGTCGGTGTCGCTGCGCGGCGTCGGCGAGGAACCGCTGATCTACTACACCGACCCGATGAAGCTGCTGACGCACATCAACGAGGTGCACGGTGCCGAGGCCGTCAACGGCATGGCCGGTCTGATGGCCTGGTGTCAGGCGCCCACCCGGGCGTTGGGCCGGTTCGACGCGGGCCAGCCGCCCAAGTCGCTCGACGAGATGTATGCCTGCGCGACAAATGAATTCGAGCGGTCGACGATCACCGATCTGTTGTTCGGGTCGGTCACCGACGTGCTCGACCGCTACCTGCCGGACAAGGAGAAGAACGGGGCGCTGCGCGGCATGCTGTCGCTGCTGGCGTGCAACACCACCTACCGCGGCCCCGCCACCCCGGGCACCGCGGCGGCGCTCGCCTACGGGTTCGCCGTTCCCGACGAGAACGCCCTGCTGGTCAAGAAGCTGCGGGGCGGTATCGGGGCGCTCACCTCGCATCTGTGCGACGTGTTCACCTCCGGCGGCGGCGAACTGCGGCTGCGCAGCAAGGTCGTCGAGATCATGGTCGACGACGGCCGGGTCAACGGCGTGCGCCTCGAGGACGGCACTGCGCTTTCCGCCCCGGTCGTCGTCTCCGGCGTCGCGCCCGATCTGACCGTCAACGGCATGGTCGATCCCGGCGCGGTGCCCGCGGAAGTGCGCGACCGGTTCTCGCGGCTGGACCATCGGGGCAGCTACCTGCAGATGCACTTCGCGCTCGAGGGGATTCCGGAGTTCGCGGCGCCCTACGAACTGCTGAATGACCCTGCGATGCAGTCCAACATCGGAATCTTCAGCACTCCCGAAGAACTGCAGCAGCAGTGGGAAGACGCCCGGCGAGGCATCGTGCCCGCCGACCCGACGATCGCGTTGCAGATCCCGTCGGTCAACGATCCGGGCTTGGCGCCGTCCGGCAAGCATGCGGCTTCGGCGTTCTCGCTCTGGTTCCCCATCCAGGAGGGTGAACAGGGCTACGGCGAGATGAAGGCCGAGATGGGCAGGAGGGTGATCGAGAAAATCAGGCGGCTGGCGCCGAACTTCGAAGATCTCATCCTGCGGCACACGACGTTCACGCCCAAGCACATGGGCACCATGTTCGGCGCGCCGGGCGGCGACTACTGTCACGGGCTGATCCATCCCGACCAGATCGGGCCGAACCGGCCAGGCCCCAAAGGATATGTGGATCAACCGATTCCGATCGACGGACTGTATCTGGCAAGTGCCGGCTGCCACGGCGGGCCGGGGATCACGTTCATTCCCGGGTACAACGCTGCCAAGCAGGCACTGGCCGACATGTCCTGAATCCGTTTCCCGACCCGTCGCACCGGGAATAGCCTGGGCCATGGGAATCACGGTGGCCGTGACCGGGCCCACGGGCGAGATCGGCAAGTCGGCGGTGCAGGCTCTCGAAACCAGCGCCGATATCGACGAGATCATCGGGATGGCGCGCCGGCCCTTCGATCCGGCCGAACACGGATGGTCGAAAACGACGTACGTGCGGGGTGACATCATCGACCGGGAGGCGGTCGACGCACTCGTCGAACGCGCCGACGTCGTCGTCCATCTGGCCTTCATCATCATGGGCTCGCGCGACGAGAGCGCGCGGGTCAACTTGGCGGGCACCCGAAACGTCTTCGAGGCGACGGTGGCCGCCGCGCGCCCACAGCGACTGGTCTACACCTCTTCGGTGGCTGCCTACGGCTACCACTCCGACAACCCCGTCCCGATCACCGAAAGCGTCCCGCCGCGCGGTTCGCCCGAGCACTACTACTCGCAGCAGAAGGCCGCGTGTGAAGACGCGCTCGCCGAAATCACCGGCGGCACGTCGCTGACGGTGTACGTGTTGCGGCCCTGCATCGTCGCCGGACCGAAGGCGCACGCACTGGCCGACGCCATGCCGTGGACGCAGCTGCCCGGACCCGTCAAGCGCATCACCCAGGCGGTGCCGCTGCTGAAACCGCCGTTCCCGGATCCCGGCACACCGCTGCAGCTGGTTCATCACGACGACGTGGCGGCCGCAGTAGCGTTGGCGGCCACGACATCTGCGCCACCGGGCGCGTACAACATCGCCGCCGACGGGGTCGTGTCGTTGTCCGACGTGGCACGCGCGCTCGGCGCTCGGCCGGTGCGGGTCCCCAAGATCACCGCGACCGTGGCGTCGGGGGTCCTGGCCCGGCTGCCGTTGATCCCGTCGGTGCTGGAATGGCTGCACGCCAGCCGCACATCGGTCGTCATGGACACGACGAAGGCGAAGACTCAGCTCGGCTGGCGGCCGAATCACACGGCCGCGCAGACGCTGACGCAGCTGGCGGAATCGCTGCGCTGACTCACTGGGTGTGGTCGCCGGTGTCGGCAGGTCCGCTCGGTGTCGCGCCGCCCTCGTCCGACCAGTCCACGCCCTCGGTGCCGGCGGAGCCCCTGGCCGGGTCGCTCTGCACGTCGTCGTCCGCGTTCGCGGGGCCCGCGTCGGTCTCGGCGGTGTCAGGCTTGTCTCGCTTGTCGTCGCTCACCAGCGATGGATACCCCCGGAGTTCGACTTTCAGTCGTTGCGCCGACTTTTGCGCTTTCCAGTCCCGACGCATCCGGTTCCGCTCGGCGAGACAGTCGGCCCACTGCAGCGTCCACCCCCCGGAAGGATACCGATTGTCACCCGCTGCGATGGCAAGCCAAAAGCTCAGCCCGATCCGATCTAGGTGAGCGAAACCAAAGCTATTGGGGTGACCTGCGAATCCTGCTTATTGACGGCCTGGCTTGCCCGTATACCCACGTTGACAGTCAACACCGGCTCTCTTAGCGTCCCGCGCAGCCTGACGACGACGGGATGGGAACTTGAGGTGGCCGGTGCAGCCGTTGGTGGGTCGTCGATCATGACGGGGACGACCTGGTCGAGGCCCGCCGTCGCCATGGGTGACTTCGTGGTGCTCGCGGGCGAGACGTTCGCGGCGATGTTCCGCGCGCCGTTCGCCTGGCGCGAATCGATCGACCAGATCTGGTTCGTGGCGAGGGTGTCGATCGTGCCCACGCTCGTGCTGTCGATCCCCTACACGGTGCTGATCGTGTTCACGCTCAACATCGTCCTTATCGAGGTCGGCGCCGGCGACCTCTCCGGCGCGGGCGCCGCACTGGCGTCGGTCACGCAGGTGGGCCCGGTCGTCACCGCCATCGTCGTGTCCGGCGCCGGATCCACCGCGATGTGCGCCGATCTCGGAGCCAGAACCATCCGCGAGGAGATCGACGCGATGAAGGTCATCGGCGTGAACCCCATTCAGGCGCTGGTGGTGCCCCGGGTTATTGCGGCGACTTTCGTCGCGCTGATGCTGTATTCGGTGGTGGCGGTCGTCGGGTTGGCGGGCAGCTACTTCTTCGTGGTGTTCGTTCAGGACGTCACGCCCGGAGCGTTCGTCGCGGGGATGACGCTGCTGACCGGACTGCCGCAGGTGATCGTGTCTCTTGTGAAGGCGTTGCTGTTCGGGCTCTCCGCCGGTCTCATCGCCTGCTACAAGGGCCTGCACGTCGGCGGTGGCTCGACGGCCGTGGGCGCAGCGGTGAACGAAACCGTCGTCTTCGCTTTCATGGCACTGTTTTTGATCAACATTCTGGCCACGGCGTTCGGCGTGAAGGTCGCACCGTGAGCACGGTGCTGGGCGCCACCCGCAAGTTGGGGGAGCAGACCGCCTTCTACGGTCAAGCGCTGGCGTCGACCCCCGACGCCGTCCGGCGCTATCCGACCATGGTGCTGCACCAGATCGCAGGTATGGGAATCGGAACCGGCGCGCTCGCCGTTATCGGCGGCACGGTCGTCATCGTCGGGTTCCTCACCCTGTCCACCGGGGCGCTGATCGCCGTCCAGGGCTACAACACCCTGTCCAACGTCGGCATCGAAGCGCTCACCGGTTTCCTGGGCGCCTTCCTCAACGTCCGGTTCATCGCACCCGCCACCGCAGGAGTGGCCCTCGCTGCGACCATCGGCGCGGGCGCCACCGCGCAGATCGGTGCGATGCGGATCAACGAGGAGATCGACGCGCTCGAGGTGATGGGTATCCGGGTCATCACCTACCTCGCCGCCACCCGCATCGTGGCAGGCGTCGTGGCAGTCATCCCCATATACACCGTCGCGGTGCTGATGTCGTTTCTGGCGACCCGGTTCGGCACAACTGTCATCTACGGCCAATCGGCGGGCGTCTACGACCACTACTTCTCGACGTTCCTGCATCCGACGGATCTGCTGTGGTCCTTCGTCGAGGCGTTGGCTATGGCCGCCGCTGTGATGGCGGTGCATACCTACTACGGCTACACCGTCACCGGCGGCCCGGCCGGGGTCGGGGAGGCCGTCGGCCGCGCGGTACGCATGTCGATCACCGTGGGCGTCTTCATCCTGCTGACCATCACGCTGTCGGTGTACGGGCAGTCCGGCAACTTCCACCTGTCGGGGTGACGCCGTGAGCGACAGCGGAATGAACTCGCCCCGGCGCGACCGGATCGACCCCATCTGGTGGGCCCCCGTGCTGTTCCTCGTGGGCGGAGCCCTGATCGCGATGACCGCCCTGCTGTTCTCCGGGACGCTGCTCAGGACGGTGCCGCTGACCCTGGTTTCCGACCGGGCCGGCCTGGTGATGGAGGACGGCGCCAAGGTGAAACTTCGGGGCGTGCAGATCGGCGAGGTCAGAAACATCGACGTCGAATCCGGCGCGGACGGCGACTCCTCGAAGCTGACCCTGAAGATCGACCGGGGAGCTTTCGAGTTGCTACCAGACAACGTCGAGGCGCAGATCAAGGCGAGCACCGCGTTCGGGGCGAAATACGTCGAGCTCTCCATACCGGCCGACGCGAGTTCCGGACCGTTGCAGGCGGGTTCGGTACTGCACTCGCGCAACGTCACCGTCGAGGTCAACACTGTGTTCCAGAACCTGCAATCGGTGGTGCAGGCCATCGACCCGGCGAAGCTGAATGCCGTGCTGTCCGCGGTGGCCGAATCGGTGCGCGGCAAGGGCGACGTGATCGGCCAGGCGATCACCGACTCCAACAACGTACTGCTCGCCGTGAACCCGCGGATGGACACCGTCCGGCGTGACTGGCAGCTGTTCGGTGCGACGTCTGAGGTGTATTCGGCTGCTGCACAGAACATCTTGTCGATCCTCGACTCATTCTCCGCGACGAGCACGACGATATCGTCGCACGCCGAGGTGCTGGACCATCTCCTGCTTTCGGCCGTCGGGTTCTCGCGGTCCGGTATCGACACGGTCGGAGCCAACCAGCCGGCCCTGGTGCGGGCGATCAACACCGCCGCGCCCACCACCGAACTGCTCGACAAGTACTCGCCGACGTACACCTGCCTCTTCATGGGCGCTCAATGGTTTCTGGAGAATGGCGGCCGAGACGCAATGGGCGGCAACGGAAAATCGGTGATCATGGACGCCGCGCTGCTGGCCGGGGACGACCCGTACCGCTATCCGGAGAACCTTCCGAGAGTCAACGCCAAAGGCGGGCCCGGCGGCAAACCGAGCTGCGGATCGCTGCCCGACATCGGCGCGAACTACCCGGTGAAATACCTCGTCACCGACACGGGATTCGGTGCCGGGCTCGACGTACGACCTAATCCCGGAATCGGATTCCCCGGCTTCGCCAACTACTTCCCGGTGACCAAGGCGGCACCCGAACCGCCGCGGATCCGCTATCCGGGTGGTCCGGCCCCAGGTCCGGGGCCGACCTACCCCGGCGAGCCGCCCTATGGGGCACCGCGTTTCGCCCCCGACGGATCCGCGCTGCTCTACCCGCCCGTCGGGCCGCCGGTACCCGGAGCGACTCCACCACCACCCCCCGCGCCGGAGGGACCACGGTGAGGCGCAGAGGCACCGGACGGGCCCTGACCCGCGTAATGCTGTTCACCGCGATGTGCCTTGCGTTCATGTTCGTACTGGTGACGGTGTTCGGGCAAATCCGCTTCGACTCGCGCGCAACCTACAGCGCGGTGTTCACCAACGTGTCGGGTCTCAAAGGCGGCAACTTCGTGCGCATAGCGGGCGTCGAAGTCGGCAAGGTCAAGAACATGGCCCTGCACAGAGACGGCACCGTCACCGTCGAGTTCGCCATCGACAAGGGCTTCGCGCTGACCGAAGGCACCAAGGCGGCGGTCCGCTATGAGAACCTGGTCGGCGACCGGTACCTGTCGCTCGAACAAGGCGTGGGCTCGGTACGCAAACTGCAACCGGGGCAGACGATTCCGCTTGCTCGCACCTCACCGGCTCTGGACATCGACGCGTTGCTCGGCGGCTTCCGCCCGCTCTTTCGTGCGTTGGATCCCGATCAGGTCAACGCCCTGTCCGGGGAACTGTTGCGGGTGTTCCAGGGTCAGGGCGGCACGATCGCCTCGGTGCTGGCTCACACCTCGACGTTGACAACCACTCTCGCCGGCCGCGACGAGCTCGTCGGTCAGGTCATCACGAACCTGAACACGGTGCTCGGTACCTTCGCGGCCCGCGACGACCAGTTCGCCGAAGGGCTGGAAAAACTTTCGCAATTAGCCGAGGGACTGGCCGCGCGCAAATCCGATATCGCGACCGGAACAGCCTACCTCAACGCCGCTGCCGGATCGGTGGCCGGCCTGCTCACCGAGACGCGCCAGCCGATCAAGGAGACCGTGACGCAGACCGACCGCTTCGCCGGCCAGGTTCTGGCCGACCATGAATACGTCGACGACTTGCTCAAGACCCTGCCCGACGCGTATCAGATCCTCGCCCGCCAGGGCCTATACGGCGACTACTTCGGCTTCTACCTCTGCGACGCGATCCTGAAGGCCAACGGAAAAGGCGGCCAACCGGTGTTCGTCAAACTCGTCGGGCAGAGCACAGGGCGGTGCGCAGCGAAATGAGCCGAATCCGATTGCGGCGGCCGACGTTCAAACCACTCGCCGAACGCAACAGATTGGCCGTCGGCGCGGTCGGCATCGGTGTCGTCGTAGCCATGGTGATTGCCGCCATCTCCTACGACAAGATCCCGATGATCAAGGGCACCTCGGACTACTCCGCCTACTTCGCCGAGGCGGGTGGCATCAAACCCGGCAGCGACGTGCGGGTCTCTGGCATGTCCGTCGGCAGGGTGTCCGGGGTCAGGCTGGAGGGCACCAAGGTGCTCGTGGCCTTCACCGTCCGCAACGGAGTCGAGTTGGGCGACCGCACCGAGGCCGCAATCAAGACCGAGACCGTGCTCGGCAACAGAATGCTCGAGATCACTCCCCGCGGCGAAGGCGCACTCACCGGCACCATTCCGCTCGAACGCACCACGTCGCCATACGACCTGCCCACCACGCTCGGCGATCTGACCACCACCATCAGCGCGCTGGACACCACCCAGCTCTCCTCGGCGCTGACGACGCTGGCCGACACGTTCAAAGACACCCCACCCGAACTGAGGGCGGCGCTCGAAGGCGTCGCCCGGTTCTCCGACACCCTCAACACCCGTGACGCCCAGCTGCGATACCTGCTCGCCGACGCAAACAAGGTGACCGCCGTCCTGGGCAAGCGCAGCGACCAGATCGCCGACTTGGTGGTCAACACCAATTCACTGCTCAGTGAGGTTCTGTCACAGCGCGATTCGGTCGACGCCCTGATGGTCAACATCACCGCGGTGTCGCAGCAGATCTCCGGACTGGTGGCCGACAACCGCACCCAGCTCAAACCCGCGGTCGGCAAACTCAACGGCGTGCTGACCATGCTAGACAACCGCAAAGCCGAACTGCGGCGCGTACTCTATCTGCTGCGGCGTTACGCGATGTCGTTCGGCGAGGTGCTCGGCGCCGGCCCATTCTTCAAAGCGTCGCTGGTCAACCTGGCGCCCGGCCAGTTCGCCCAACCGTTCATCGACGCCGCGTTCTCCGATCTCGGCCTGGACCCGAACGTGTTGTTGCCGTCCGAACTCGTCGACCCAGGGGTCGGCCAACCCGGTACGCCGGCACTGCCGGTGCCATTCCCCCGTACCGGACAGGGTGGCGAACCGCATCTGACTGTGCCGGACGCGATCACGGGTAATCGAGACCCGAACCTGCCCGCCCAGTTTCCCGGCCGCTACCCGTACCGCGAACCGTTACCCGCACCGCCGCCCGGCGGCCCACCGCCCGGTCCGCCTGCAGCTGGGCCCGGGCCTGGTGAACTGCCGCCACCGACGGTGGGTCCGCCGGTTCCCGAGGCGCAGGCCGGAGGGCAGTGACGATGCAGCCCACGACCCTGCGTGCGGTACGGATCACCACCGCGGCAACCCTGGCCATCGTCCTGGTCGCCGCGATCACCGTCGTGGCGACCCCCTGGTGGGACCGCGTGGCCAAGGACACCTTCGTCGCATACTTTGCCAACGCCAACGGCCTCTACACCGGCGACGAGGTCCGCATCCTCGGCGTCGAGGTCGGGACAGTGGAGGCGATCGAGCCGCAGCCCGACCGGACGAAAGTCACGTTCTCGGTCGACAAGCGCTACCCGGTGCCCGCCGACGCACGCGCCGCGATCCTGTCGCCCTCACTGGTCAGTGCGCGGGCCGTCCAGCTCGTTCCCGCTTACTCCCGTGGCCCGAAACTTGCTGCGGGCGCGACCATTCCGCAGGACCGCACCGCCGTCCCCGTCGAATGGGACGACTTCCGCCGGCAACTGGAGAAACTCACCGAATCGCTGCAACCCGCCAGCCCCGGCGGGGTCAGCGCCATCGGCGAGTTCGTCAACACCACCGCTGACAACCTTCGGGGCAACGGCGCCACCGCGCGCGACACGGTGATCAAGCTGTCGCAGGCGGTTTCGGCGCTGGGCGACCACAGCACCGACATCTTCAGCACCGTGCGCAACCTGCAGTTACTCGTGTCGGCGTTGTCGTCGAGCAGCGATCTGCTTGCGCAGTTCAACGCCAACCTCGCCGACATCACCACCGTGCTGTCCAACACCCCTGACGAAGTGGCCGAGGCGACCAAGAGCATCGACGGGGCGGTGACGGACCTGCGCGGGTTCGTCGCCGAGAACCGCGAAGGGCTGGGCGTGACGTTCGACCGCCTCGCTTCGATCACCGCCGCGCTTAACGACAGCCGGCAAGACGTCAAGCAGGTCTTGCACATCACGCCGACGGTGTTTCAGAACTTTACCAACATCTACCAGCCGGCGCAGAGTTCGATTACGGGGATCCTGGCACCGGTGAACTTCGCGAATACGGTCCAATTCATCTGCAGCGCAATCGAAGCCGCTGCCCGACAGGGGTTCGAGCACTCGGCGAAGCTATGTGTCCAGTATCTCGCGCCTATTATCAAGAACCGCCAGTACAACTTCCCGCCGCTCGGCGTCAATCCGTTCGTGGGGGCGTCGGCGCGGCCCAACGAGATCACCTACAGCGAGGACGCGCTGAACCCGAACCTGCCGCCAGCCGCGACGCCCACCGATCCGGCCCTTGGCCTGCCGGGTTTGATGGTGCCGCAGGGTGGCTCGCGGTGAGCCGCGCGCTGACGGCGGTGCTCACGCTGCTGTGCCTCTCGGCGTCGACGGGATGCGAGTGGCGTGGCTTGAACTCGCTGCCATTGCCGGGCGTCGAGGGCACCGGCGAGGGGGCCTACACCATCCAGGCGCAGCTTCCCGATGTCGTCGTCATTCAACAGAACACCCGTGTCCGCGTGGCCGACGTCAACGTCGGCAACGTCACCAGGATCGAGGTGCAGGACTGGCACGCATTGGTCACCATGCGCATCAATAAGGACGTACACCTGCCCGCGAACAGCACTGCGAAAGTCGGCACCACCAGCCTGCTGGGATCGATGCACATCGAGCTGGCGCCCCCGACCGACGAACCACCGCGCGGGGAACTCCAAGAGGGGTCGGTGATCCCGCTGGCGGCAGCCGGAACCTACCTGACCACCGAACAGACGCTGGCGTCGGCCTCGATCCTGCTCAACGGCGGGGGATTGGGCCAGCTCCAGGAGATCAACCAGGCTTTCGCCAAGGCGCTCGCCGGCCGTGAGAACGACATGCGCAGCCTGCTGAGCCAGCTCGACACCTTCATCGGCCGCCTCAACGAGCAGGCAGACGACATCATCACGGCCACCGAGAACCTCAACGCCCTCGCGGGGCAGGTGGCGGCCAAGGACGAAGCCGTGGACACGGCACTCGCCACGATTCCGCAAGCCATTTCGGTGCTGGCGGATTCGCGAGAGAAGCTGGCCAACGCCGTCGATGCGCTCGGCGAGTTCAGCGCCATCGCCACCTCGACGGTCGACCAGACCAGGGAGTCACTGGCGGCGAACCTGCGCAGCATCGCGCCGGTGCTGCGGGAACTCGCCGACGCCGGTCCGGCGCTCACCAGGGGCCTGGATTTTCTGTCCACCTACCCGTGGGTCAAAAGCACCATTCCGAACTGGTTTCGCGGCGACTTCGCCAACATCACACTCGTCATCGACCTGACGCTGAGCCGCATCGACGCCGGCCTCTTCACCGGCACGAGGTGGGAGGGCGACCTCACCGAACTCGAACTGCAGTGGGGTCGCACGATCGGTCAGAAGCCCAGCCCGTACACGGCGGGCAACCCGCTGGTCGTCCCGTACCGGTGGGGGGCGTACTGACATGGTCCGGCTACCCCGCACGGTCTGGATCCAGCTGGGAATCCTGTTCGGCGTCACGGTGATCGCCTGCAGCATCATGGCTTTCGGCTTCGTCCACGTTCCCGCCCTGCTCGGTATCGGCCGCTACAACGTGACGCTCGACCTGCCGTCCTCCGGCGGGCTCTACCCGTCGTCGGTGGTGACCTACCGAGGGTCGGAGATCGGCCAGGTCACATCGGTGAGGCCCACCCGCGACGGTGTGCGGGCCGTCCTGAAACTCGACTCGTCGACCAAGGTCCCCGCCGATGTCTCGGCGGCGGTGCACAGCCGCTCGGCCGTCGGCGAACAGTTCGTGGAGCTGACGCCGGCACCGGGTACCGATGCGGCGACCGCCCAGCCGCTGCGCGACGGAAGCGTTATCCCCGCGGGCAGAGTGCGGGTGCCGGCGGACATCGCGAACCTGCTCGACGCCACCAACCGGGCGCTGCAGGCGATTCCGCAGGACAACTTGCGCACCGTGGTCGACGAGGCGGCCACCGCGGTCGCCGGTCTGGGACCGGAACTGTCGCGCATCGTCGACGGGTCGACGGCGCTGGCAATCGATGCGGGCAAGACCGTCGACCCGATCACCAGGTTGATCGACGAGGCGCCGCCGGTCCTCGATTCCCAAGTGCAGAGCGCGGATTCGATCCAAACCTGGGCCGACCGGATGGCATCGATCACCGGACAGTTGAAGGCGCAGGACACGGCCTTCGCCGGTCTGCTCGACTCGGCGGGCCCCACCTTGGAGGAGGGCCGGGCCGTCTTCGACCGCATCGCGTCCGCGCTGCCGTTGCTTCTGGCGAACATGGTGAGCCTCGGCGAGATCGCGATCGCGTACCGTAACGACATCGAACAACTGCTGGTGCTTTTCCCGCAGGGCACCGCCGTGATGTCGGCGATCGTTCTTCCGAACGCCAACACGAAACAGGACTACCGGGGCATCTATCTCGACTTCAACCTCAACCTGAACCTGCCGCCGCCCTGCAACACCGGGTTCCTGCCCGTGCGTCAACAGCGCTCGCCGTCCGAGCAGGACGCCCCCGAACGCCCGGCCGGGGACCTGTACTGCCGCGTGCCGCAGGATTCGGACCTCAATGTCCGTGGCGTTCGCAATATCCCGTGCGAGACGGTGCCCGGCAAGCGTGCCCCGACGGTCGAGTTGTGCGAGAGCGACGAGCAGTACGTCCCACTCAACGACGGGTACAACTGGAAGGGCGATCCGAACGCGACGCGCAGCGGGCAGGGCGTGCCGCAGTACGCGCCCGGCCAGGACCCGCGACCGACGGCGCCCGTCGCCTCAGTGCCCTACGACCCGGCCACCGGTGTCTACGTCGGCCCCGACGGCAAGGCACACACGCAGGCCGACCTCGCCCACCCGCAATCCAAGGACTGGCAGTCGATGCTGGTGCCGCCGGGGTAGTCCGGGACCAGATCTTGCGCCGACTTCTTAGCCAGGGTCATGGCCGGCGAAAGTAGCGCTGGCGCAGAACTCGCGACGTGTGTTCAGCGAGCCATCGTCGAGCCTGGTGCGGCCCAGTCCGTCGAGACGAAGCGGTGGCGGATCAGCCAGTTGCCGCCGACCGGAACGAACACGTCGCGGTAGCGGCCGTAGTGGTCGAGCCCGATCTCGGTGAACACCGTGAAGTAGCACGCGACCCGGGCCTCGTGCGGCGTCAGATCGGTGAACCGGATATTCGTCACGTTGTGGCGCACGATGCGCTTGACGTTGGGCTGCGAGGCGGTCGCATTCGGCTGCGCGACGGCACCGCCGAGAAAGTTCACGATCTGCGCGCGGCCCTGCACCGGTTCGCTGCCCCGCACCTCGAGCACCCCGTCATCGCAGAAGGCGGCGGCAAGCTCGGGGAGCCGCAGCGCATCACCCGACCAGTTGTACTGGGCGAGCGTGTCTCTGATCCGTTCGCGGGCGCAAAGCTCCCAAAGCTCCATGCGGTCAACCGTAACGGGGTTAGGGTCAGGCATGGCTACCAGCGATTCCCGCGAGGTCGTGATCGACGCGAGCCCGGCCGAGATTCTCGACGTCATCGCCGACGTCGAGCGTGCACCGGAGTGGTCCTCCCAACACCAGGGCGCCGAGGTGCTCGACCGGCACGCCGACGGGAGACCGTCGAAGGTCCGCATCAAGCTGAAAACCATGGGGATTTCCGACGAGCAGGTCGTGCAGTACACCTGGACCGAGAACAAGGCCGGCTGGACCTTGCTGGAATCCAGTCAGCTCAAAACCCAGGACGCGTCGTACACACTGACTCCCGACGGTGACAAGACCAAGGTGCGCTTCGAGATCACCGTCGACCCTGCCGTGCCGATCCCCGGCTTCGTGTTGAAGCGTGCCATGAAGGGCGGCCTGGAGTCGGCTACCGATGGTCTGCGCAAGCAGGTGCTGAAGCTTAAGAAGGGTTGACGCTGCGCAGTTCGAACTCGCGAAATCCCCGCGCTGCGGTATCCCGGCTCATAGTCTCTTTGCGTGCGCTTGTCGTGGCCGTTAATTGGCCGCACGCAGGAGATGCGAACGATCGGGGCCGCTGTCGCGGGCCCGGATTTGTGCGGCGTTCTCCTTTGCGGATCCGAAGGCGTGGGCAAGAGCCGGCTCGCCCACGAGGCGTTGTCGGAGGCGGCGTCGCGAGGTTTCGAGACTCGATGGACGGCGGGCGCGTCCTCGGCCCGAGCGGTCCCGCTCGGCGCTTTCGCGGCCTGGGCGCCGGCGGGCGTCACGGACACCTTCCAGCTGCTGCGCGGGGTCATGGAGGCGCTGGCCCCCGCCTCGTCGACCGCCAGGGTGGTTCTCGGCGTCGACGACGCACACCTGCTCGACGATCTGTCGACCTTCGTCGTGCACCAGATTGTTCAGCGCGGCGCCGCCAAGGTGATCCTCACGGTTCGCGACGGTGAGCCGGTCCCCGCCGCTGTGCAGGAGTTGTGGACGGCCAACGAGTTCGGCCGACTCGATCTGCAGCATCTGTCGTTGAGCGAGACGGCCACATTGCTGGAAGCGACGTTGGGCGGCCCGGTGGCTTCTGATGCCGCTCGGCGGTTGTGGATGCTGACCTGCGGCAACGTTCTCTATCTGAGGAACATCGTCGAGCAGGAGGTCGCCGACGGCCGGATCGTGCGGGAAGACGGAGCGTGGCGCTGGGTCGGCGATCCGGTCATGCCGCCGGGCCTGATCGAGCTCATCGAGTCGCGCATCGGAGTCCTGCCGGCGCCGGTCGGTGACGTGATCGACGTGGTAGCTGTCGCAGAGCCGATCGACCTCGGCGCCCTCACGCGGATCACCGATGCGCCCGCCGTCGAGGAGGCCGAAACCCGTGGCCTGATTTGCCTGGAACCCGCGGGCGGCGGAATCGAAGTGCGGGTGGCGCATCCGCTCTACGCGGAGGTCCGCCGTAGGCGGGCGCCATACAGCCGGCTACGACGGCTCCGCGGATCGGTTGCGTCGGAACTCGCCGCATCGACTGATCCCGACGACGTAAGCGCCGTCGTGCGCCGTGCGACGTTGAGTCTCGAGTCCGATCTCGCACCCGAAGCCGATCTGCTCGTCAGAGCGGCCTACGGTGCTGTCTGGCTGGGAGACCTGGTCCTCGCGGATCGACTCGCAGAGGCAGCGATCCACGCCGGCGCGGCGGCGGAGCCGAACTTCGTTCGCGCGCACGCGCTTTCCTGGCTGGGCCGAGGCGAGGAGGCCGAGGATGTACTCGCCGGGATCGACACCAGCCTGCTGACCGACCATGACCGCGCCAGGCTCACCTTTCTACGGTCGAGCAACATGCTGTGGGCGCTCGGCGATCCGGCGCGCGCAAAGGCACTCATCGACGACGTTCTGCCCGCCACGCCCTCCGACGCCCGGGCCTACCTCGACGCCTTCCTCACCGTCTACTGGTTCGCGATGGATCAGCCGGCGAAGGCGCTGCGGGTCTCGAAAACCGTTGCCTTGGCGGATGTTCCTGTCGTCGGCGCCGAAGTAGCCTGGTCGCTTGCCCAGATCTGTGCGGATGCCGGACGCACCGCGGACGCCATGGCGTACGCGGATTCCGGCTACTCCGTCGCGACTCGCACGCTCGACGCCCCGCAGATGAGGTTCAACATCGCGGATGCGCAAGTCAGTGCCTTGCTTCTCGCTGGCCTGGTCCAGGACGCGACGACGGTAGCCGAGCGGACCCGCGAACAAGCGGCCGATCTGCCAGGGGTCGCGCACCTGCTCGGCGCCGCGGTGGCCGGCCGGGCCGCGCTCGGCGCCGGTGATCTGCTCCGCGCATGCGCACTGCTCGAGCAGGCCGTCGACGGATTGCACGCAACACATCCCGACGGCTGGGGATACCGATACCGCATACCCCATGTGACCGCGCTCGCGATGCGCGGAATGACCCGAGAGGCGACCGCCGCGCAGACCACGCTGGCCAGGATGGCGCGCCGATTCCGCTTCCTGGACCACGACCAGTCGCTGATGCGAGCGTGGGTGGCGGCAAGTCAGGGCGCCGTCAGCGAGGCGATCACCATAGCGCTCTCAGCTGCTCGGCGAGCCTGCGCAGACGGGCAATTCGCGGCCGAGGCGCTTTGCCTGCAGACCGCCACACAATTCGGTGAGCGCAGCAGCGGGCCCAGGTTGCGCGAGCTCGAAGCCATGGTCGAGGGACCCCGTGCCGGCCTGGCCGCGCGATTTGCCGAGGCGCTGGGCAACGGTGATGCCGCCGGGTTGGACTCGGTGGCAGGGGAATTCGAGCACATAGGCGATCTCGTTGCGGCGATCGACGCGACCGCCCACGCTGCGCTGGCATACCGCCGAGAAGACAAGAGAGGCTCGGCGCTGGGATGCGTGAGCCGCGCCGTCGCCCTGGCCGAGCGGTGCGGCGCCAGCACTCCGGCGTTGCGTCAGGCCGCCGAACCCTTGCCGCTGACCGATCGCGAAGAGGAGATCGTGATGATGATCGGTGAGGGGCTGTCGAACCGCGCGGTCGCCCAGCGACTGACGTTGTCCGTGCGCACGGTCGAAAGTCACATCTACCGGGCCATGGCGAAGACCGGCACCACCAGCCGCGAAGAACTCGCCGCGCTGCTACCTCACCGCACGGCCGCTAAGTACTGATCGGCTCCAGACCGCACAGATTGCAGTGGCGGCCTACTGCGTTCGTCGCGACGTACCCGAATGACGATTGGACGCAACTGACGAGTGAGGAGGCACGAAGTGGCCGATTTGTTCACGGTTCCGACCGATCATCTAGAAGCCGTCGAAAATACCGGGCAATCAGTTGAGAAAGCCTGCGACCCGGTGGTCATCACGGTGCGAGAAGTGGCCTTCAGCACCGCAGCGGCTGCGGCGCCGGCCCGCACCCGGCCCGCTTATGGCGTGATCGCCGCCGTGCGCGCGCTGCTGTCGACTCACGCCCAGGTTGCGGTGCCGGCAGAGGAGCACGCTCCGCCACGGCACTATCCGCCACATCACTATCCGCCACGTCGCGAAGCCTTCCTCGAATCCGCCGCCATGGCGCGAGAGATGCGAAGGCTGTGACCTTGTTCCAAGACCGATGCGAGTATCGCGACATCGCGCCGGTGCTCAAGCTCGAGGGCGTGACGAAGAGTTACCGCCGGGGCGACGAGCGGGTGCACGCGCTGAGCGATCTCGACTTGACGTTGGCGGCAGGTGAATTCGTCGTCGTGAGCGGACCGTCGGGGTCTGGCAAGTCGACGCTCCTGCATGTCGCCGGTGGCCTGGACGCACCGGACACCGGCACGGTTGCCGTTGCCGGACAAGACCTGTGGACGATGAGAGCCGGCGCGCGTGCCGCGTTCCGGCGGCGCAACCTCGGATTCGTGTTCCAGTTCTTCAACCTGGTGCCAATGCTGACCGCGGTCCAGAACGTGTCCTTGCCACTGGTGCTCGACGGCATGCCGACGCGAGTTGCGGATGCGCGCGCGGAGGCGTTACTGCACCGGGTGGGGCTCGCCGACCGGGTCGCGCACCTGCCGGCCGAACTGTCGGGCGGACAGATGCAACGGGTGGCGGTGGCGCGCGCTCTGGTGGCCCGACCTGCCATCATCCTCGCCGATGAGCCGACGGGGAACCTGGATCGTCATTCGTCGATCGAGGTCTTGGAACTCCTGCGCTCGCTGTCGGACGAAGACGGTGCGGCGGTCGTGATGGTGACCCACGACCAAACGGCGGCCCGCTACGGCTCCCGTGAACTACACCTTGTCGACGGGTGCGCGTACGAGGTCGACGCCGCCCCTGTCGGGGAGAGGTGATGCATCGGCTGCGCGGCGTATGGGTGCCGTTTCAGCGGATCCACCTCGCCGCGTTGATCGCAGACTGGCGCCGGACGCTGCTCAGCGTGATCGGTGTCGCCGTCGGGGTGACCGTGGTGGTCGGGTCGCTGATACTCAAGGCCGAACTCCTGCGCCCGTTCGACTCGTATGGGCCCTCGCTCACCCACGCCGCCGCCGCCGGGGTCGTCGAGGTCAGCCCGAATGTGGGTGGCCGGTTGCCGATCGACACCGTCGACCGGCTGCGCGCCGAGGTCACGGGGGCGCGGGCCGTCATCCCGGTCGTCGCCGGCTTGACGCCGGTGGACGTCGCGGGCGACGAGCAGGGTTTCTTCCTGCTCGGCGGGTCCTGCCAAATCGAGTTGCTGGTCGGCCCTTTCAACTGCGAACAGCGCACTCGAGGCGAGAAGCCCGCTGACGGTCCAGGTGTACCACTGCAGATGGCGACGGTCGTCGCCGAGCGTCATGGCTTGCGGCTCGGGGACGAATTACGCATCCCCGGCCTGCCACCGGGCTCGGCACATCTGGGTTGGACGTTCCCGGAGTTCGACCGCGTCGAGGCCATCAACAACGGCTACGTGCTGTTCGCGCCCTCCTGGGAGACCGCCGCGCGCATGCTCTCCACACCGGGCTACGTCACCGCCGCGTTCGTGCTGCCCAGACCCGGCGCGCCGATCATGACCGAGATCGATCGCGTCATCGCCGGTATCGCGACGGCGGGTCCGCCCCGGCCGCATCTGCCTGCGGTGCTGGAGAACGGTAGGCCGAGCTTCAACTTGACGGTGCTGGCAGGAGTGTTGATCGGCTTTCTCATCGCCGTCAACACCATCCTGCTCGCGGTCGAGGACCGCCGGGCGGTGATGGGAAGCATCGGCGCGATGGGCGCGAAGCCGGTCGGCTTGTTCGCCGGCATGCTCGGCGAAGGCGCCGTGGTAGGAGTACTCGGGGGACTGGCGGGGGTGCCGAGCGGCTTTCTGCTCGGGACGTATCTGGTGCATCGGCACGGCCAAGCCATTTTGGCCGGCTCCGGCGCCACCCCCGTAGCGCATTTCACGCCGAGCTTGATCGCGATCGGCGCGGCCGCGGGTACCGTCTCGGGAGTCCTCGCCATGATCGGGCCGGCCCTGCGACTCGTCCGTGAAGGCCCGTTGGCCTCGATGGCCGGCGCCGGCGGGATGCAGCGCGTGAGGACGATCCCGGTGTGGCCGCTCGTCATCGGCGCAGCGATGCTGGCGGCCTCCCACGTCGCGCTGCGGATTTTCGAGCGCGGGTCGCTACCGCTGAACGTCGGCATCAACGGCATCGCGCTCGGGCTCTATGGAGTCGCGTTTGTGGCGCTGTGGATCGCTCCGCGCGGAGCGGGGCCGCTGATCGAGTTGCTGACCGCCGTCCGACCAGACGCCGGGCGCCTGCTGCGTGCCGATGTCCGGCGTTACACGCTGCTGTTCGCGATGTCCGTCGCCCTGCTCACCGTCGGCAGCGGCTTGGCCATCGGCTCACATGGCATGCAACTGCTCGCCAGCTCACAGGTGGCAGAGCAGAAAACGGACCGCTTGCCCGCGGCCTTGCTCGTCACGGCCCAATCGGTGCTCGATCAGCGAGACGGCCACCTCGCGGACTCCACGTTCGAGTTGGTGGCCGGTGCCGCCGACGGCCACAACACGTCGGCGCGCTGGCGGTCGACCATCTCGTCAGGGACGTTGTCGCGCCTTGTCATCGGTGTGACGCCGGGCGATTGGTACAGCCGAGCGCGCTATCAACCGACCGGTGCCGACGATGAAATGTGGCAGGGCCTGCGCGACGGGCAGATCGGCTTGAGCGAGGTCGCCTCCAGTCGGCTGGGCGTCACCGCGGGCGATACGGTCGAACTGCCGACGGTCGACGGAGCGAAGCGGTACCGCGTGGCCGGGGTCTTTCACCCGCGGATGATCGACGACACGGCGGTGGGCGACATCGTCCTGACGTCAGAACAGCTGGCGCGCACCGACTGGGCAGCCGTCCGCGACCAGGCCGCGGTGCGCTATTCGTCTCCCGCCGAGGCAACCGTCCATCGTCGGGACTTCCTGGATCTCGATGCCGGACTTGCGGTTTACGATGACGAGCAGTGGCGTTCGGTGGCCGCGCAGGGGATCACCCGCTTCCTGGAGCCGTTCACAATCAGCGGGTACATCGTGATGGCGCTGGCGGGCCTGAGCGTGCTGAATGTGTTCGTACTCGGACTCGTACAACGCAAGCGGGAGCGCGCGGCGTTGCGCGCGATCGGTGTGACACCGTGGCAGGAGCAGGCGGTCGTGCTCGCGCATGCCGGCCTACTCGGCCTCGCTGCCGCCGTCTTCGGTTCGTTGGGCGGCCTCGGTCTGACGTATCTGTGGACGCTGGGCTCGCCGGTGTACTACGGCATCAAGGTCCACTGGGCGGTGCTGGACGGGCCATTACGAAGCGGCGTCGTGGCGGTGATCGTGCTCGTGCTGGCTGCGGCCGTCTATCCGGTCTTTCATGCGCGACGGTTGGAAGCGGTCGACGTGCTGCGAACCGCTTGAGGTGAGCGGCGGATTGGACGTCAGCCTGCGAGGGGTAGGCTGGCGTTCAATCTTGTTGGCTCGCATTGGCTTCGTCGGCCTCCCGCATGGCTTCGGCCCAGGCGATATGTCCTTTGAAACCAAGCAATTCCGCCGTCGCGCGGTAGCGACTCACCAGGTCCCGGTAGGCAAGATCGTCGCCGCGTGCCCGGGCTACCAGCGTGCGCAACCGCAGTAGCGTGATGTCGACGACCGCCGAACCATTGTCTGCAGGCAGGTTCGTTAACCGATCGATCGCCTCTTGGGCTTCGGCCACATCTCCCTCGGCGCCCCGCTCCAGCAGCGCCTCCACCAGTACGCCGGTCCCGAAAACGACATATCCGACCCGCGCCGCCTGGTGCAGTTCGGTCACGGCTTCTCGCATGACACCGATGGCAGCTTCCCGATCGCCGCGTCTGGCCCTCTCCGGGGCGGCCAGCAACTCGGTGAGCGGGATCAAGGAGGGAATACGCTCGCGCAACCTGTCGCGGACCTGCATCATCAGGTCCAGCCCGCGGTGACGATCGGCTTCGGCGTCCCGATATAGCAGCGCGCAAGCCAACGAGAACTCGGCGAAGATCACCGCGATATCGCTGCTGGCCCGTTGGGCGGTCTGCACCGCCTCCTCGCACGTGAGCAGCGCCGAGTCATCGGGCCGAAGCACGCCATAGGTTGTCGCGGCACCGTAGGTCCAGCCGACGACAAGCGCGAGAGTTGTCGGGTCGCTGTGTCGGGCCATCGCGAGGGCGTCGTGGAGGTCTTGGCGCCAGCCGGGACGGCCCAGCCACCACCGGGCGACACCGCGCCATGCCAACGCGGCCGCCAGCGGTGATCCCAGACCGAAGCCGGCCCCCTTGGCGGGGTCACCGCCGGCCAGGTCGACGACGGTCTGCGACCACCGCAAGATCTCCCCGAATGCACCGACGTTGAACCAGTTGAGGAAACCGATGAACGCCAAACCCATGGTCAAGGTGGGATCGCCGATCGACTCGAGCAGTGCCATCTGTTCGGACGCCAGCCGGGATCCCTCGCGCGAACGCCCCGCGTAGAGGAGCTCGGATGCCAGCCCGGTCATGCCGATGGCCAGCGAGACCTTGTCACCGGCTGCGCTGCACAACTCCTGTAGCTCAGCGAAGCGGCCTCGGCTTTCCTGGACTGCTCGGGCTTGGAAGTCGGTGGCGCACAGCATGGTTCGCGGCGCGATGCGCATCGACAGTCGGTCGGTGTCGTCGACAGGCAGCGTGTCGGCGATGCGGCGGGCCCGCTCCCAGCTGACCCGCGCAGCGTGGACATCGCGGTTGGCTGACCACGCACCTGCGCGCATGTGCCAGCCATACGCCGCGTGCAGCTCGCCCGCTGCTTCGAGGTGTTCGGCGACCAGCGCCGCGTTCTCCTCCACCGAGTCGGACGCACGCTCCTGGATTGCTCCGGCCAGACGCCGGTGCCACTGGGTGCGATCGGATTTGAGCTGCGATTCGTAGGCCACCGCACGGATCAGCGGATGCCGGAACGCGTACCCCGGGCTGCGAGTGAAGCGCACCTGATCGATCAACTCCGCGTCCAGCAGCTCATCGACCTCTGCATCGATGCCTAACGCGGCGAGCAGCTCTGCATCGAAGCGCGCGCCGATCACGGACGCCGCGGTCAGTGTCCGCTTGGCCCTGGTGCTCAGCCGGTCGATGCGCGCCTCGATGGTCGCCTGCACCGTGGCCGGAACACTCACTTCGGCGACATCCACCCGACAGACATAGTCGCCGCGCTCACCGGCCAGCACACCGCGCTGGGCCAACTCACGCACCATCTCCTCGGCGAAAAACGGGTTTCCCGCAGCGCGCTCGGCGATGATCGCCGCCAGCTCACCCACCGAGGGATCTGAACCCAGCAGCTCGACGATCAGTGCGATGCTGTCCGAATCACCTAGGGGGGCAAGCGCGATCGTCTGGGCGCCGTGCACCCGTGTCAGAACACCCTGGTATTCGGGGCGGGCGGTGATGAGCACCATCAACGGCGTCTGCGGGATGACGGCCAGGAGTTCGGCGATCATCGATTCGCTGACCTCATCGATCCAGTGCACATCCTCGATGATGAAAAGCACCGGTTCGGTGCGGGCCAACGACGCGGCGTTGATCAGCGCCCTCAACCGGCGCCGTCGCGCGTCCGGGTCGATCTGGGGCAGCGGCGCATCCGCGTCGGCGATGCCAAGCAGATCATCGAGCAGCAACAGATCCTGCGGGTCGGCATCGCGAAGTCGCGCACGCACCTGGGCGCGGGCGGCTTCGCCTTCGAGGTCGGTTATCCCGATCCATGCCCGTAGCAGTCGCGCCACCACATGAAAAGAAGCGTCGCTGGTGTGCGACTCGCAGAAGGTCCACAGCACTTCGAGCCCATGTCCTGCGGCCGACGCCGCCAACTCTCTGGCCGCTCGGCTCTTGCCGATTCCCGGCGGGCCCACGACGGTCACCACACTGCCGCGGCCCCCGATCGTGCGGTCGACCATCGCGTCGAGCGCCGCCATCTCCCAGCCTCGACCGAACATGCTCGCCTCGGGGCGCGCGATCACAGCGTCGCGCGGGCCGATCGCCAGCAGACGGCGCGCGGAAACCGGTGCGTCGGTCCCCTTGATGTGCACCCACTCCGGCTCACCGAGCGTCGCCGTGCGCTCGACCAGATTCGCGGTCGACTCCGAGAGCATCACCCCGCCCGGGGGCGCCGCGGATTCCATCCGCTGCGCGAAGCCGACTTGACGACCCATCGCGGCGTACCCCAGAGTCCCCGAACCGATGTCGCCGGCGATCACCTGACCTGAATTCAGGCCGATGCGCACACGCAGATCGATTCCGTCGCGGTGCTGCACGTCGGTGGCCAGCCGCTTGACCTCGTCCTGGATCGCCAGTGCCGCCAAACAGGCTCGGAAAGCGTGATCCTCGAACGCGATTGGGGCGCCGAATAGTGCCATCACTCCGTCTCCGGTGTACTCCACCGTTCCGCCGCCGTAGCGTTGCACCACCGCCGCCGACCGCTCGACAAGCTCGGTCATGATCCCGCGAAATCGTTCCAAGTCGAGTGCGGCAGCGATATCCATCGAGCGCACTACGTCGGCGAACAACACCGTCACCTGCTTGTACTCGGCCGCATCGGTTGACGCCAGCAGCGGAGTCCCGCAGGCGTCACAGAATCGAGCGCCCTCGTGTGGTGCCGCCCCGCAGGACCGGCACAGCGCTGCCGCCGACGTCAATAGCATCACCGCCGATCCGGGCGGCGCATGCATGGACCGCCCGATTCGCCAAGCGTATGACCGCAGCTCGGTGGGAGTGAGAAGAAGTGACGATATTGACGGCGAGCCCTCGAAGCGGACGCCGCTAGTAGCGTGAGGTCGCGTGACGGATACCGGCCCCCTAGCGGGCGTGAAGGTCATCGAGCTCGGTGGCATCGGTCCGGGACCGCACGCCGCGATGGTGCTGGCCGACCTCGGCGCCGACGTGGTCCGCGTGCGCAGACCCGGCGGACTGCAGATGCCCGCGGAGAACGTCGACCTCCTGCACCGCGGCAAGCGCGTCGTCGACCTGGACGTGAAGAAGGACCGGGCCGCACTGCTGAACCTCGCCGCCAAGGCTGACGTGCTCGTCGACCCCTTCCGGCCCGGCACCTGTGAACGGCTCGGCATCGGACCCGACGACTGCGCGGCGGTGAACCCGCGGCTGATCTACGCCAGGATCACCGGTTGGGGCCAGCACGGTCCGCTAGCGCAGACCGCGGGCCACGACATCAACTACCTGTCGCAGACCGGCGCGCTGTCGGCGATCGGCTACCGGGACCGGCCGCCGGTCGCACCGCTGAACCTGGTCGCCGACTATGGCGGCGGGTCGATGCTCGTGCTGCTTGGCATCGTGTCCGCGCTGTACGAGCGGGAGCGCTCGGGACTGGGCCAGGTGATCGACGCGGCGATGGTCGACGGCGTGGCCTCGCTGACTCAGGACATGTGGACGATGAAGTCGACCGGCACGCTGCGCGACGAGCGTGAGTCGTTCATGCTCGACGGCGGCGCCCCGTTCTACCGCACTTATGAGACGGCCGACGGCAAGTACATGGCGGTCGGGGCGATCGAGCCGCAGTTCTTCGCTCAGCTGTTGGCGGGCCTCGGGCTCAGCGCCGACGAGGTACCCGGGCAACTGGACAAGTCAGCGTTCCCACAGATGCACAAGCTGTTCGCCGCCCGGTTTGCGGGCAAGACCCGCGACCAGTGGGCCGAGATCTTCGTGGGCACCGACGCATGCGTCACGCCGGTACTGACGTGGAATGAAGCGGCACACAACGACCATCTACGCGCACGCTCAACGCTGGTGCGGGCCAATGGTGTAGACCAGGCCGCCCCGGCGCCTCGGTTCTCGAGAACCCCGGCCGGCCCCGTCGGCGCACCGCCGCAGGCCGCCACTCCGATCACCGATATCGGGTGGTAGGAAAATTTGCTGGAAAAGGCTAGGCACTAGGCTGTCGAGTTAGCTACGATTTGCCGTATGGCAGTGCGGGCATCGAGGGAAGTGGTCTTCGAGGCGCCCAAGGACGCGATCATGGAGACGCTCGCCGACATCGACGCGGTCCCCTTGTGGTCGCCTGTGCACAAGCACACCGAGGTGCTCGACCGGTATCCGGACGGCCGTCCCCACCACGTCAAGGCGACGGTCAAGATCATGGGAATCACCGACAAGGAGTTGCTCGAGTACCACTGGGGCGACGACTGGATGGTCTGGGACGCCAAGGCCAACATGCAGCAGCGCGGTCAGCACGTCGAGTACAACCTCACCCCGGAAGGCGAGGACCGCACCCGCGTGCGCTTCGACATCATCCTCGACCTGGCCGCGCCGATTCCCGAGTTTCTGGTGCGCCGCGCCAAGAAGATCGTGCTCGACATCGCGACCGAGAACCTGCGCCGTCGGGTGATGGCCGCGGCTACCTAGCCGTTGCGCAGCACTTCCAGTCGGCGGATCGCCTCGTCCAAGGTTTCGTCCCGCTTGCAGAACGCGAAGCGCACCAGGTGATTCCACGCGCCGGCGTGCTCGGCGCCCGGATCGCAGAACGCCGACATCGGGATGGCCGCGACCCCCGCCTTCTGCGGCAGCTCCGCACAGAACGCGGCGCTGTCGGCAAAACCCAGCGGGCGCGGGTCGGCGCACAGGAAGTAGGTCCCGAAGCTGTCGTGTACCCCGAAGCCGAGGTCGGCCAGCGCGCTGCCCAGCCGGTCGCGCTTGGCCTGCAACGACTCTCGCAGCGCGGCCACCCAGGCGTCTTCATTGTTGAGCGCGTGCGCCACGGCCGGTTGGAACGGTGCGCCCCCGACGTAGGACAGGTACTGTTTCGCGGCTCGCACACCCGCGATGAGATCGGCTGCGCCACAAGCCCAGCCGATCTTCCAGCCGGTGACATTGAACATCTTGGCGGCGCTCGAGATCGTGATCGTGCGGTCGGCCATACCGGGGTAGGACGCCAGCGGAATATGGCGGCGGCCGTCGAATACCAGATGCTCGTAGACCTCGTCGGTGATCACTAGGAGGTCGGCCTCGACGGCCAGTTCGGCCACCGCCCGTAGTTCGTCGTCACCGGCGACCATGCCGGTGGGGTTGTGCGGCGAGTTGACGATTAGCGCTTTGGTCCTGGGTGTGACGGTGTTTCGCAGGCCGTCGACATCGATTGCGAATCCGCGCCCGTCCTGAAGCAGGGGGACCGCCCGGCGCTCGCAGCCCGCCATCGCGATGACGGGGGAGTAGGAGTCGTAGAACGGCTCGATCAGCAGCACCTCGGAGCCGGGTTCGACCAGGCCCAGGACAGCGGACGCGATCGCCTCGGTGGCGCCGACGGTTACCAGCACCTCGGAGTGCGGGTCGTACTCGGTGCCGTACGCGCGTTCGCGTTGCGCGGCGATGGCCTCGCGCAGCGGCGCGATACCGAGACCGGGCGGGTACTGGTTGACGCCCTCGGCGATCGCGTTCTGGGCGATCTCGAGCATCGCCGACGGCCCGTCCTCGTCGGGAAAGCCTTGTCCGAGGTTGACTGCGCCGATACGGGCTGCCAGCGACGACATCTCGGCGAAGATAGTCACCGCATACGGCTGTAGCCTGCGAACCGTCATAGCCGATGAGCGTAGGCGCCGCCCAGCGTGCGCCCACTGCGAAGATCGAGCCGAAATTTCGCAGTGAGTGCACGTCGGCGGCGAGAAAGCGACGGTGCAGTGCCCAACCAACAGGTTGGCCGAGGCTGTTAGGCTGCCGGGCAGAGGACTACCGTCCAAGTGGACAGGCATCCCCCAACCCAATCTGAACAGGAAATGTCTCCATGTCTGAAGAAGCCTTCATCTATGAGGCGATCCGCACGCCTCGCGGCAAGAACAAGAACGGTGCGCTGAACGAGGTCAAGCCGGTCAACCTGGTCGTCGGGCTGATCGAGGAGCTGCGCAGCCGTTACCCCGATCTCGACGAGAACCTGATCAGCGACGTCATCCTCGGGTGCGTGTCGCCCGTCGGCGACCAAGGCGGCGACATCGCCCGCACCGCCGCGCTGGTGGCCAAACTGCCCGAGACCACCGGCGGGTTCCAGCTCAACAGGTTCTGCGCCTCGGGTCTGGAGGCGGTCAACACCGCCGCACAGAAGGTCCGCTCCGGCTGGGACGACCTGGTTCTCGCGGGCGGCGTCGAGTCCATGAGCCGTGTTCCGATGGGCTCCGACGGCGGCGCGTGGGCCAGCGACCCGGAGACGAACTACAGCATCGGCTTCGTGCCGCAGGGCATCGGCGCCGACCTGATCGCGACGATCGAGGGCTTCTCCCGCGAAGACGTCGACCGCTACGCGCTGCGCAGCCAGGAAAAGGCCGCCGCGGCGTGGTCGGGTGGCTACTTCGCCAAGTCCGTCGTCCCGGTGCGCGACCAGAACGGTCTGGTCATCCTCGACCACGACGAGCACATGCGTCCCGACACCACGCTGGAGGGCCTCGGCCAGCTGAAGACCGCGTTCGACGGAGTGGGTGCGATGGGTGGATTCGACGACGTGGCGCTGCAGAAGTACCACTTCGTCGAGAAGATCAACCACGTCCACACCGGCGGCAACAGCTCCGGCATCGTCGACGGCGCCGCGCTGGTGCTGGTGGGCTCCGAGAAGGCCGGCCAGTCTCAGGGTCTCACCCCGCGGGCGCGCGTCGTGGCCACCGCCACCAGCGGCGCCGATCCGGTCATCATGCTGACCGGGCCGACCCCGGCCACTCGCAAGGTGCTCGACCGTGCCGGCCTGACAGTCGACGACATCGACCTGTTCGAGCTGAACGAGGCGTTCGCCTCGGTGGTGCTGAAGTTCCAGAAGGACCTCGACATCCCCGACGAGAAGCTCAACGTCAACGGTGGCGCCATCGCGATGGGTCACCCGTTGGGCGCCACCGGCGCCATGATCACCGGAACCATGGTCGACGAGCTCGAGCGTCGCAACGCCCGGCGTGCGCTGATCACGCTGTGCATCGGCGGCGGCATGGGCGTGGCCACCATCATCGAGAGGGTCTGAAAATGGCGGAGAACACGATCAAGTGGGACAAGGATGCCGACGGTATCGTCACCCTGACGCTGGACGACCCGACCGGCTCGGCCAACGTGATGAACGAGCACTACCGGGAATCCATGCGCAACGCGGTCGAACGTCTTGTCGCGGAGAAGGATTCGATCACCGGTGTGGTCATCACCAGCGCGAAGAAGACCTTCTTCGCAGGCGGCGACCTCAACACCATCGTCCAGGCGGGCCCGGAGAACGCCGGCGAGTTCTTCGCCGAGGTCGAGGGCATCAAGCGTGATCTACGTGCGCTGGAGACGCTGGGCAAGCCCGTCGTGGCGGCCATCAACGGCGCCGCGCTCGGCGGCGGCCTGGAGATCTGCCTGGCCTCGCATCACCGCATCATCGCCGATGTGCCCGGTGCGGTCGTCGGGTTCCCCGAGGTGACGCTGGGCCTGCTGCCGGGTGCGGGCGGCGTAACGCGCAGCGTGCGGATGTTCGGCATCCAGAAGGCCTTCATGGAGGTGCTTTCCCAGGGCACCCGCTTCAAGCCGGGCAAGGCCAAGGAGACCGGCCTGGTCGACGAATTGGTCGGCAGCGTCGACGAATTGGTGCCCGCCGCGAAGGCTTGGATCAAGGCCAATCCCGACGCGCATGTGCAGCCGTGGGATGCCAAGGGCTACAAGATGCCCGGCGGAACTCCGACATCGCCGGCCCTGGCGAGCATCCTGCCGTCGTTCCCGGCGCTGCTGCGCAAGCAGCTCAAAGGTGCGCCGATGCCGGCGCCGCGGGCGATCCTGAACGCGGCCGTCGAGGGCGCGCAGGTCGACTTCGACACCGCGAGCCGTATCGAGAGCCGCTACTTCACGCAGCTGGTCACCGGGCAGACCGCCAAGAACATGATCCAGGCGTTCTTCTTCGACCTGCAGTACATCAACGGCGGAGGCAGCCGGCCCGACGGTATCGACCCCGTCAAGATCAACAAGATCGGCGTGCTGGGCGCGGGCATGATGGGTGCCGGCATCGCCTACGTCTCGGCCAAGGCCGGGTTCGACGTCGTGCTCAAGGACGTCAGTCTCGAGGCCGCGCAGAAGGGTAAGGGGTACTCGGAGAAGCTCGAGGCCAAGGCGCTCGAGCGCGGCCGGACCACGCAGGAGAAATCCGACGCGCTGCTGGCCCGCATTACGCCGACGGGTGACCCGGCCGATCTTAAGGGCGTGGACTTCGTCGTCGAGGCGGTGTTCGAGGACCAGGACCTCAAGCACAAGGTCTTCGGTGAGATCGAGGACATCGTCGAGCCCAACGCGCTGCTGGGGTCGAACACCTCGACGCTGCCGATCACCGGCCTGGCGACCGGGGTGAAGCGCCAGGAGGACTTCATCGGCATCCACTTCTTCTCCCCGGTCGACAAGATGCCGCTGGTGGAGATCATCAAGGGCGAGAAGACCTCGGACGAGGCGCTGGCCCGGGTGTTCGACTACACGCTGGCGATCGGCAAGACCCCGATCGTGGTGAACGACAGCCGCGGCTTCTTCACCAGCCGCGTCATCGGCACCTTCGTCAACGAGGCACTCGCGATGCTCGGCGAGGGCATCGCGCCCGCGAGCATCGAGCAGGCCGGTTCGCAGGCGGGCTATCCGGCGCCGCCGCTGCAGCTCTCCGACGAGCTCAACCTCGAGCTGATGCACAAGATCGCCGTCGCCACCCGCAAGGGCGTCGAGAGCACGGGTGGCACCTATGAGCCGCACCCGGCCGAGGCCGTCGTCGAGAAGATGATCGAGATCGGCCGACCCAGCCGGTTGAAGGGCGCGGGCTTCTACGAGTACGCCGACGGCAAGCGGGCCGGATTGTGGCCGGGTCTCGCCGAGACGTTCAACTCCGGTAGCACGTCGATCCCGTTGCAGGACATGATCGACCGGATGCTGTTCGCCGAGGCGCTGGAGACCCAGAAGTGTCTCGACGAAGGCGTGCTGACGTCGACTGCCGACGCGAACATCGGCTCGATCATGGGCATCGGCTTCCCGCCCTACACCGGCGGCTCGGCGCAGTTCATCGTCGGCTACCAGGGTCCGGGTGGCGTCGGCAAGGAGGCCTTCGTGGCCCGCGCCAAGGAACTGGCCGCCAAGTACGGAGAGCGGTTCAATCCGCCGGCGTCGCTGACGTAAGGCGAACGGCGCGGCGAGCGCTCACCTGCGTACGTTTCAGCGGACTGAAACCGTACCAGGGTGAGCGCTCGCGGAATTGGCTAGATTGTGGCCGTGCCCGAGAGCTTCACCGAACGGTTCGCGGCAGGCCTGGCGAGCTACGGCGATCGGCAGTGCATCGAGTTCGAGGGCCGCTGGTACACCGGCGCGGACCTCACCGCGTACGCGGACGCCATTGCCTCGGCGCTGAAAGGCGCAGGCGTTCCCGACGACGCGCCGGTCGGACTGGTGGTGCGCAACCGGCTGCAACATGCCGCCGCGATCATCGGCTTCCTCGCCGCGGGCAGGCCGCTGTCGATGACCTACTCGTTCCAGTCGCCCGAGGCGATCGGCCGCGACGTCGAGAAGCTGAACCTTTCGGCCGTCGTCGCCGACGTCGAGGACTGGACGGCGCCCGTCGTCGATGCCGCCGGGCGAACCGGCTGCGTGGGTGTAGCGATCGCGTTGACGGAGCCGACGGTCGTGGTCGTCGCAGGATTGGAGCACTGCGACCCGGTCCACCGGCACGCCGCCGCGGAACCCGATGTCGCACTGCAGATTCTGACCAGTGGCACCACTGGTCCACCGAAGCGCCAGGCGATCAAGACCGCCGTGCTCGAACGCACCGTCTTCAGCGTCACCAGCGGGGAAGCCGCGGCCGCCGACGCCCCACCCGAACTCGCCTACTGGCAGTTCGGCGGCATCGGTGTGTGCCAGTTGGTCGCGGGCGTGTACAACACGCGACGCATAGTGATGCTCGAGAGGTTCAGTGTCGACGGGTTCGTGTCGGCGATCAAGACCCATGGCATCCAGCGATCGGGCGTGCAGCCCGCCGTCTTCCGCATGCTGCTCGACGCCGACGTGGCCAAGGAGGATCTCGCGTCACTGGAGTTCCTGATCAGCGCGTCCGGTCCGCTGGACCCGGAAACCCGCGACGAGTTCGAGAAGAACTTCGATATTCCGATCCGGTTGGCATACGGCGCAACCGAATTCGCGGGCTCACTGTGCGCGTGGACTCCCGACGACGTCGAGCGGTTCGGCGAGGCCAAACGCAACAGCGTCGGCAGGCCGCTCCCCGACACCGAGGTGCGTGTGGTCGATCCGGACACCGGCGCCGAGCTGTCCGCGGGCGAACACGGTCTGCTCGAGGCGAAAGTCGCTCCGATCAGCCCCGATTGGATCCGCACCACCGACATCGCCTCGATCGACGACGACGGCTTCGTCACCCTGCACGGCAGGGCGGACGGTGCCATCAACCGCGGCGGGTTCAAGATCCTGCCCGAAACCGTTCGCCGCGTGCTGATATCGCATCCAGCTGTCCGCGACGCCTGTGTCGTCGGCGTGCCCGACAAGCGGCTGGGCCAAGTCCCGTTCGCCGCGGTCGAAGTGGCACCCGGTACCACCCCGCCGTTGGCCACCGAGCTCGAAAGTCTTGTCCGCCAGCACCTTCCGGCGTACAACGTGCCTGTTGCCGTTGCGGTGGTCGACGAGCTGCCACGTAACCCGGCGCTGAAGGTCAGCCTGCCGGCGGTCGCAGCGCTCTACGAACGGCGCTGCAAGAGGTAGTAACGTGCCGGGTCTTTGCCGTTGTGGTTCATCGCCGGTTCGCTTCCCGACGAAACCAGCGTCCAGCCCGCCGCGAACCTGCGGGCCACCTCACCGGCAGCGATGCCTGGGACACCGAATGACGCGCCGGGGATGAAGCCGACCAGATGCAGCCGGGCCTGCGGTGCCGCCACCGCGGTGATCTCGCGGACGTACGCATCGCGGTCCCCGGGACTCATGCCGTGCAGACACCCGCTGTCGACGATCAGGTCGAAGCCGGATCCGACTCCTTCCGACGACAAGCGGGTCACGTCCGCATGAGCGAACGTGACGGGGACCCTGGCGGCCGCGGCTTTGGCGCGCGCCCGCTCGACGGCCTTCGCCACGAAGTCGACGCCCGTCACCTGCCAGCCGCGCCGGGCCAGATAGATGGAGTTGTCACCGGTGCCGCAGCCGAGGTCGAGTGCCTTGCCGGCCGGCAGCGCGGCGTCGTCGACCAGGTCGCGCAGGCTGTCGGCGATCGGGTGGCCGTCCCAGGGCACGAAGCCGAGCCGGTAGAACGTCTTGAAGAGCAGCTGCCGTGACGACATCGGCTCACATCGACCCCAGATCGGCCGACAGCCAGTGCTGCGGCTTCATGAAGATCACCACGCTGTTGCCGTGCTCACGGCGGGCGAACTCGAGGTAGGCGTCGACCTTGTCGGGCGGCAGATACCGTTTGGTCAGCTCGACGAGTCGGTCGTCGGTCCCCGGCTCGATGCGGCTGACCGGGCCGTCGACCGCTACGTACCGGACCGTCGGCTCGAGCCGCTCCGCCATCAGAGTGAACTCGCCCTGCGCCTCGATGAGCCGGTGCTTGCGCGAGCCGTCGCCGGTGAGCACCCAAGGCTCGCCGCCCGGGGTGTACTGGTACCAGATGGGGACGGTCAGCGGCCCGCGTTTGTCACCTGCGCTGACCGACAGCGCGGCGATATGAGGTTCGGCCAGGAATTGTTCGCGTTCGTCTTTTGACAGGGCCATGGCGCCAGGCTAGTCCCGGCCTCCATCACAACAGGGGATCGAGCGTCAGCACCCAACCCGGGAGAAGAACGCGAGCGCGACGAGGCCGATCGCGATCGCGACGGGAGTCTGTCCCATCGCCGCTGTGCTCACCACGCCCGCGACGGCGGCGATCGCGATCACGGCGAGCAGGAGGACATAGAACCAGCGAACGCCGATGGTGCCGCCGGGACGCACCGGGTGAGTCTTCATCCCGGGGATCGGATCACGGGACACGTCCGCCTCCTAGTTGTGGCAAATATCACACAAAGAACCGCGAGTGAGCCACACCATACAACAGAAAGCGCCGGTCAGCGAACATATCGGCGGCGCCGGCGAGGAAAGCGCGCCTGCGCCCTGCCGCGGCGTAGCGCTGGTGTGGGGGCGTGGCGAAATCCCGCGCAGCGTGGTGATCGTGTTGAGCGCAGCTAAGTTATTTGCACGGCTGGGCCGTCGCGACCTACTGACCTGGAGGCCCTGGTGGCCTAAAGTCGGATGCCATGCGCTTCGGACTGTTCATTCCGCAGGGCTGGCGACTCGACCTGGTGGACATTCCTCCCGAAGAGCAGTGGCCGGTGATGCGCGACCTCGCCGCCTACGCGGACGGCAGCGACGCCTGGGATTCGCTGTGGGTGTACGACCACTTCCACACCGTGCCGGTGCCCACCGCCGAAGCGACCCACGAGGCGTGGACGCTGATGTCGGCCTACTCGGCGACGACGTCGCGCATCAAGCTCGGCCAGATGTGCACGGCGATGAGCTACCGCAACCCGGTCTATCTCGCCAAGGTCGCCGCCACGTGCGACATCATCTCGGGCGGGCGGATTCAAATGGGCATCGGTGGCGGCTGGTACGAGCACGAGTGGCGCGCCTACGGATACGGGTTCCCGTCGGCCGGGGTGCGGTTGGGCCGCCTCGACGAGGGGGTTCAGATCATGCGCGACGTGTGGCGCGACGGGAAGGTCAGCTTCGACGGTGAGCACTATCAGGTTGCCCGGGCGATAGTCGAACCGAAACCGTTGCAGCAGAACGGGATTCCGTTGTGGATCGCGGGCGGAGGGGAGAAGGTGACGCTGCGCATCGCCGCGGAGTACGCCCAGTACACGAACTTCACCTCCGAGCCCGGGGGTTTCGCGCACAAGTCACAGGTGCTGGCCGACCACTGCCGCGACGTCGGCACCGACTACAACGCGATCGTGCGCTCGGCCAACTTCAACGCGGTGATCGGCGAGTCGGAGGCCGACGTCAAGGACCGGGTGGCGAGGCTGCGTGCGCGGCAGGTCAGCAAGGCCGACGAGGCGGCGGTGGACGCGATGCTGAGCACCGTTTCGGCGCCCGAGTCCGCAAGCGGCACGCCCGAGCAGGTCGTCGAGAAGCTGTCCACCATGCGCGATCTCGGCTGCGAGTACGCGATTCTCTATTTCCCGGAGGCCGCGTACGACCGCTCCGGTATCGAACTGTTCGAGAAACAGGTGATTCCGGCGCTCAGCTAGATCGGCGGCGGTCAGGGCCGCAGCGGAATCGGGCCCTCAGCGGGAATAGCGGGGCCGGGCGCAGGAGCGTCGTAGTACCCGGGTGGCGGCGGGCCGTCCAGCGGGTAATACCCGGGCGGCAGGGACGGACCGCCCTCCGTCGGCGGCGCGACCGGCCGCCCGTTGGACTCCGGTGCGTTCAGCGAGATGTATCCGGGCGGCAGCGTAGGCGCGGGTCCTGCACCGGGCGGCGGTGGCGCCCCCACTGGTGGCTGACCGGGTGGCATCGCGGCGAAGCCGTACGGGTCCTGAGCCTGTCGCCAGGCGTCCCTGAGGAAACCGAGTGGACCCGGACTCGAGCCCTGCCCGTATTGCGGGTTCTGGATCTCGGGCACCGGCGGTGGGCCGACGGGCGGCGGCGCGGGCGGGGGATCGGCCGCGTCTGCCGGCGCGGCATACGGCTGCCCCGGCGCCGACGGTGCGCCGGGCGGGGTTTCCGGATCCGCGCCGGCGACGGCGACACAGGTCAGCGCAGCCAGGCTCACGGCCACGCCGGCCAGCGCGAGCTTGGCCGCCTTGACGGACGTGGCGCGACGACGACTGGTCATGGGTAAGGAGGCTAGCGGCTGAGCGTCACGAGCGCTCGGGTAACAGCGGTGCCGATGCGACTGCTCACCGAGTTGTGGCCGTCACTAGGATTGTTCTTTCCGTGATACCGCGAATAAAACAGCCCTCGATAGGAAGCCTGCGATGAACAAGACTTCACTGACAGCGCTCGCCCGTGAGCAACTCGAAAAAGCGCGCGCCGCGAACAGCGGGCGCAGCGCGCACACCGTCTACGGCGGCCATGAGCACTCGTTGCGGCAGACGCTGATCGCTCTCACCGCGGGCAGCAGACTCGACGAGCACGACGGCCCCGAAGAGGCGACACTGCAGGTGCTGCACGGGCGGGCCAAGCTCACCGTCGGCGAGAACAGCTGGGAGGGCTGGGCAGGCGATCACATCGTGATACCGCGCGACCGGCATGCGCTCGACGCGATGGAGGACGCCGTGGTGCTCTTGACGGTACTCAAGCAGGTCGGCCGGCACACCTAGATCGCGGGCCCGAGCAGGTCGTCGGCGTCCTTGATCACGTAGCCGTAGCCCTGTTCGGCGAGGAACCGCTGACGGTGCGCGGCATACTCGGCGTCGAGGCTGTCGCGCGAGACCACCGAGTAGAAGATCGCGCCGCCGCCGTCGGCCTTGGGCCGCAGGAGTCGGCCCAGCCGCTGTGCCTCCTCCTGACGGGATCCGAACGTTCCTGAAACCTGCACGGCCACACTGGCTTCGGGTAGGTCGATGGAGAAGTTGGCGACCTTCGAGACGACCAGCGTCGAGATCTCGCCCTGGCGGAACTGATCGAAAAGCGCCTCGCGTTCGGCAGTCTTCGTCGAGCCCTGGATCACCGGGGCGTCGAGTTCGGTTCCCAGTTCCTCGAGTTGGTCGAGGTAGGCGCCGATCACCAGCGTCTGCTCCCCCTGGTGCTTGTCGAGGATCGACTTGACCACCGCGATCTTGGTGTGCACCGTCGAGCACAACTTGTACCGCTCGTCGGGTTCGGCGGTCGCGTACAGCATCCGCTCGTTGTCGGTCATCGTCACGCGCACCTCCACGCACTCGGCCGGCGCGATCCAGCCCTGGGCCTCGATGTCCTTCCAGGGCGCGTCGTAGCGCTTCGGCCCGATCAGCGAGAACACGTCACCCTCGCGGCCGTCCTCGCGAATCAGCGTGGCGGTCAAGCCGAGTCGACGACGTGACTGCAGGTCGGCGGTCATCCGGAACACGGGCGCGGGCAGCAGGTGCACCTCGTCGTAGATGATCAGTCCCCAGTCGCGGCTGTCGAACAATTCCAGGTGCCGGTATTCGCCCTTGGTGCGACGCGTGATCACCTGATAGGTGGCGATGGTGACCGGACGGATCTCCTTGCGTTCCCCGGAGTATTCGCCGATCTCGCTTTCGGTGAGCGAAGTCCGGTTGATCAGTTCGCGTTTCCACTGCCTGCCCGCGACGGTGTTGGTCACCAGTATCAGCGTGGTCGCCGAGGCCTTCGCCATCGCGGCCGCGCCGACCAGCGTCTTGCCCGCACCGCACGGCAGCACCACGACCCCCGATCCGCCCTCCCAGAACGACTCGCATGCCATCTCCTGGTAGTCGCGCAGATGCCAGCCGTTCTGCGCGAGGCTGATCGGGTGCTTCTCACCGTCGACGTAGCCTGCCAGATCTTCTGCGGGCCAGCCGATTTTGAGGAGCATCTGCTTGACCCGGCCGCGCTCGCTGTTGTGCACGATGACGGTGTCGTCGTCGATGCGCGCGCCCAGCATCGGTGCGATCTTCTTGTTGCGCAGCACCTCTTCGAGCACCGCGCGGTCCAGGCTCACCAACGTCAGGCCGTGCGCCGGATGCTTGACCAACTGCAGGCGCCCGTAGCGGGCCATGGTGTCGACGATGTCGACCAGCAGCGGTTGCGGCACCGCGTACCGGGAGAACGACACCAGCGCGTCGACCACCTGTTCGGCGTCGTGTCCCGCAGCGCGGGCGTTCCACAACGCCAGCGGCGTGATCCGGTAGGTGTGCACATGCTCGGGCGCACGCTCGAGTTCGGCGAAGGGGGCGATAGCCGCGCGCGCAGCGCCCGCCTGCTCGTGGTCGACTTCGAGCAGCACGGTCTTGTCGGATTGCACGATCAGGGGGCCGTCGGTCATTTTGTCCATTATCCAGAACCGCCCGACGTGCCCTCCCGCGAGAGACCGTGTTTGCCCCGGGACACACCGCCTGAGCTGTACATTTTGCGGTCTTTCGCTACCGCTCATCGGCGGCGACGACCGACGTGATCCGGTGGATCGCGAAATCGCGGACCCGTCCCGAGGCCGGGTCGTATGCGGTCAACTGCCCGCCGCGCACGTTGATCGGCGCGACGACGCGCTGCGTCGCCACCCCTGCGGGGTCGACGTAGCCGATCACCACGGACTCCTGCGCAATGGCCGCGTCCTGCAACTGGGTGATTGCGACGGCGGGGTCCAGTCGCAGACCGCCGGTCGGCATGGCCGCCACCTTGCGCAGCACCGCGACGATCGCGCCGAGCGTCTGGCTGGTCGGGGCCGGGGCCGGTCGGTAGAGACGTCGGCGGCCCGGCGGGGCGGGCACCCGCGCGCCTCGTGCCCGGATGTCGACGATGGTGCCGGTCGAGTCCTCGGCCGCCGGGGCGAAACCGGCCTGCCGCAGCGCGGCCAGCACCTCGGCGATCGGGGCCTGTGACACCGCGACGGTCGGCGCCAGCAGGCGCATCTCCAGCGACGCGGTCGCCGGCGCCGCCACGGCCTGCGCGAGCAGCGCGGCGTCCTCGCACCGCACGAACGACGCCGCCATTCCCACGCGCAGCTGCCCATGCCTGCGGGCCACGTCATCGATGAGATACGTCAAGCCCTGCGGCACAGGAGTTTTCGAGTGACGGTCGAACAACTTGTGCAATTCGCCGGCGGTCCGTCCGGTGTCGAGGGCCCGCCGGATCGACGCCTCGCTGATGCGGTACACCATCGCCGCACCCGCAGACTCGACGCTCGCCACCGCGGCCAGTTGTTCGGCCAAGTCGCGTTGCAGCGGGCCCGGCACGATCACGGTCAGGTCGGCTTGTAGCAGGAAGTGGTCGATCGGCGCGGGAAGCACCTTGTCCATCGCCTTGACCACGTCGTCCGAGGGTGCGTCGGCGAACAGGGCCCGCGATGGGGTGGCCAGCGCACCGCGACCCATCAGGCCAAGTGCGTGCGCCTCCGTCAGCAGATCGGCGACCGGCCCCGGCTGCAAGCGGACGCCCCAGCGGGGCCTGCGCCAGATCATTGCGCGCGACGCCTCCGTCGCATCGACGCCCGCCCCCGGCGGCAGGCCCGCGAGCACGTCGAAAAGCAGCCTGCGGTCCAGTGGTGCGGCGGTGGAGAACAACGAATCCGACAGCGCGCCATAGGGTTTACCGTCGGGCCCGCGGTTGCCGATCAAGCTGGGGCGGCCGTGCAGGTCCATCCAGGTGGTCGCAAGCAGGTGCCACTTGACTGCCGTCGGCGACTGGAGGAACCGGTCGGCGGACACCGTCGGCGCCCAATAGGGGCCGCTGCCGGCATCCGGTTCGGGTTCGGGCGTGCCCGCGGCGATCAGCAGCGCGGCCACGATCACCTCGAGGATCAGCCCCAACCGGCGTTCGTCGATGCCGGTGACCTTGGCGAGTCGCTTGATGTCGCGCACGCCGATCCCACCGCTGCGCAGCTCGGGAACCGGTGTGTCGCCGAGTGTTTCGAGCACCACCTCCACTTCCCGCAGCAGGTCGAGGGCGGCACCCGCGGCGACGGCGTCGGCGTCGGCCGCCGTCGTCGTCGACACCACCGGGTCGGGTTCGGTCAGCTGCACCGGCCCGGGCAGTTCGCCGCGCAGCACCTGGCCGACCAATCGGGGCAGGATCACCGTTTCTGCATCCACCTGATGCAGTAGTCCGGCGGCCAACAGGCGCTGCACCGGACGGTCGGGGGGTGTCCCGGGTGCGGCGTCGCGGGTGCGGCCCACCGGGGAGCCCTCGAGCAGCTTGTGCAGCAGCTCGGACTGCGCCTCGTCGAGTGTCTCGAGCCGGGTGGCGATCTCCTCCGGGTCTTCCGCGGTCTCCTCGACCGTCACCTGCCCCGGATACCACGGCAGGCCCGCGCCCGCCTCGGCCGCCACCCGCACCGTCGCGTCACCCCATACCAGCGCGCGCTCGCGCAGATCGTCCAGGGCCTCGGTGACCGCGGCCTCGGGCGCCCGGTCGCCGATCAGCTCCAAGAGTTTGGTGGTCGGGACGGCGGTGGCGTCGGCGTGCAGCACCAGCAGCGCGTCGAGCACGGCCAGCCGCAGAAAGTCGAGGTCATCGGTGGCGGCCTTGACCGACTGACGGGCCGCAGCACGCGCCGCCAGCGCAGCGATCGTCCCCGGTGGCGGTTGGGTCAGGTCGGGCCGCAACTCCAGCAGCCGGATCAGCCGCTCGTCGGGGAGATCGGCCAACCAGGCGCCCAGAGAAAGTCCCGGAGCGTTCTGGGTCATTGCTGACCAGCGTAAAGGAGTATGTCGGTGTCGCCACCGGCCGATGCATTTGCCACAATGTGGGCGTGGCAGACAACAAAGGGAAGAAGCGATACGTCGATCCGGGCTGGCCGGTGCTCGACGGCGAGGACGATCATGCGATCAGCGAGCTGGCCGCCGACCGCACCGGCGCGCTGTCGCCCTTCGGCGAGCTCACGTTCCCGCTGCCCGCCGACGACCTCCCGTACCTGCACCCGGTGACGGTCGTCAACAAGTAAGTGTCCGAGCGGCCCCGCCTCTCGCACGTCGACGAGTCCGGCGCGGCGCGCATGGTCGACGTCACCGCCAAGGACGTCACCAGGCGCATCGCCGTCGCTGCGGGCACCGTGCACACGACGGCCGACGTCGTCGCGATGATCGCCGCCAACGGACTGCCCAAGGGCGATGCGCTGGCCACCGCGCGTATCGCCGGGATCCTGGCCGCCAAGCGGACCAGCGACCTGATTCCGCTGTGCCATCAGTTGGCACTCACCGGTGTCGACGTCGACTTCGAGATCGGCGACGTCGCGGTCGGGATCACCGCCACCGTGCGCAGCACCGACCGCACCGGCGTCGAGATGGAGGCCCTGACGGCGGTGAGCGTGGCCGCGCTGACCCTCTACGACATGATCAAGGCCGTCGACCCCGCCGCCCGCATCGACGGAATCCAGGTCTTGCGGAAAGAGGGCGGCAAGACCGGAACGTGGACGCGGCGATGAGGACGGGCCGGGTCGTCATCGCCTCCACCCGCGCGGCCGCCGGCGTGTACGAGGACCGCTGCGGGCCCATCGTCGTGGACTGGCTCACCGGCCGCGACATCGCGACCGTGGCGCCCGTCGTGGTCCCCGACGGCGATGCGGTCGCCGATGCCATCTGCGCCGCGGTCGGCGAGGGCGTCGACGTGGTGATCACCTCCGGCGGCACGGGCATCTCGCCGACCGACCGCACCGCCGAGGCCACCGCCGAGATCGTCGACTATCTGATTCCAGGGCTGGCCGACGCGATCCGGCGCGCCGGTGAGGACAAGGTGCCGACGTCGGTGCTGTCGCGTGGGGTGTGCGGGGTCAAGGGCCGCACGCTGATCGTGAACCTCCCCGGCTCGCCGGGCGGGGTCAAAGACGGGCTGGGGGTGCTCGACGGGGTTCTCGAGCATGCGCTCGATCAGCTCGGCGGAAAGGACCACGCGCGATGACAGCCGTGGTGCTGCGCGCCGACCTGAGTGAGCAGACGATCGAACTCGCCGAGCATGAGGCGCTGGTCGCCAACGCCTCGGCGGGCGCGGTGGTGAGCTTCGCCGGTGTGGTGCGGGACCACGACGGCGGCCGCGCGGTCGTGCGCCTGGAGTATTCGGCGCACCCGTCGGCGTCACAGACCCTGGCCGAGGTGGCCGCTCAGATCGCCGCTGAAGCGGTCGGTGTGCGGGCCGTCGCGGTCAGCCATCGCACCGGGGTTCTCGAGATCGGCGACGCCGCATTGGTGGCCGCCGTAGCGGCCGACCATCGCGCGGCAGCTTTCCAGACGTGTGCCCGGCTGGTGGATGTCGTCAAGGAGCGGCTGCCGGTGTGGAAGCACCAGTTCTTCGCCGACGGCTCTGACGAGTGGGTGAACTCCGCATAGTTTTCGCGGCCGAGTTACGGCTGGGTCAGCGGGAGCAACGCATCCTTGCCGGTGACGTCCTGCGCCTCGATCGCGTGCCAGATCTCCGTCAAATAGGAGACATCCGAATCGTTGTCCGCGGCGAGCGGCTCGGCAGCCGGCGCCGGCGGCGGTTGCGGGGCGGGCTCAAGCGGCGCATCGACGGGCAGCGACCAGAGTTCCGGCTGCTCGCCCGGGACGGGCGCCTCGGGTGCGACGTCCCAGTTGCCGACGGGTTGTACATCGACCGGGGGCGCCTCCGGGAGCGGGGCGGCCATCGCATCGAAAGGTTCTGGCGCCGGCGGTGCTTCCGGCAGTGGGGCGGCCACCGCATCAGCCGGTGCGGGGGCGGGCGGCAGAGGTTCGGGCAGCGGTGCCGGTGCGGGGGGCGCTTCGGGCAGCGGGGCCGGCGCAGGCGGCGCTTCGGGCAGCGGCGCGGCCAACGCATCGACCGGAGCGGGTGCCGGTGCGGGCGGTGCTTCGGGCAGCGGGGCCGGCGCAGGCGGCGCTTCGGGCAGCGGCGCGGCCAACGCATCGACCGGAGCGGGCGGAGGCGGCGGGGCGAGCGGATCGGCCGGCGGAGGCGGCGGAGGCGCCGGCGCGGCCAGTGCGTCGACGGGTGCCGGCGGGGGCGGCGGTGGGGGAGCGAACGGGTCGACGGGTGCGGGCGGCGGCAGCACGTTGTTCACCGCTTCGACGGCGTCATCGACGACGTTGCGCGGGGTCGCACTCGACAGCCCCTTACCGCACGTCGGCCACGCGCCCTTGCCCTGAGTGGCGAGCACGCGTTCGGCGACGGCGATCTGCTCTTCCTTGGAGGCCAGGTGCGCTGCGGGGGCGTACTCACCGCCGCCGTGGCCGGTCCAGGTGCTGGGCGAGAACTGCAGCCCGCCCTGGTAGCCGTTGCCGGTATTGATCGCCCAGTTGCCGCCGGATTCGCAGCTGGCGACGCGATCCCATTCGCCGTCGGTCGCGGCGGCGGCGTGCCCGGCGAGGGCGAGCCCCCCGCTTCCGAGCACTGCGCCGGTGAGGGCGACTTTCGCGACGTTCACGGACGATGCAGTGGGCTTGCGGTGCCGTCCACTCATGGGTGCACTAAGTCCTCTCTTCGGCGCCCGCGAGGTCAGCTGTCGGGTTCGGGCTGGAGAGGTTATGCCCGGCCGTGTCGCACAGTGCGATTCGGCTTCACCCCAAGGAGCCGGTCGGCTCCAGGTCCGCTATTGACTCGGCGGACCGATGGGTCCCCCGCCTCCATCCAAGTTGTTCGTCGGTATGCCGTGTGCCAACGGATGGAGCTCGGCGCGGTTGGGCACGGCGGGCCAATCGGTTTGAGGTCGACCGGCTTGGGACTGAACCGTAACGGCTCGCTTTGGCCGCGTCATCTTTCGCCGGTAACGGCGTTTTGTTCTCCGGCAAATCTTAAAAATGCTCTAAATGCCCAGCAGTTCTCGGCGTTTCCGCAGGACCACGACTCGCTCTACCGCGCCGTAGCCAGGTTGTGACCATTCTGTTATGTGACGGAAATCACCGCTAGCCGCCGGCGAAAGGGGGAAGGACATCGATCGTTTGAGCGTCTTTCAGGGCCACCGTGTCGTCACGCACGGCGACCCCGTCGCACAGAAAAGAGCAGCGCTTCAGCACTTTCGCAAGATTCTCGTCGCGTCCGCTCAGTTCGACGACGAGTTCGGCGAGCGTGGTTCCCGCCTGAAGGCGAATTGTCTCCTCATCGTTACCGGCGGCAGCCCGCGCGGCGGCGAAGTAGCGAACTTTTACTGCAACCGAGGTCGTTGTCGTCATCTCATCCTTCGAATCAACCGCCGATCGCGCTCATCGGCCGGGCGGGCTGCACAAAGTCGGGATCGTTGATGCCGTGGCCTGCCGCCTTCGCCCACATCGCGGCGCGCCATGCGGCCTCGACGACGGCGTCGTCGGCACCGCTGCGCATCAGTTGACGCAGATCGGTCTCCCGCTGAGCGAACAGGCAGTTGCGGACCTGGCCGTCGGCGGTGAGCCGGGTGCGGTCACAGGCGGAGCAGAACGCATGGGACACCGAGGCGATGATGCCGACCTTGCCCACGCCGTCGACCCGCCACAACTCGGCCGGCGCCGACCCACGCGGTGCCGTGTCGGGGGTGAGGTGGAAATGCTGTTGCAGCGTGTCGAGCACCTCGTCGGCGCCGATCGCCTTGCCCCGCTGCCACTGGTGGCCTGCGTCCAGCGGCATCTGCTCGATGATGCGCAACTGGTAGCCCTGTTCCAGGCAGAACCGCAGCAGCGCGACCGCGTCGTCAAGGCCGGTGACCGGGTCGAGAACCGCGTTGACCTTCACCGGTTCGAGGCCCGCGGCCTTCGCGGCCCGCAGGCCGGCCAGCACGTCGGGAAGCCGGTCTCGTCGGGTGATCGCGGCGAACCGCGCGCCCTCGACGGTGTCCAGCGACACGTTGATGCGGTCGAGCCCGGCTCGCTTGAGCCCCTCGGCCCGCTTGTCGAGGCCGACCCCGTTGGTGGTCAACGTGATCTCCGGCCGTGGGCGCAGCGCCGTCGTCGCGGCGATGACATCCTCGAGATGGCGGGCGATCAGCGGCTCCCCGCCGGTGAAACGCACGCTGGTGATGCCCAGCCTCGTCACGGCGATGCGCAACAATCGAGTCAGCTCCTCGGGCCGCAGCAGCTCCTCCGACGGCAGCCAGTTCAATCCTTCGGCGGGCATGCAGTACGTGCAGCGCAGGTTGCAGCGGTCGGTCAGCGACACCCGCAGGTCGGTGGCCACCCGGCCGAATGTGTCGATCAGCGGCCCGTCAGTGGGGGCCGACGAGGGCGGCGCGGCCGATGGCACCCCGAGGTCGACGATGGTCACGCGGCGGCTCGCCACGGGTTGGCGGCGGGGTCGGCCAAGGTGTCGACCGGCACGATGTCCTTACCCAGTGGCATCAGCGACACCGGGATCAGCTTGAGGTTGGCCAGCGCGAGCGGAATGCCGACGATCGTGATCGCCATCGCCACCGCGGTGATGATGTGCTCGAGCGCCAACCACACGCCGAACAGGATGACCCAGATGACGTTGCCGACCAGCGCGCCGGGGCGCGGTCCTGGTTTGTCGACGATCGTGCGGCCGAAGGGCCATAGCGCATACGCCGCGATACGCAGGGCCGCAAACCCGAACGGAATCGTGATGATCAGCACGAAGCAGATCAGCGCTGCCAGCAGATAGCCCAGCGCCAGCCACAGGCCGCCGAAGATCAGCCAGATGATGTTCAGGATCACTCGCATATCAATCGCAATCCAATCGCAATCCGGGCGGTTCCTCTCCGACAGCGGTAAGTCCAGCCTACCGATAAGGGGGTGCTGGCGAGGTAGAGGCCAGAGTAGGATCAGCCGCACGCGTCCCGGCGCATTCGGGGCGCTTTCCTTTTGTGAGTGATCCAAGACAAGCGGGTGAGTTCAGTGCCGACCGGCCGGGTGAAGTGGTACGACGCCGAAAAAGGCTTCGGGTTTTTGTCGCAGGAGGACGGCGAGGACGTCTACGTCCGATCCTCGGCGCTGCCCGCCGGTGTCGAGACCCTCAAGGCAGGGCAGCGCGTCGAGTTCGGTGTGGCCGCGGGCCGGCGCGGGCCGCAGGCGTTGACGCTCACACTCATCGATCCGCCGCCGAGCCTGTCGCGGACGCGCCGCGAGGCGGCCGCCGCCGAGCGCAAGCATTCACCCGACGAGCTGCACGGCATGATCGAGGACATGATCACGCTGCTGGAGAGCGCGGTACAGCCCGAGCTGCGCAAGGGCCGCTATCCGGACCGCAAGGTCGCCCGCCGGGTGTCCGAAGTGGTGCGCGCGGTCGGCCGCGAGCTCGAGTCCTGAGGTTGTTTCAACGCGCATAACTTCAGATTCGGCGGGGCATGCTGGCGTTATGGCATACGTCGCCGACGAATCCGAATCAAGTGGCGAGTTCAACCGCGACACCGAATACATCACGACGCGCATCACGGCCGACGGCCGCGACGGATACCCCGTCGAACCCGGCAGGTACCGGCTCGTCGTCGCGCGGGCCTGCCCATGGGCCAACCGTACGATCATCGTCCGCAGGCTCCTTGGGCTGGAAGACGTCCTCTCCATAGGCTTTTGCGGTCCCACGCATGACGAGGACAGCTGGACGTTCGACCTCGACCCCGACGGTCTAGACCCGGTACTGGGCATCCCCCGACTCAAGGACGCCTACCTGAAGCGCTTCGGTGGCTACGACAAGGGCATCACGGTTCCCGCGGTCGTCGACGTGCCGACCGGTGAGGTCGTCACCAACGACTTCCCGCAGATCACGTTGGACTTCTCCACCGAATGGGCCGACTATCACCGCGATGGCGCCCCGGACCTCTACCCCGAAGACCGACGCGACGAGATCGACGAAGTGGCGCAGCGCATCTACACCGAGGTCAACAACGGTGTCTACCGGTGCGGCTTCGCAGGCTCACAGCGCGCCTACGATAAGTCCTACGACCGCCTGTTCACCGCGCTGGACTGGCTCGAAGACCGCCTCGAAAACCAGCGATATCTGGTGGGCGACACCATCACCGAGGCCGACGTGCGGCTGTTCACCACGTTGGCGCGCTTCGATCCCGTCTACCACGGGCACTTCAAGTGCAACCGCCACAAGCTCGCCGAGCTTCCGGTGCTGTGGTCCTATGCCCGCGATCTGTTCCAGACCCCGGGCTTCGGCGACACCATCGACTTCGTCCAGATCAAGCAGCACTACTACATCGTGCATGCGGACATCAATCCGACGCGGGTCGTGCCGAAAGGGCCGGAACTGTCCAACTGGCTCACACCGCACGGCCGAGAGTCGTTGGGCGGCAGTCCGTTCGGCGACGGTACACCGCCGGGACCGACCCGCGAGGGGGAACGGGTCCCGCAGGCGCATTCGGCCTAGGTCTGGTCTAGGCCCACACCGTCCGCACCGACCACTCGGCGTGCGGGGCGGGCACCTCCTCGCCGTCGAGGCGGATCAGCGTGGGCAGCAGGACCGCGAACCCGGTGAGCTTGCCGCGCTGCGCGTCGACGGTGGGGATCGTCACCGCCAGCCGTGTGTTGGGCCGGAACTCCTCGATGACGTCGGAATCCTCGTACTGGCGCAACAGCACCCACGGCGCCCTGGCGATCGCCGGCGGCACCGACAACTGCACCGCACCGCGCTCTGTCACTCCCAGCTCGCCCTGATCTTCGAAGACCACACAATCGGTGGGGTTGAGCACCTCGCAGTAGCGGTAGGGTCCGACACGGACCAGCTGGCCGTGCGAATATGCGCTGATTTCAGGGTATTTCGGTGACTCGTCGTCGCTGAGCCGCCAGATGAGCACACCCGTACCCACCGACGCCAGGACCACCACCACCGCGAGCGCGGCGAGTACGCGTTTCACTCGTGCGCCACCGCCGCGGTGTCCGGGCGCCCGCCCTCCTGCTCGGCCAGCACGGGCCGGTTTCCGCCCAGGCCGGGAATCAGCGAATCGCCGCGGTAGCTGACCACGGTCTGCGCCAGCCCGAGGATCAGCACCGAGGTGATGGCCGTGAAGCCCACCCACAGCTCGGTGTAGACGAGCACGCCGACGGCGCCGCCCGCGACCCAGGCCAACTGCAGCACCGATTCCGAGCGCCCGAACGCCGAGGCACGCGACTCCTCGGGCAGGTCGTCCTGCAGCGACGCGTCCAGCGACGCCTTGCCGATCGCGCTGGCCCCCGAGGTGAGCAGGGTGGCGACCGCCGCCACCAGAAGGTCACCGGTCAGGGCGGCGGCCAGCGCGGCGAGGGTGACGACGACCGTGCAGCGCACCACCACCTGCGCGGGATGGCCCAGCTTGAGGCGCGCGCTGGTGAAGTTGCCCGCGAAGTTGCCGATGGCCGCGGCCGCGCCGATCAGCCCGAGTATGCGCAGCTGCTCCCAGCCACTGGCGTCGTGGGACTTGGCGACGAAGGCCGGATAGAGGAACAGGAAGCCGACCATCACCTTGATGGTGCAGTTACCCCACAGCGCGGCGATCGTGTTGCGGCCCAGAGGCTGTCGCGCCGATTTCGTCGGCGGCAGGTGTTCGGGGCGGCGCCGCGGTTCGTCCGGGCGGCCGTGGTAGCTCAGCGTCGCGGGCACCTCACCCTCGGTGACCTCGACCCACTTCGGGATCCGCATCGCCAGCGCCGCACCCGCCACCGAGACCGCGACGATGACGTAGAGCGCCCCGGGCATGTAGAACAAATTGAAGAAGTACTCCGCGCCCGCGGCGACCGCCCCGCCGACCAGGGTGCCGCCGAGCAGACCAAACGTCGTCAACCGCGAGTTCACCCGCACCAGGTCGATGGTCGGCGGCAGCACGCGCGGTGTCACCGCGCTGCGCAACACGCTGAATGACTTGGACAGCACCATCATTCCCAGCGCGCAGGGGTAGAGCACCCACGACGGGAAGCTGCCGGTGGCGCCGTCGTAGTTGGCGATCAGCACCACCGCCAGCCCGGTGCGCAGCGCGAACGACGCGGCCAGCGCGGCGCGGCGGCCGTGCTGCAACCGGTCCAGGGCCGGCCCGATCAGGGGGGCGATGACGGCGAACGGCGCAATGGTGATCAACAGGTACAGCGCGACCTTGCCCTTGCTCTCCCCGGTGGCCGCGGCGAAGAACAGGGTGTTGGCCAGTGCGACGGCCATCGCGGCGTCGACGGCGAAGTTCGCGACCACCGGCCATGTGAGCGCGGTGAGCCCGGACTTGTCGGCGCCGTCGGCGGTGGCGGCCCGATGCACCAGGCCGTACATCTTGGAGCCCATCTCGCGGCTGCGTTGTGCGGCCGCCCTTGTGACGGTGACTTTTTCGCCCGCCGCGCTGCCGATGCCGTGCGGCGGAGGCTGGTAACCGAACTCGCGGGCCGGCTCATCGAGCGGCGGGAGCCAGCGGTTGGCGCTGGGCGTGGGCCCACTGCGTCGAGGACGGCGGTAGCTGGGGTCGCTCGGGTAATTGGCCATGCCAGGATGCTCGTCGGCGCGCGGGTCGTCGGCGGGCGGACGCGGAGGGTAGTAGCGCCGGCCCGGCGAGTCGCGGGGGTCACGACGCGGTCCTGTCACGATGTCGATTCTCCACCATCCAAGCGGTAGCGGGCGTGCAGCCAACCGGTGTGGCTACCGGTCGGCCGGTCAGGCACTATTGAGGACGATGGACAGCGTGACCGAATCCGCCGAGCGCCCGGACCTGGAGGCCGTACTCCTGGGCGCCGTCGATGACGCGCGCGCGGCGATCGTCGAGTTCAGCGGCGAGGACACCGTCGGGGAGTACCTCGGCGCGAGCTTCGAGGACCCCACCGCGGCCACGCACCGGTTCCTCGCCGACATGCCGGGCTACCGCGGCTGGCAGTGGGCTGTCGTCGTCGCGGCGTGGCCGGGCGCCGACCACGCCACCATCAGCGAGGTCGTGCTGGTGCCGGGACCGACGGCGTTGCTGGCGCCGAAGTGGGTGCCGTGGCAGGACCGCGTCCGCCCCGGCGATCTGGGCCCGGGAGATCTGCTCGCCCCGCGCGCCGACGACCCCCGCCTCGTGCCCGGCTATATGGCTAGCGGCGACCCACAGATCGACGAGGTCGCCGCCGAAGTGGGCCTGGGGCGGCGCCAGGTGCTCAGCCCGTGGGGCCGCATGGACGCCGCGCAACGCTGGCACGACGGCGAGCATGGCCCCGACTCGGCGATGGCGCGCTCGACGCGGCGCGTCTGCCGGGACTGTGGTTTCTACGTGCCGCTCGCCGGATCGCTGGGCACGACGTTCGGTGTGTGCGCGAACGAGTTCTCCGCGGACGGTCACGTTGTCGACTCCGAATACGGTTGCGGCGCACACTCGGACACGCCGCAGGCCGCGGGCGGCGGCTCTCCGCTTCATGACCCGTACGACGACGGCGTGCTGGATCTGACCGAGCCGTCCGACTAGCTTTCGGCCGCGGCCTTGATCCGCGCGAGCGACTCGTTCATGCCCTCGACGAGCTCACGCTCGAAGTTCGGCACCCCACCCATGAACGCGTTGACCAACATATTGGAGACCGGCTTCACGCCGTTCTCCGCGTGCCGGGTCTCCACCAGCCGGGTGCCGGACTCGGTGGGCTCGAGCTCGTAGCTCCACACCGTGCCGTTGTCGTTCACCCGGAACGCCAGCTTCTTCTGCGGAATCAGTTCGGTGATCTGGCTCCTGGTGGGCCAGAACAGGTAGCCCCGCCGATTGAGGTTGAACGTCTTCGCCCCGGGACGAAGCGGGCCGAACGTCTTCATCAGCCGGCACTGCGGACTCCATCGCGGCATGTTCTTGAGGTCCGAGATCAGCTCCCACACCTTCGCCACCGGGGCGTTGATCGTGGTTTCGGCCTGCAACAGCGGCGCTCCCATCGCGCCCTCCTATCTTGTGGTGCTCGTACTCAGGTCAGTCCGCTCTGCGCCCCGCGCGAGCCTTGGCGCACGGCGCGACGCTGCCACAACCAGATCGCCGTGCCAAGGGCGCCGACGCCGAGCCCGGCCACCGTGTACGGCCGCCACTCGTGTAGACCGGTCACCGTGAACGCCAGGATTGCAGCGACGACCCACCCGGCCGCGATCGCGACGACGACCGGCCACGGCTTGAGCAGGATGTCGGGCAGCGGGGGCGGATGCGGGGTCATCGCTATGAAAGGTAGCCCACTGCATCGCCCATGAGTGAGAACGTCATCGACGTCGCCGATCCGTCCGACCCACGGCTGGCCGACTTCCGCGACCTGAACAGCGTCGATCGCAGGCCCGACCTGCCCACCGGCAAGGGCCTGGTGATCGCCGAGGGCGTGCTGGTGGTGCAGCGCATGCTCGCGTCGCGGTTCGTCCCCCGCGCGGTGATGGGCACCGACCGCCGCCTACAGGAGCTCGCGGCCGACCTGGCGGGCGTCTCGGCCCCGTACTACCGCGTGCAATCCGACGTGATGGCCGAGGTGGTGGGTTTTCACCTCAACCGCGGTGTGCTGGCGTCGGCGTCGCGCCCGCGTGAGTTGGCGATCGGCGAGGTACTCGACGGCGCCCGCACCGTCGCCGTCCTCGAAGGCGTCAACGACCACGAGAACCTCGGCTCGATCTTCCGCAACGCGGCCGGCCTCGGTGTCGACGCGGTCGTGTTCGGCACCGGCTGCGCCGATCCGCTGTATCGACGCGCCGTGCGGGTGTCGATGGGCCATGCGCTGCTCGTGCCGTACGCGTGGGCGCAGACTTGGCCGGCTGATCTGGAGCAGTTGCGCAACAATGGTTTTCGTCTGCTGGCGATGACGCCTGCGGCGACGGCGCGCACCCTCGCCGACGCCATGTCCAGTATCGGCGACGACAAGGTGGCGATGCTGGTCGGCGCCGAGGGGCCGGGGCTGACCGAGCGGACGATGCGGGCGGCGGACCTGCGGGTGCGGATCCCGATGTCGCGCGGCACCGATTCGCTCAACGTCGCGACCGCTGCCGCCTTGGCGTTCTACGAGCGGGTTAGATTGGCGAAATGACCGACGACTCGACGCCGTGGGCGATGGGGTTGACGGTGGCTGGCTTCGTCGCCGCGGTCATCGCGGCCGCGATCGTGGTGCTCAGTCTCGGGCTGACGCGGTTGCACCCGCTGCTGGCGATCGGGCTGAACCTGGTCGCCGTCGGGGGCCTGGCGCCGACGGTCTGGGGCTGGCGCAACCGGCCGGTGTGGCGGTGGTTCGTACTGGGTTCCGGCGTCGGGGTGGCCGCCGCGTGGCTGGTCGTGCTCGCCGTCGCGCTCCGCTGACCCTCGCGTTGGGAAACTCAGCGCTGGCCGCTGGAGCGCACCCCCAGCAGGACGTCCTCCCACGCCGGCACCGCCGGATGGGGCTTGCCCTTGCGGGCTTTCGGCTGCGGCGTTGCGACCGGTTCAGGCGCCGCCTCGGTCGTCGGTTCGGGCACGCTCACCTGCACCGGCGGCTCGATCGGCAGCATCGGCTCCTCGACTTCGAGTCTGGGTTGGGGCAGCGCTGCCACCGGACGCAGCGGACGCGTGAAATTCGGATCGATCAACTCGGATGCCGCGTCGTCGAACGCCGTCACCGTTCCGCCGTGGGCGCCGGGCGTGAACCGGAAATGCGCGACGTTGTCGGACAACCCGGCCTGCCACGCCAGCTGCACCGTCCAGCGCCCGTCCTCGTTGCGCCACGCGTCCCAAGTCGGGGCGTCCGGGTCAAGGCCGCGGGCGATCAGCGCCGTCGTGACCGTCTCCAGCAGGGTCAGCACCGAGGGACCGTCGGGGAGCACCGGATGCGCGGCGGTTGCCAGCTCGGCGGCCCGGGAGCGCTCGAGCAGCACCGGATGGGCGAACCGCTCGACTCGGGCCACGTCGACTCCCGACGCGTGGGCGACCTGCTCGACGGACGCACCAGCCCTGATCCGGGACTGAATCTCCTTGGGGCGCAGCATGATTTGTACCTCGACATCGTCTCGCGGCTGGCTCGAGCCCACGTGGTCACCACGGACGGCGGCACGCAACCGGTCGTCGGGCCGCAGGATGAACTTCTCGCCGGAGCCGTCGGCCTCGCAGATGATTCGTTTGCCGTCAACGTCGAGTCCGACGACTTTGAGTTCCCGCATGGCGACCTCCTCCGGGCTAGCGCCAAGCCCGATCAACCGGACACTACTGCGTTATCCGCCCGTTACCTGGTAGGACACGCGGGGACAGGAAGCCGCCGCCTCGCTGTTCGTCGCGGCTAAAGCCGCTCCACCACCCAGTCGATGCACGCGGTGAGCGCGCTGACGTCCTCGGGGTCGACCGCCGGGAACATCCCGACCCGTAGCTGGTTGCGGCCGAGTTTGCGATACGGCTCGGTGTCGACGATGCCGTTGGCCCGCAAAGTGGCCGCGACGGCGCTGGCATCTATGTCGTCGTTGAAGTCGACGGTGCCGACCACTTGCGAGCGCAACTGGAGGTCGGTGACGAACGGCGTCGCGAACTCGGCCGCGTCGGCCCACCCGTAGAGCCGCTGCGAGGAGTCCGCGGTGCGCTTGACCGCCCAGTCCAGGCCGCCGTTGCCCAGTAACCAGTCCAGTTGCTCGGCGAACAGGATCAGGGTCCCGATCGCGGGCGTGTTGTAGGTCTGGTTCTTCAGGCTGTTCTCGATCGCGATCGGCAGCGAGAGGAACTCCGGCACCCAGCGACCGGCATCGGCGATCGCCTCGACCCGGGCGAGCGCAGCCGGCGACAGGATGGCCACCCACAGGCCGCCGTCGCTGGCGAAGTTCTTCTGCGGCGCGAAGTAGTAGGCGTCGGCTTCGGTGATATCGACGGGCAGGCCGCCCGCCCCGGACGTGGCGTCGATCGCGAGCAGCGCATCCCCCGACCCGTCCGGGCGTCGTACGGGCACCGCGACGCCCGTCGAGGTCTCGTTGTGCGCCCAGCCGATGAGGTCGACCGACGGGTCGGCCTGCGGTGCCGGCGCGGTGCCGGGGTCGGCCTTGACGACGACTGGGTCGCCGACGAACGGGTTCTTGGCCACCGCCGAGGCGAACTTCGCGCTGAACTCGCCGTAGGTCAGGTGCAGCGAACGCTTGTCGATCAGCCCGAACGCCGCGGCATCCCAGAACGCGGTGGCGCCGCCGTTGCCGAGGATCACTTCGTAGCCGTCGGGCACCGAGAACAGTTGCCGCAATCCGTCGCGGACCCTGAAGACCAGGTTTTTGACCGGCGCCTGGCGATGCGACGTGCCGAACAGGTCACCTGCGGCGGCTAACGCTGCCAGCTGTTCCGGCCGGACCTTCGAGGGCCCGCAGCCGAAGCGGCCGTCGCGCGGTTTGAGGTCGGCAGGGATTGTCAGGGGCGATGAGCCGCTCGGGCGAAGAGCATCTGGCGGGGCCATGCGGTCAACACTAATGACCGGATGTGCGCGTCCGCGGCGGGGAGGGGTGGCAGAGATTTTCTAGAAAAGTGGGTAAACGGCGTTTATCGAAACCTCCGCGTGTCCATACTGTGACCTGTCGGGGACTGCACCCGAGCCCATGGGGGCCCTGTGATCAGTCAGAGCAGAGCGAAGCTCGTTCCGGTCTTCGCCGCGGCGGTGGCGGTGTCCACCTCGATGTTCGCGGTTTCGGCCCACGCCGACGGCGCCGACAACGGCGCGTTGCTGAACGAGATCAACGCCGCGCGCGCGGCCAACGGTTGCGGCCCCGTCGCGGCCAATCCGCAACTGAGCGCGGCCGCCGCCCGGCAGGCCAACGACATGCTGGCCAACAATGTGCGGAGCCACACCGGCTCGGACGGGTCTTCCGTCGGCCAGCGCATCACCGCCGCCGGCTACACGCAATACGCCAACGTCGGCGAGATCATCTTCTGGAGCACCGGGGTGGGCGCGGTCCCGGCCGCGGCGGTCAACTGGTGGATGAACAGCCCGGGACACCGCGCGATCATCACCGACTGCGGGATGACCGAAGCCGGGGTCGCTGTAGTGCGCAATGGCGCCAGGGCCGCCGCCGTAGGAGAGTTCGGCAGGAAGTAGCACCGCGGAGGTCCTGCGTGTGACTGCGATCACATGGCTGCCGGCTGGCGACGGTGTGACACATCCCGCATCGGGGTATGTTCAGTAGGCGGTACCTGCGGTACCGTTCTTGGACATCGAAGGCGTGAATGTAAACCTCAAGGGAAGGTTTGAAGATGGCCCGGACTCGAGTGGTCAGGCGTTGGCGTCGCAACATGGAGGTCGGCGACGACGCCCAGTACGTCGACACGCTCACGACGCTGTCCGAGGGTTCGGTGCGGCGCAACTTCAACCCGTATACCGACATCGACTGGAACTCCCCGGAGTTCGCCGTCACCGACAACGACGCCCGCTGGGTGCTGCCGGCCACCGACCCGCTCGGTGGACATCCCTGGTATCAGGCACAACCGCTGCAGCGGCAGATCGAGATCGGGATGTGGCGCCAAGCCAACGTCGCCAAGGTCGGGCTGCAGTTCGAGATCATCCTCATCCGCGGCCTGACCAACTACGCGTTCTGGGTGCCCAACGGCTCACCCGAGTACCGCTACTGCCTGCACGAGTCGGTCGAAGAGTGCAACCACACCATGATGTTCCAGGAGATGATCAACCGCATCGGCGCCGACGTGCCGGGCATGCCGCGGATGTTGCGCTGGCTCTCGCCGTTCATACCGCTGGTCGCCGGTCCGCTGCCGATCCCGTTCTTCTTCGGTGTGCTCGCGGGCGAGGAGCCCATCGACCACACCCAGAAGAACGTGCTGCGCGAAGGCAAGGACCTGCATCCGATCATGGAGCGGGTGATGGCGATCCACGTGGCCGAGGAGGCCCGCCACATTTCGTTCGCCCACGAGTATCTGCGCAAGCGGGTGCCGAATCTGAGCCGTCGTCAGCGGTTCTGGTTGTCGCTGAACGTGCCGATCATCATGCGGGTGCTGTGCCAGGCGATCATCGTGCCGCCCAAGGCGTTCTGGCGGGAGTTCGACATCCCGCGGTCCGTGCGCAAGGAGTTGTTCTTCCGCGCACCGAAGTCCCGCCAGTTCCTGCGCGACATGTTCGGTGACGTCCGGATGCTGTGCGACGAGACCGGTCTGATGAACCGGCCCGCCAAGCTCATGTGGCGGCTGTGCAAGATCGACGGTAAGCCGAGCCGCTACCGCAGCGAACCGGCCCGCCAGCACGTGGTCGCTGCCGCGTAGGGGGCGTTCGTGCCGCATGTGATAACCCAGTCGTGTTGCAGCGACGGGTCCTGTGTTTATGCGTGCCCGGTGAACTGCATCCACCCGACACCCGACGAGCCGGGGTTCGCCACCGCCGAGATGCTCTACATAGATCCGGTGGCGTGTGTCGACTGCGGGGCCTGTGTGTCGGCGTGCCCGGTCGGGGCGATTGCGCACGACTCGAAACTGGAGCCGGCACAACTTCCGTTCGTCGCGCTGAACGCCGCGTTCTACCCCGAACCGGATGGGAAGCTGCCTCCGACGTCGAAGCTGGCGCCGGTCATCGAGGCGCCGGTGGTGTATCCGCGCTCCGGCGGACCGCTGCGGGTCGCGATCGTCGGTTCCGGCCCGGCGGCGATGTATGCCGCCGACGAGTTGCTCACCCAGAAGGGTGTGCGGGTCAACGTTTTCGAACGGCTGCCCGCGCCATACGGTTTGGTGCGCGCCGGCGTCGCCCCCGATCACCAGAGCACCAAACGGGTGACCAAGCTGTTCGACCGGGTGGCAGCGCAGCCTGGGTTCACGTTCTATCTCAACGTCGAGGTGGGGTCGGACGTGACCCATGAGGAATTGCTCGAGCACCACCACGCCGTCCTCTACGCGGTCGGTGCGGCCAACGACCGCCGCCTCGACATCGAGGGCATGGACCTGCCCGGCACCGGCACCGCCACCGAGATGGTGGCCTGGTACAACGCCCACCCCGATGGCCACCCTGACTTCACCTTGCTGCCAATGGATCTGAGCCACGAGCGGGTAGTCATCGTCGGCAACGGCAACGTCGCCCTCGATGTCGCGCGAATCCTCACCACACCGCCGGACGACTTGGCGCGCACCGATATCGCGGATCACGCACTCGCCGTCCTGCGCGACTCCAAGGTGTCCGAGGTGGTGATCGCGGCTCGTCGCGACCCCGCAAATTCGGCATTCACGCTGCCGGAGGTGATCGGGCTGACGTCGACGTGCGAGGTGGTGCTATCGCCCGCCGACCATGAGTTGGTGGGCCGCGACCTGGCTGCCGCGCAGGATCCCTTGACGCATAACAAGCTGGAGATCCTCAGCAAGCTCGGCGTCGTGTCGGAAAAGCAGGGGCCGCATATCCGACTGGCCTATCGGCTGACACCGAAGCGGGTGGTGGGCATCGACTGCGCCGGTGCGATCGAGTTCACCGTCACCGGCACCGACGAAGTGCGCCGGCTGGACGCCGGGCTGGTGTTGACGTCGATCGGATACCGCGGCAAGCCGATTCGCGGACTTCCGTTCGACGAGACGGCGGCGGTCGTGCCCAACGATGGCGGACGCGTCGTCGACCCTCAGTCGGGCGCGGCCGTACCCGGCAGTTACGTCGCGGGGTGGATCAAGCGCGGACCGACCGGGTTCATCGGCACCAACAAGTCGTGCGCCGCGCAGACAGTGCACAACCTCGTCGCCGACTACAACGACGGCAAGCTGCGCGCCCCGGTTCACAAGCTCGCCGCGCTCGACAACTTCGTGCGTAGCAGGCGAGCCGACGTCGTCGACTCCGCGGGGTGGCAGGCGATCGACGCCGCCGAGGTCGCCCGCGGCGGCGACGAGCGGCCACGCGTCAAGTTCACTACCGTCGCCGACATGCTGGCCGCCGCGGCGGACGCTCCCGCGCCGTCGCTCGGTCGGCGCCTACTGGCCGGGCTGCGGCGCTAGAGTTCCGCTCGGTTGTTCGGCTACGAGTACCCGACGGCTGACCGCGCTCAACGATGCGCGCCCTAAACGGTTGATCGCACGCAGGAGATGAGGGCAGTCAACCAGTTAAGGCCCAGCCGCTACGACAGGCTCAGACGATCGAGAACGACGGCGGCGACCCAGTCGCCCAGGCCCGGCCGGGGCCATGCGTCGTCGGGAATGCGGCGGACCAGATCCGCGAAACTGTGGGCCGCAGCGGCGAACGGTGTCGTCACGACCGGACGACTTGGTCCCACCCCTCGACCGACTCGGGGCTGCGCGGGCCCGGCCCGACGTAGATCGCCGACGGGCGCACCAGCTTGCCGAGTCGCTTCTGCTCGAGGATGTGCGCGCACCAGCCGGCGGTGCGGCCGCAGGTGAACATCGCGGGCATCATCTTGGTCGGCACCTGCGCGAAGTCCAGGACCACCGCCGCCCAGAACTCGACGTTGGTCTCGATGGCGCGGTCCGGTCGCCGTTCGCGCAACTCCGCCAGCGCGGCCTGCTCGAGCGCGGCGGCCACCTCGTAGCGCGGCGCCTCCAGCCGCTTGGCCGTCGCGCGCAGCACCCGGGCGCGGGGGTCCTCGGCGCGGTACACCCGGTGCCCGAAGCCCATCAGCTTCTCGTTGCGGTCGAGGATGCCCGTCACGACGGCGCGGGCGTCGCCGGTTTTCTCGGCCTCTTCGATCATCGGGATCACTCGCGCCGGGGCGCCGCCGTGCAACGGCCCGCTCATCGCGCCGATCGCACCGGACAGCGCAGCGGCGACGTCGGCGCCGGTCGACGCGATCACGCGGGCGGTGAACGTCGACGCGTTCATGCCGTGCTCGGCGGCGCTGACCCAGTACGCGTCGATGGCCTCGATGTGCCTGGGATCCGGATCACCCTGCCAGCGGGTCATGAATCGCTCTGTGACAGTTGAACATTCGTCGATGGCCCGCTGGGGGACGGCCGGTTGGTAGATTCCGCGGGCGGATTGTGCGACATAGGACAGCGCCATCACCGACGCCCGGGCCAGCTGGTCACGGGCGGTCGCATCGTCGATGTCGAGCACCGGGGGATAACCCCAGATCGGGGCGAGCATCGCCAGGCCGGCCTGCACGTCGACGCGCACGTCGCCGCTGTGGATGGGCAGCGGGAAGGGTTCGGCAGGCGCCAGACCGTTGCCGAACCTGCCGTCGACCAGCAGCGCCCAGACATCGCCGAAGGTCACCCGCCGGTCGACGAGATCCTCGATGTCGACGCCGCGGTACCGCAGCGCACCGCCGTCCTTGTCGGGTTCGGCGATCTCGGAGGTGAAGGCGACGACGCCTTCGAGGCCGGGTACGAAATCTTCAGGCACCGCACTCATGGGCCAGATTCTCGCACTGCCGGCCAGAGGCACATCCTGCCGGTTGATGACACAGCGGCAAACGCCTTGGGCGTAGCGTTGTCGCGATGGCGGAGGTAGGCCCGGAAAACCCAGAGCGCTTGGCGCGGATGCGGGCGGAATACGGCTCGGCGGAGAAGGACGGCAGTCCCGATCTGGACGTCGACTGGTTGGCCGACGGCTGGGTTGCGTTGCTGCGCAGGTGGTTAGCCGAGGCCGAGCGGGCCGGCGTCGCCGAACCCAACGCCATGGTGGTCGGCACGGTCGACACGCATCGCCGGCCCGTCACCCGGTCGGTGCTCTGCAAGAGCGTGGCCGAGGCCGGCATCACGTTCTACACGAACTACGACTCGGACAAGGGCGAGCAGTTGGCCGCGGCGCCGTACGCGTCGGCCACTTTCCCCTGGTACCTGCTGGGTCGCCAGGTCCACCTCCGCGGACCGGTGACGAAGGTGTCCGCCGAGGAGACCGCCGACTACTGGTCGAAGCGGCCGCGGGGTTCGCAGCTCGGCGCATGGGCGTCCTACCAGTCCAAGCCGATCGCCTCGCGGGCTGCGCTCCTGGAGCAGCTCGCCGAGGTGACGCGTCGCTTCGAGACGCACGCCGTTGTGCCTGTGCCGCCGAATTGGGGCGGCTATTTGATCGCGCCCGAAAGCGTCGAATTCTGGCAAGGCCGGGAGAATCGTGTGCACAACAGGATCCGCGTTCAGGGCGATCGTATCGAGCGGTTGCAGCCGTAGCATTCGTTCGCGACCCGGGGACGCCGCCTGTAGGCCTAACGCCGGAGATGTATCAACTAGCCCAATCTGTGCCTCATTATTTGTTCGCGGATTACGATGCCCTTCGTGCCTGATGGTCGGGGGGCGCAGACTCTCGGGCTGCGCGAGCGCAAGAAACAGCGCACGCGTGCGACTCTTCTCGATGCCGCTGTCGAACTGTGCAACGGACAGGGGTTCGACAACACCACGGTGGACCAGATCGCCGCGATCGCCGATGTCTCGCCACGCACCTTCAGCCGGTACTTCCCGACCAAGGACTCCATCGCGCTGGCGTTGGTGGACGAGATCATCGACCGAACCGCCGTCGAACTGCGTCGTCAACCGCTCGAAACGAACCACTTCGACGCGATCCTGCGCGCCTACGTCGCGATGGCCGAGACGGCCAAGCACGCGGCACCGGGTGAGCTGACCGAAGACCGGGTGCTGTGCATCACCCGAATCATCGTGTCGTCGCCGACGCTGCGGCAGGTCACCGTCGAGTTCCGCGGCAACGCGGTCGATGTCGTGCTGGCCGCGCGGATGGGAGTCACTCTGGGTGACCGCCGGGTCCGGTTGGCCTCGGTGACGTGGGGTGCGGTGATCATGACTGCGCTCGGCGACGTCGTGCACAACAGCAGGGACTGGTCACGGGTGACCATTGACGACCTGATCGACCGCCTGGAGACGGTATTCGCGGAATTCACGGGCCTGCTGGGTGACCTTCGGCAGGTCGTCTGAGCAACTGACCGCCCCCGGCGGGACACCCCCGCCGGAATGGGACTACCTTTTGTAAGAAGCAATGTTCAATTCCCAGCAGCGACGAAGGGATCCTCGTGGCCGATAACGCGAAGAGTGGGGAAGGGCAAGCCACCCTCTCGTACCCCGGTGGCACGCTCGACCTTGACGTCGTTCCCGCCTCCGAGGGTGCCGATGGAATCGCGTTGGGTTCACTGCTGTCGAAGACGGGCTACACCACGTACGACGAGGGCTTCGTCAACACCGCGTCGACCAAGAGCGCGATCACCTACATAGACGGCGATGCCGGCATCCTGCGCTACCGCGGCTACCCGATCGAGCAGCTTGCGGAGAAGTCGAACTTCATCGAGGTGAGCTACCTGCTCATCTACGGCGAGCTACCCAGCAAGGACCAGTTGGCGGAGTTCACCACCAGGATTCAGCGGCACACGCTGCTGCACGAGGACCTCAAGCGGTTCTTCGACGGTTTTCCGGCCAACGCTCATCCGATGCCAGTGCTCTCGAGCGCGGTCAACGCGCTGTCGACGTACTACGAGGACTCGCTCGACCCGTTCGACGACCATCAGGTCGAACTGTCGACGATCCGGTTGCTCGCGAAGCTGCCGACCATCGCGGCGTACGCCTACAAGAAGTCGGCTGGTCAACCGTTCCTGTACCCCGACAACTCCCTGACGCTGGTCGAGAACTTCCTGCGGATGACGTTCGGCTTCCCCGCCGAGCCCTACGAGGTCGATCCCGAGATCGTCCGCGCGCTCGACATGCTGTTCATCCTGCACGCCGACCACGAGCAGAACTGTTCGACGTCGACGGTGCGGCTGGTCGGCTCGTCGCAGGCGAACCTGTTCACGTCGATCTCCGGCGGCATCAACGCGCTGTGGGGCCCGCTGCACGGCGGCGCCAACCAGGCGGTGCTGGAGATGCTGGAGAAGATCCGCCATGCCGACTTCGACGTGCACGAGTTCATCAGGAAGGTGAAGAACCGCGAGGACGGCGTGAAGCTGATGGGCTTCGGGCACCGGGTCTACAAGAACTACGACCCGCGCGCCCGCATCGTCAAGGAGCAGGCCGACAAGATTCTCGGAAAGCTCGGCGGCGACGACGAGATGCTCGACATCGCGAAGACGCTCGAAGAGGCCGCGCTCACCGACGACTTCTTCATCGAGCGCAAGCTCTACCCGAACGTCGACTTCTACACCGGCGTGATCTATCGCGCTATGGGATTCCCGACGCGCATGTTCACGGTCCTGTTCGCGCTTGGCCGGTTGCCGGGATGGATCGCGCACTGGCGCGAGATGCACGACGAGGGCACCGGCAAGATCGGCCGCCCGCGCCAGATCTACACCGGCTACACCGAACGCGACTACCAGGACGTCAACGCCCGCTGATCCTTCTTCGTCTTGCCGCGAGCGCACCCTTGTAGGCAAATGGCCGCATTTGGTGTGCATAGCTGCGCGCTCACGTGAGAGGGACATCACCGCCGCATCGCCTTGCCACCGAAACAGTTGTAGTTTCACAATTGTCGGGTGGATGAATCCGTCGTCCGGTCGTCCCCGGCTTCGCGTGGGCCCAGAGCCGCTCGCCGTAAGGCCGTCATTTTGGTGACCTGCTGTCTGAGCCTGCTGATCGTGTCGATGGATGCGACGATCGTCAACGTCGCGATTCCGAACATTCGCGCCGACCTGAACGCCTCCGGCCCACAGCTGCAATGGGTCATCGACATCTACACGCTGGTGTTGGCGTCGCTGCTGCTGCTCTCGGGGGCGGCTGCCGACCGGTTCGGCCGCCGGGGGACGTTCCAGCTCGGGCTGACGGTATTCGCGGTGGCGTCGCTGATGTGCAGCCTGGCGCCGAACATCGAGACGCTGATCGCCGCGCGCCTCCTGCAGGCGATCGGCGGGTCGATGATGAACCCGGTCGCGATGTCGATCATCACGCAGGTGTTCACCGGCCGGGTGGAGCGCGCTCGGGCCATCGGCGTGTGGGGCGGCGTCGTCGGCATCTCGATGGCGGCGGGTCCGATCGTCGGCGGCGCGCTGATCGAGTTGATCAACTGGCGCGCGGTGTTCTGGATCAACCTGCCGATCTGCGCGCTGGCGATCGCGCTGACCGCCATCTTCGTCCCAGAGTCCAAGTCCGCCACGATGCGCAGCGTCGATCCGCTCGGGCAGGGCCTGGGTATGGCTTTCCTGTTCGGCATCGTATTCGTGCTCATCGAGGGCCCGGTAGAGGGTTGGGCCGACGCGCGCATCGTCGGGGTGGCGGTCGCCGCGGTCGCCGCCTTTGTGGGCTTCCTCGCCCACGAGGCCCGCAGGCAAGACCCGTTCATCGACCTGAGATTCTTCCGCAGCATTCCGTTCGCGTCCGCGACGGTGATCGCGGTGTGCGCCTTCGCCTCGTGGGGTGCGTTCCTGTTCATGATGTCGCTGTACCTGCAGGACGAGCGCGGGTTCTCCGCCATGCACACGGGACTGATCTACTTGCCGATAGCCATTGGCGCGCTTGTGTTCTCGCCGTTGTCGGGCCGGCTGGTCGGCCGGTTCGGCGCCCGTCCGTCGCTGTTGACCGCGGGCACGCTGATCACGGCGGCGACGTTGATGCTGGCCAATCTGTCGGCGACGACGCCAGTGTGGCAGCTGCTTATGGTCTTCGCGGTTTTCGGCATCGGCTTCTCGATGGTCAACGCGCCGGTGACCAACGCCGCGGTCAGCGGTATGCCGACCGACCGGGCGGGCGCCGCGTCGGCGACAGCCTCGACCAGCAGGCAGGTCGGCGTGAGTATCGGTGTGGCGCTGTGCGGTTCGGTAGCCGGCGGCGCGCTGGTCGCGATGGGCCCGGACTTCGCAACGGCCACCCGGCCGCTGTGGCTGGTCTGCGCCGCGCTTGGGATGGTGATCGTCGTCCTCGGCTTCTACTCGACCTCCCGCCGGGCTTTGCGTTCGGCAGATCGACTCGCCCCACTGGTGGCCGCTGATGTCAGGTAATCGTCTCGCCGACGAGGCGTGGCGCGCGATGGCCGCGCTCGTGGTGGACAACCGCGACAGCTGGAAGCGGGCGGCCGTCGAACAGTCCGGGCTGCCGTTCAGCCGGATACGGATCCTGCGACGGCTGAGCCGGCGAGCCATGACGGTCAAGGAGGTGGCGCACGCGGCGACCATCGATGCGCCGGCCGCGACGGTCGCCGTCAATGACCTGGAAGGGCGTGGACTTGTTGTGCGCCAAATTGATCCGGCGAACCGCCGGTGCAAACGAGTGTCGCTCACCGATGCGGGACGCGCCATGGTCGACAGGATCGACGCGATCGTCGACCCGGCGCCGGAAGTGCTGACGGCTCTGGATGACGGCGACCTCGAGGCGCTCCGCGACATCCTGGCCAAGCTCGCGTCGAAATAGCATCCTGGTCGCAATTGCGGCGAATCCGCAGCCTGGGCCGCTCGCTCGGCGCACGATTGACGCGTGGCGGTTTCGTGCCATGCGTGCGGTGCCGGACTGCGGGACGGAGCCCGCTTCTGCGACGCCTGCGGGTCCTCGGTCGTCACGGCAAACGCTCATGCCGAATACAAACAAGTGACCGTGTTGTTCGCCGATGTGGTGGGGTCCATGGACATCGCCGCCAAGCTGGGACCGGAACGGCTGCGCGAGATCATGACGGAGTTGTTCAACCGATCCTCAGCGGTCGTTCAGCGCTACGGCGGAACCGTCGACAAGTTCACCGGCGACGGGATCATGGCCGAGTTCGGCGCCCCCGTTGCGCTCGAGGACCACGCATTGCTCGCCTGCCGGGCGGCACTGGACATCCAACAAGATGCTCAGCGGCTCGCTGCCATCATCGAGGACCGCGACCACATCGTCCTGCAACTGCGCATCGGGCTGAATTCCGGGGTGGTGATCACCGGAGAGATCGGCGCGGGGCCGTTGTCGTACACGGCAGTCGGCGAGCAAGTCGGCATGGCGCAGCGAATGGAGTCGGTGGCGCCGCCCGGCGGGGTGATGGTCGGTGAGTCGACAGCGCGACTGGTGGAGAACACCGCCGCGCTCAGCGATGCGGAGGTGGTGCATGTCAAGGGAATGCAGGCGCCGGTGGGGGCTCGCCGTCTACTCGGACTCGCCGCTGATCGGCGAACGGACCGGATGCCGACGACGTTCGTCGGCCGCGAATGGGAGATGAACGCCCTCACCGGACTTCTCGGCCGCGCGCTCAAGGGCAACGGAGGCGTCGTGGGGCTCGTCGGCCCTCCCGGCATCGGCAAGAGCAGGCTCGTACGAGAACTGACGTCGCGAGCAGCGGACGCCGGTGTCCAGGTGGCCACCACTTTGTGCGAGTCCCATACCGCAGACGTTCCATTCCATGCCGCCGCGAATCTGCTGCGGTCGGCGACCGGTGCGAGCGGCCTCGAAGCCGCGGCTGCTCGAGAACAGGTGCGCGCGGCGTTCACCGACGCCGATCAGGAGGATCTCCTGCTCGTGGAGGACCTCGTGGGAATCGGTGATCCTGGTGCGGAACTGCCCCAGATCGATGCGGACGCACGCCGTCGCCGTATCGCTTCGATGATCAATGCCGCCGCGCTCGCGAGAATCACCCCGACCATGTATGTCGTCGAGGACGCGCACTGGATCGACGGGATCAGTGAGTCGATGCTCGCCGACTTCCTGGCTGTGGTGCCCCGGACCCGCTCTCTTGTACTCGTCACATACCGGCCGGAATACCACGGTCCGCTTGCCCATGTGCCCCGGTCGCAGAACATCGCCCTTGAGCCGCTGGACTATTCGCAGATGTCGCAACTCAGTACGGAGTTATTGGGCGAGGACAGGTCGGTGACGAAGCTCGCCGACCTGGTGGCCGAACGCGCCGAGGGCAACCCGTTCTTCGCCGAAGAGATCGTCCGCGATCTCGCCGAGCGCGACGTGCTGGTCGGCTCACGCGGATGTTACCTATGCGTCGAGCCGATGAGCGAAGTCACCGTTCCCCGAACCCTGCAGGCGGTGATCGCGGCACGCATCGACCGCCTCGATCCGGCAGGGAAGCGGACGCTTAACGGGGCAGCGGTGATCGGCATCCAATTCGGCCCAGAGATGCTGGAAGCGTTGGATATTCAACCCGCGCTCGACGACCTGGTGAAGGCGGAGCTGATCGATCAGACCGCCTTCGGCCCTCATCCTCGTTACACGTTTCGGCATGCCCTGATCCGGGCCGTGGCATACGAATCACAGCTCAAATCCGACCGGGCGCGCTTGCACAAGCAGTTGGCCGCCACGATCGAGCGGAGTGACCAGAACGCGGTGCTGATCGCGGAGCATCTCGAGTCAGCCGGTGAACTGGGAGGCGCCTACGAGTGGCATATGCGCGCAGGCGCCTGGTCTAACAACCGCGACCACGCCGCGGCGCAGCTGAGCTGGGAACGGGCGCGCCGGGTAGCAGACGCGCTGCCCCCCGACTTTCCGAATCGCCTGAACCTGCGGATCTCCCCGCGTAGCTTGCTGTGCAGCAGTGCTTTTCGACGATTCCATCCGGATCTGTCAGACCGATTCGAGGAACTTCGTTCCTTGTGCTTGGAGGCCGGCGACAAGGCCTCGCTCGCCATCGGCATGGCAGGCCTGGCCATGGAGCACTTGATCCGGGGCCGAATCTTCGAGGCGTCGCAGCAGGCGTCCGAACAGATGGCTCTCGTCGAGTCCATAGGTGACCCGACGTTGACATTGGCTCTGGCCATTCCCGCCTGTGTTGCCAAGCTGCAGGCGGCGCAGGCGGAAGACGCGTTGCGATGGGCCCAAGCCGCCATCGACCTCGCCGACGGCGACTCCACGGCTGGAAGCTTCATGTTGGGATCGCCGCTGGCGCTGGCGTATGTGTTCCGGGGATTCGCCCGGTGCACCGTAGGCCAGACCGGATGGCGCGAAGACCTGGACACCGCGGTGACGATGGCACGCAGGGCCGACCCCACATCTCTCGCGGTGGTCACGGCCTACAAGTATGTGAATATCGGTCGGCGAGTTGTGTCGTTTGACGACGCGGCGTTGAACGAGATCACCGAGGTCTACCAGCTGGCTGAGCGGTGCAGCGAGGATCTGCCCCTGGTGCTTCTCCGGATGACGCTCGGGGTAGCGCTGACGCAAGGAGATGCCGCGGATCGAGAGCGCGGGCTCACGATGCTGACCGAACTTTGCGATACGTGTGTGCGGGAGCAATACGCAATGAACATTACGCCGGCCTTGGAGGTCGTTCTCGCGGTCCATGGTGGCGATCTCGACGGCGCGATAGAGCGAGTTCGTGCGGCATTGGACGAACTGTTCAATTCCGGGAATTTCATCAATTGCGAAGGCAGCACCCAGAACCTTGTCGAACTGCTTCTGCAGCGCGGGACGGAAGAAGATCTGGCCGAGGCCGAGGCAGCGATTGACAAGCTCGCGGCCACCGTCGCGGGCCCCAAGTGGGTCACGCGTGACCTCGTGGTGATGCGACTGCGCGCGCTGTTGGCTCGGACCCGCGATGACGAGTCGACATATCACGAGTTGAAGCACCGCTATCGCAGCAGCGCTGACAAGCTCGGCTTCCAAGGGCATATGGCGATGGCCGCGGCGATGCCCTAGCTCTCCAAGACTGCCATCGCGGCGTTGTGCCCACCGATGCCCGATACCGCACCGCCACGCTGTGATCCCGACCCGCACAACAGGATTCGATCGTGGGCCGTGGCGACGCCCCAGCGGTGCGCAGCGGTGTCGAGCGGCTCGTCGTCCTCTGCGAACGGCCATGACAGCGCACCGTGGAAGATGTGCCCGCCCGTCATTCCCAACCCGTGCTCGAGGTCGACGGTCGTCTTCGTCTCGATACACAACCGGCCGGAGCAATCCTCCATCAGAACATCCTGAATCGGTTCGGCCAGAATGGTGTTCAGCGAGTTGAGTACGGCCGATGTCAACGTGTCGCGCATCCGGTCGGGGTCGCCCGTCAGCTGGTGAGGAGTGTGCAGGCCGAACACCGTCAACGTCTGCGCACCGGCAGCACGCAGTTCGTCGGAGAGGATCGAGGGATCGGTCAGTGAGTGGCAATAGATCTCGCACGGCAGCGGATCAGGGATGACGCCGCGGTCCGCCCGCGAATACGCGGTATCCAGTTGGCTGAACGTCTCGTTGATGTGGAGCGTTCCGCCGAATGCCTGCTCAGCCGTGACGGTTTCGTCGCGCAGTCGCGGCAGGCGCCGCAGCATCAGGTTCACCTTGACCTGCGCTCCGGGCGTCGATTCCGGTGCCGACTCGCCCAGCAGTTCGGCCAGGACGGTCGGCGTCACGTTGGCTAGAACCACACCCCCGTGGACGCGGCGATCGACGCCGTCGCTGTGGTACCGCACCGAGCCATCTGGATCGATCGCGTATACCTCTGCGCCACAGGTGACCTCGGCGCCGAAACCGGTAGCGGCGGCCGCCAGCGCGCCACTGACGGCGCCCATCCCGCCGATCGGCACGTCCCAGTCGCCGGTCCCGCCGCCGATCAGGTGATACAGGAAGCAGACATTCTGGATCAACGACGGGTCGTCGAGGCGGGCGAACGTCCCGATCAACGCGTCGGTCGCCATCACGCCGCGCACTACGTCGTTGTCGACGGCCGAGGCGATCGCGTGCCCCATCGGCTCGTCGATCATCATTCGCCAGGCGTCGTCGTCACCCACGAGACTCCGCGCCTCTTCGCGCGTCCGAAGTGGCTGCAGCAGCGTCGGCCACAACCGCGCGGCGACGCCCCCGCACCGACGGTAGAACTCGGTAAACCGGACCTCGTCGTCAGCCGCGCCGATCGCGCCGAACGTCGACGTCGGCCCGATCAACAGCCCGGTACGGCCGCCGGTCGCCGGGTCTGGCGTGTACGACGAGTATCGGCGGCGCAGCAGGCGCACCCGCGCACCGAGGTCGTCGATGATGCGCCGCGGCAGCAGGCTGACCAGATACGAGTACCGCGACAGCCGGGCGTCCACCCCGTCGAACGCATACGCGGACACCGCCGCACCGCCGACGTGGTCGAGGCGCTCGAGAATCCGTACGCGGCGGCCCGCTTTGGCCAGATACGCGGCCGCGACGAGGCCGTTGTGCCCACCCCCGACGACGACTGCGTCGTATGTCGCCGCCGGAGCGGCTCCGGTGTCGTATGTCGCCGCCGGAGCGGCTCCGGTGTCGTATGTCGCCGCCGGAGCGGCTCCGGTGTCGTAGCCGGCAGTCAGCTGAGGTAACCCTCGACCTCGTCCGGCAAACGCACCTCGGCTTGTCGCGGGTCGCCGCCGGTCTCCCGCAGCGCCCGGCGCTGCCGCAACAGATCCCAGCACTGGTCGAGCTGGACCTCGACGGCCTTGAGCCGATGGCGTTCCTCGTGATGTGGGCCCAGTCGTTCCTCTGACTGGTCGATCTCGCGGCTCTGCAGCTTCGCCCGCAGCTCTTGCTCTTCGGCGACCAATCTGTTCACAGCGTCGAGAATGTCTTGGTCATTGGCCATCAACCCAGTCTGCCCGACTACCGTGAGTGCGGTGACGTCAAGTTCCGGGCAGAAGCCCGAAATCGAGTTTCCCGACGGCCCGCCACCCGCCGAGCTGGTGATCACCGATCTGGTCGTCGGCGACGGCGCCGAGGCGGTGCCCGGCGGCAATGTGGAGGTCCACTACGTCGGGGTGGAGTACGACACCGGCGAGGAATTCGACAGCTCCTGGAACCGCGGCGAGTCGATCGAGTTCCCTCTGCGCGGGCTCATCCAGGGCTGGCAGGACGGCATCCCCGGGATGAAGGTCGGCGGTCGCAGGCAGCTCGTCATCCCGCCGGAGCAGGCCTACGGACCCGCGGGCGGCGGGCACCGGCTGTCGGGCAAGACGCTGATCTTCGTGATCGACCTGCTGGCGACGCGTTAATTCCGGCTGGTTTTCCCGCCAGGCGAGATCACCGCACGCCGGGGAGGCGCAGCAGCAGACGTGCGCCGCCCAGCGGACTCTCTTCCAAAGAGGCTGTGCCGCCATGTAATTCGGCTTGCTGGGCGACGAGCGCGAGGCCAAGTCCAGACCCGGAGTGCGACGCCGTCGAACCGCGCGAGAAGCGCTCGAACACAATAGAGCGCTCCTCCTCGGGAATGCCCACCCCGTCGTCGTCGACCGCGATCTCCACACCCGCGCGTGAAGGGACCGCCGACAGCTGCACCCGCGTCGCACCTCCGTGTTTGACGGCGTTGGCGATCGCGTTGTCGACCGCCAACCGTAGGCCCGCGGGCAGGCCCACGATGATCACCGTCGGCGCCGGCACCAGCGACACGTCCAGATCCGGATAAACCCGCATCGCGTCGTGGGCGGCGCGGTCCAACAACTCGGTGATGTCGACGGGCACGTGGTCATCGGCGGTCGACAACTCGCCTTGCGCCAGTCGTTCCAGCGCGCCGAGCGTCGCCTCGATGCGCGACTGAGTCCGGATCACGTCGTTGACGACCTCTTTGCGCTGGTCCTCGGGCAGGTCGAGGGTGGACAGCACCTCGAGGTTGGTGCGCATCGCGGTCAGCGGCGTGCGCAGTTCGTGGGCGGACACCGATGCGAAATCCCGCGCCGACGCCAGCGCGGCCTTGGTCCGGTCCTGTTCCTTCCATACGCGCTCCACCAGGCCCTTGACCGCCTCGGCGATCTCGACGGCCTCGGTGGCGCCGCGCACCTCGACGTCGGGGTCCTCGTCTCCCGCGTCGATCTGCCGGGTCTGCTGCGCCAGGCTCTTGAGCGGACGCACCGCGAACGCGGCCAGCACCCATCCGAACACCGACGCTGCGCCGACGGCGAACACACAGATGATGATCACGCGTCGATGCAGGTTGTTGGTGTCGGCGATGGTGGCGTCATAGGTGGCGCCGACGGCCACCGACATCGGCCCGGGGTAGTAGGGGATGTCCACGGTGCGCACCCGGTAGCGCACGCCGTCGACGTAGGTGTCGGCGTAACCGGGGTCCATCTGCGGAAGCACGACGTCGGAGTTGGACGTCACCTCGCCCCCGCGGTGCACGGTGATGACGGCATCCTGGTTGTTCGGCGCCTTCGGGATCTCGTCCAGACCGCGCGGCAGGAACGGGATCGCGAAGCCGGCGGCCTCGTCGAGGCGGCGGTCGAGGCGCTCCTTGCGGTCGTTGGTGATGCCGACCCAGACCACGGTGCCGACGATGACGACGACGATCGCCGCGCCGATCGCGGTGGCCAGCGCGACGCGGGTGCGCAGCGACGGGGTTCGGCGGAAGATCCGCGACAGCAGGCTCATGGGGTCACTGAGTTCGCAGCACGAACCCCACTCCGCGCACCGTGTGCAGCAGCCGGGGGGCGCCGCCCGCCTCGAGCTTGCGGCGCAGGTAGCCGATGAAAACGTCGACGACGTTGGTGTCGGCGGCGAAGTCGTAGCCCCACACGAGCTCGAGCAGCTGCGCGCGCGACAGCACGGCGGTCTTGTGCTCGGCCAGCACCGCGAGCAGGTCGAATTCGCGCTTGGTCAGGTCGACGTCGACGCCGTTGACGCGTGCGCGGCGACCCGGGATGTCGACCTCCAAGGGCCCGACCTGGATGGTCTCAGACGAGAAGGTCGCGGTGGATCCGCGGCGGCGCAGCAGCGCCTTCACCCTGGCCACCAGTTCGGCCAGCACGAACGGCTTGACCAGGTAGTCGTCGGCGCCGGCCTCCAGGCCCGCGACGCGATCGTCGACCGAACTACGCGCCGAGAGCACGCAGACCGGCACGTCATTGTCCATGGCGCGCAGCGCGGTGACCACGCTGACCCCGTCGAGCACGGGCATATTGATGTCCAGCACGATCGCGTCGGGTCGGGTTTCGGTCGCGCTGCGCAGCGCCTCGGCACCGTCGACGGCGGTGGCCACGTCGAACCCGGACAGTCGCAGCCCGCGTTCGAGCGACGCCAGAACGTCGGGGTCGTCGTCGACCACGAGAACCCGGGGTGAGCCTGCACCACTGTCCATATAGGCAATATTGCCTGAAGGACGACCCCAAACGCGGGAGGTCGTGCGCACGTGGGCGGCGAGGTGAGTTTCGAAGCCGATTCTCCGGCCCGGCGAGGGTCCGCACGGTTTGCCAGCAACCCCTCAAACCCTTGCTGCAGCGTGCGCACCGCCGGCTCTTTCGCGATCTTGGTCTGACGAAGAGGCCCTAGCGTATTTCGTTGACCTTGGCGTTGCCGTTTTTCGAGTGAACCGTCACCTCGGGGGCGCGTGGGTCGGTGGTCTCCGCCACGTCCACCGTCGTCGAACCAAACTCGGATCCGGCTGTCACTCGGTACGACCCTGAGCTGGGCAGCCCAACCGTCGCATTGCCGCCGGCGATCGCTTCCGTAACACGCGGCGCCGAGCGGAATTCGACCGAGATATTGCCGGATTCGCTTGTTGCTCTGAACGATTCCGTGACGGCGATCCTCGCACCGGTGCTGATGTCGCCGTGCCGGACGTCAACGTCGATCATTCGGGCCGAACCGCCGAGTTCCACCGTTCCGGCATTGGAGTTCACCACCAGTTGATCGAGGTCGGCGTCGGTGGTCAGCGGGCCGGTCCTGTGGTTGACTGTCACGCTCAATTCTCGTGCGACATTTGGCGGGAGGATGATGCTTAGTCCGGTGCCGACGAGCCAGAGAAATCTGGAATCACTGTCGCCCAGTGTTATCCGGCTGCCGACACCGTCGGGGACTACCGTCAGCGGCGTGTCGTCGCTCCTTGTGACCGTGCGCAGGTCGACGCGAGGCTCCTTGGCCTCGGCGTCGGTGATGACGCGGACAGGCACCGGGACATCACCGGTGTCGATGGTCAGCGATCGCATGCCAGTCGACAGCACCTGCGAGTCCGTCACGACCCGACTGGTGGCGAGTGCGAACGAGGCAGCACCGAGACCGCCCAACGCCGCGAGGGCTACCAAGGCGGCGATGACGGCGATGACGAACCGCATCGCGGTGCGCGCGCCTTCGGACATTTCGGGTGGCAGAGAGGCCAGCCCGGGGGGAGGCAGCCTCTCCGCCACCGGCACATGGGGCGACAGCTCGGGATTGACGCCGGGTCCACTCACAACTGCATCTGCTCCTGCGCATCGAGGTGAGCGACGGCGCGCTTGAGTACCAAGACCGCGTCGGCCCTCGTGGTGTGCGGATCGTCGTTGTAGGCCTGCAGGCTCGGCCAGCTCGCTGCGGCCAAGGAATTGGCCAGCCGCAGCAGCAGGTATTCCAGCCGCTCGACCTGGTCGAGCTCGTCGTATGGCTGTGCGACGTCCCAGAAGCCCGCCGCAGCGCGCAGGGCGCCGCCGAGGCAGTAGCTGCACGGGGTCGCCCCCGATTCGGTGCGTACCACGTAGCCGCCCTTGCCGACGTAATGGGCGCTGACCCGTACCCATTCGCCCGGGGCGCCGGCGGCGGGGTGTACCTCTCGGCCGCCGGCATCCCGGCAGTAAGTGCCTTGGGTCCAACCGTTTTCAACCTCGATGAGTGTCAGCGCGTCCTGGATCACCTGTCGATCGTTCTTGATCCTCTGAGCGAGGCGGGAGTTCGTAGTCATGGTGTGTCCCTTCTTTCTCATTAAGACTCGAGGTAGCGCAGAACGGCGAGGACACGGCGGTTCTCGGTGTCATCGGGCGTCAGCCCCAATTTGTTGAAGATCGATGCGACGTGCTTCTCGGCGGAACCGGTCGACATGTGCAGCGTCGCGGCGATCGCCGAATTGGTTCTGCCTTCGGCCATCAGCTGGAGTACGTCGCGTTCGCGGGGGGTGAGCTGATCCAGCGCGCTGCGGCGATGCGATCGCGCGAGAATCTGGGCAACGACCTCAGGGTCGAGCAAAGTCCCGCCGCCGCCGACGACCGCGACCGCGTCCAGGAACGCCGGTACGTCGGCGACACGGTCCTTGAGCAAATAGCCGAAGCCACGGGTGTCCGAGGTGATCAGGTCGGAGGCGTAACGCTCTTCGACGTAATGCGACAGCACCAGGACCGGCGACTCGGGATTCTCACTCCTCAGCAGCGCGGCGGCACGAATACCCTCATCGGTGAACGTAGGAGGCATCCGCACGTCGACGATGACCAGATCGGGTTTGGTTTCGTCGACCAGGCCCAGCAGTTTGGTGGCGTCGGGCACGCCGGCGACCACGTCGTGGCCGGCGTCGATGAGGATGCGTTCGATGCCCGCCCGCAGCAGAGCCGAGTCCTCGGCGATCACGATGCGCATGGCAGCACCGCCGTGACAGTGGTGGGTCCGCCGGCCGGACTGGAAACCGTGAACGTGCCGCGGGCCGCGCGCACCCGGTCGGCCAGCCCACGCAGGCCAGTGGCGTGCGAGCTGTCGGTGATCTGCGCACCGCCGCGGCCGTCGTCGAACACCGAGACGTGCAGCTTGTTTTGAAACTGGTCGAGTCGCACCGTCACGACGGCACGCGACGCGCTCGCGTGCTTGGCGACATTGGTGAGTGCCTCGGCCACAATGAAGTACGCGACGGATTCGGTCTCGGCAGGGACGCGCCGGGGGAGATCGATGTTCAGCGTTGTCGAGACCCCGGTGTTCTGGGCACGCTGCACGACCGATGAGAGGGCAGCGTCCAGGCCGCGGTCCGAAAGGATCGTCGGCGCTATGCCGCGCACCACGTTTCGTAGCTCGACCAGAGCGGTCTTCGCGTCGTGATGGGCCTCGGCGATCAGCGCCTTTGCGGCAGCCGGGTCCGTGTCGAACTTGGTTTGGGCGAGGCCGATAGTCATTGCCAGCGAGACGAGGCGAGACTGCACACTGTCGTGCAGGTCGCGTTCGATGCGGTGGCGCTCAGCGTGCGCCGATGACACTGCGCCCAGCCTCGCGTCGGCCAGCGCGTTCAGTTCTTGTTGGAACATCGCAGCGGGCGACGGTGAAAGCAGCCAGAGGTCGATCTTGGCGTCGAGGATAGGCGCGAACACCACGACTGTCGCGGCAGCCACCAGCGCGACAACGGCCAGTGGCCACGCCATTGCGGGCGGGATGAATGACAGGCCGGCGTCGCCATCGCTGCGGCTCACGGCGGTCGCGGCTGCTGGTGCCAGGAGCGCGAATGCCAGCAGGAACAATGCGAGACCCACCGCCAGAAAGTCGTAGATCATCCGCAGGGAATGGTGTGCGCAGCCCTTCCAGAACCGGGCGCTGCTGATGTCGAACCCAAGCTGATTGAACCAACCGTGAAAGCCGGTGCGGTGGGAGATCTTTCGGGGCGGTACCGGGATACCCATCCCGAAGACGGCTTCACTCCGCCGACGCTCGAGCCACTCCGCACCGCGCATTAGGTACACGAACATCAGGACGGCAAGTGCGAACCCGACCACTGACGGGACGAGCCAGAGCCCGACGATCACGATCAGGAGTAACAGCCACAGCCAAACGGTGGCAGCCGCGGCGCCGACGATCATCGATGCACTTGGCAGGAGGCCGATACGACGGGACGTCGTCGGCGTGGTCGTGTCAGCCGTTATCGGCTCAACCTGTTGATCCGTGACTGCGACCATACCTCGAAGGTACGGATCGTGGGGGTGCGACAACATGCCGTTTACCGGACGATCTGGGGGGGGATAACCCCCCCAATCACCTAGCACTATGAGCGCGGACGCCCGCCCAAAATACGGTCAGGGGCTCGCCGCGGGCGTCTGATGTTCGAAGTATGGTCCCGCCTGGTGAACCTGGCCCACGAATACCGGGCCCGGACGAATCATGAATGGGGCGCAGCCGGAAGATTGCTAGACACTGTGATCGGCTTGTCTGTTGAGTGCTCCAGCACGGGTAGGTCGGTTCAGTGCCTCTTACGTGAGACTGCGGACGGGTTTCGCCTGCTGTGCGTTCACTGTCGAAATCTGCGGTCTGTTCGCGCCATCCGTCGCGATCTGCTGTACTTGCGGCGCAGACAAGGCGGCTCCGCCGGCTCGCCCACTGTGGTGACATCTGACGTACGGGAACGACTTCAACGGTTTGCCCACGGAAAGGACCGGGCGTGACCCTAATGACCGAATGCATAGCTCCTGCGGTCGACGTACTGCCGCAGGAACTCATGTCCTGCGAAGTGAGTGGCCGGCTTCAGCGCATACGCGGTGCGGTAACGGCACGCGCAGGGTATGCATTACGATCCCGTATCACGCTACGAACGGATCGATGCGGACGCCGACGTCGTGGTTTACTCGGCAACATCGAGTTGCGCTCCCCGAGGCGCTGCGAGTTTGCGGTGACCGCGCTCGGGCTCAACTGGGACGCTCATCGCTCGCGCGGTGCAGCCTGCCGGTCTAGGCCAGTGCGCTGTTGCTGTGTCCGAGCGGCCGACATGGCGTCCGGGGTTGGAACGGATGGAGGGGAACGCCGATTTTCAGGGTTCTGAAGCGATTGTGGATTCCGCTACTCATATTAGCCGTGATGGTTGCTGGTGGGTTTACCGTGTCGCGGCTGCACGGCATGTTCGGGTCTAATGAGCGTCCCTCCTATGCCGACACCGACACCAAAGTTGCGGACAAACAGAACTTCGATCCGAAGTATCTGATCTACGAGGTGTTCGGTCCGCCGGGAACGGTGGCAAATATCAGCTATTTCGACGTCGATGCCGAACCGCAGTACGTGGAGGGAGCCATCCTGCCGTGGTCGTCCAAATTCGAGATCACCCAAGCGGCGGGCATCGGAAACCTCATCGCGCAGGCCGACAACAGTGAAAGTATCGGCTGCCGCATCATCGTCGATGGCGAGGTGAAAGCGGAGAAGGTCCGCCAGGGAGTGAGCGCGTTCACGTACTGCATGCTGAAGGCAGCATGACCAGTCACGAGGCGCGCCACAACACGCCGTTCATCGCGCGGTGGATCCGGCGACTGGCGTTGCCGATCATCCTCGGCTGGTTGGCTGTCGCGTTCATCCTCAATACCGCGGTCCCCCCACTGGAACAGGTCGAGAGAGCGCGGGCCATATCGGAGACTCCCGTCGACGCGCCGTCGTTCCAGGCGATGGAGCGTATGGGTGAGCTTTTCGGCGAATCGACTTCCGATGCTGTTGCGATGATCGTCTTGGAAGGGCAGGACCGCCTCGGCGACGACGTGCATGCTTACTACGGCGAACTGATTCGTCAGTTGAGAGCCGACACGGAACATGTGAGGCACATACGGGATTTCTGGGCGGACCCGCTCACGGCCGCCGCCGCGGAAAGCGCCGATGGTAAGGCTGTTTACGTCCAGTTGACCTTGCACGGCAATGTCGGGCAAGCCTCGGCGAATGAATCCGTGGCAGCCGTCCGGGGCATCGTCGACCGGACGCCGCCGCCGCCGGGTGTCCAGGTTTATCTCACGGGTCCGGCGCCGTTCACTGCAGAGATGGGTGAGACCGGCAACGCGACGGTCATACTGATCACGCTGGTTAGCCTGGGCGTGATCCTGGTTATGTTGCTCCTCTTCTTCCGCTCGATCGCCACCGTTATCGTTGTGCTGCTGTCGGTCGGTATCCAGCTGCAGGTGGCAAGGGGGGTCGTCGCATTTCTCGGTGACATCGGGGCCTTCGGACTCTCGACGTTCGTCGTCAATCTCCTGGTGGCTCTGTTAATCGCGGCCGGGACGGACTACGGGATTTTCTTCTTCGGTCGCTATCACGAGGCGCTTGAGGCAGGTGAGGATCGGGAGACCGCCTTCTACTCCACGTTCCGTGGCACCGCCAAGGTTGTGTTGGGGTCCGGTCTGACCATTGCCGGCGCACTTCTGTGCCTGAGTTTCACCCGCCTGCCCTCGTTCAAGGTCCTTGGCGTGCCTTCCGCGGTGGGTGTGGTCACCGCGGTCATGGTGGCGCTTACGCTGACTCCGGCCATCATTGCCGTGGGCGGCCGCTTCAAGTGGTTCGAGCCCAAGCGCAAGATCAAGGTTCCCCGGTGGCGGCGGGTAGGCACGGCGATCGTCCGGTGGCCGGCGCCGATTCTCGCCGCCTCATGCGCGGTCGCGCTGGTCGGCCTGTTGGCGCTGCCGGGATATCAACCCACCTACAACGATCAGGAATCGATCCCCAAAGATATTCCCGCGGCTGTCGGATTGCAGGCCGCACAGCGACATTTCCCCGCGTCGCAAATGTCGGCACCCGATGTCCTGCTCGTCGAGGCGGACCACGATATGCGTAATCCAACAGATTTTCTGATCTTGAACAAATTGGCCAAAGGCGTCCTGGCCGTTCCCGGTGTTGCCTCGGTGCAGGGTCCCACCCGGCCCGCCGGAACCCCGCTCGAGCACACCTCGATTCCTTACATGCTCAGCATGAGCCAGGCCAGTCAAATGCAGATGATGCCGTTCCAGCGAGCACGCATGGACGAAATGCTGGACCAGGCCGAGGACATGGCCGCGACGATTGCGCTCATGAAACGCATGTACGGTTTGATGCAGGAGCTCGCGGCCACTACACACAGTATGGTCGAGCAAACGCACGAACTTCAGGAAACCACGTACGAGTTGCGGGACCAGATATCGAATTTCGACGATTTCTTCAGACCAATCCGTAATTATTTTTACTGGGAGCCGCACTGCTTCAATATTCCTATCTGTTGGTCGCTGCGATCCATATTTGACGGCCTCGACGGTGTCGATAAGATCAGCGCTCAGATGGATGATCTCATGGGTGATCTCGATACCCTCGATACGCTCATGCCGCAAATGATCTCCCAATTCCCGCCGATGATCGCGACAATGGAAAGCACGCGGACCATGATGCTGACGATGCACAGCACCATGTCCGGAATGATGGCCCAGATGGATGAAGGCACCACAAATGCCACCGCCATGGGTAAGGCGTTCGATGCTGCCATGAACGATGACTCTTTTTACCTTCCCGAGGAGGTCTTCCAAAACAAGGACTTCAAGCGAGTCATGGATGTGTTCCTGTCGCCGGACGGCAAGGCCGCGCGCCTCCTCATTTCGCAGCGGGGCGATCCTGCGTCGCGTGAGAGCATGGCGCTCGTCGATCCGATACAGACGGCTGGCGAGGAGGCGCTCAAAGGAACTCCGTTGGAAAACGCCAAGGTGTCCCTAACCGGCAGTGCAGCGATGGTGAAAGACATCGTCGACGGTTCCACCTACGACCTGTTGATTGCGGCGATCTCGGCGCTCTGCCTGATCTTCACGATCATGTTGATCATGACGCGAAGCTTGTTCGCCGCTTTGGTCATTGTGGGCACCGTGGCGCTTTCGTTGGGCTCGGCGTTCGGGCTCTCGGTGCTCGTCTGGCAACACATTCTGGGTATACAAATCCATTGGGCCGTGCTCGTCATGGCTGTCATCTGCCTTCTAGCAGTGGGCTCTGACTACAACCTGTTGCTCGTATCCCGGATGAAAGAAGAAGTAGGCGCCGGGATCAACACGGGCATCATCCGGGCGATGGCCGGTACCGGCCGGGTCGTCACCGCCGCCGGTCTGGTGTTCAGTTTCACGATGCTTTCGATGGTGGTCAGCGACCTGCGAACCGTCGGTCAGCTGGGCTCGACAATCGGATTGGGTCTGATGTTCGACACCTTGGTGGTGCGCGCATTCATGACGCCTTCGATCGCCGCCCTGCTGGGTCGGTGGTTCTGGTGGCCGCAACGAGTGCGCCAGCGCCCCGCCAGTTCGTTGCTTCGGCCGATAGGACCTCGTCCGCTGGTCCGCTCCCTCCTGCTGACGCAAGAGCGTTAAATCCGTGAGAAACCTTGCCGTGCAGAAGAACAGCGTCAGCGTCGGATACAGCATCAGCGTGGGCGGTGGATTCGACGCTTGCCTGTTGAAGGCGGCATGAGCGACCACCGGCTGGACAATCGCCCGCCGTTCCTTGCGCGGGCGGTCCATCGATTGTCGGTATTCATCGTCATCGGCTGGGTGGCGGTCGCTGCCTTCACGTTCTTCGCAATTCCCTCGCTGGAACAGGTCGGCAGGGAGCAGTCGGTATCGCAGGTCCCCCAGGACGCTCCGTCGCTGCAGGCGATGAAGCGCATGGGCCAGGTTTTTAAAGAATCGGAGTCCGACAGCTTCGCGATGATCGTCTTGGAAGGTGAGCAACCGCTCGGCCCCGAGACACACGTCTACTACGACGAGTTGGTTCGTCAACTCAGAGCCGACACCAACCATGTGCATCACGTCCAGGACTTCTGGGCGGATCCGCTGACGGCTCCGGGCGCAGAAAGCGACGACGGCAGGGCCATGTACGTCCAGGTCAATTTGGTGGGTGACCAAGGAGAGGCAAAGGCGAACCAATCCGTCCAGGCGGTCCGGGACCTCGTCGAGGGAGTACCTCCGCCGCCGGGGGTCAAGGCCTACGTCACGGGTCCGGCACCGCTGGTGACGGATATGAACATCAGCGGTGACGAATCCATCCTCAAGATCACTATTGTCACCATTGCCGTGATCTTGATCATGCTGTTGTTCGTCTACCGCTCGATCGTCACGGTGCTCTGCGTGGCGGTCATGGTCGGGGTCCAAGTCCAGGTAGCTCGAGGAGTTGTGGCGTTTCTCGGCGATCACCAAGTGCTTGAACTCTCGATTTTTGCTGTTAATTTGCTAGTGTCGCTCGGGATCGCAGCCGGAACGGACTACGCGATTTTCTTTTTTGGGCGCTATCACGAGGCACGCCAGGCCCGCGAAGATCCGGCGACAGCGTTCTATACCACCTTCCGCAGCGTTGCCAAGGTTGTCCTGGCATCAGGCACGACGATCGCGGCCGCGATTTTCTGTCTGAGCTTTGCCAGGCTTCCCTACTTCCAGACCATTGGTGTCCCTGGCGCTCTGGGCATGCTCATTGTGGTCGCGGTGGCCGTCACGCTCATCCCGGCGAGCATTGCCTTGGGGAGCCGGTTCGGTTTGTTCGAACCCAAGCGCAAGGTTGCGGTTCGTCGATGGCGCCGACTGGGTACCGCCATCGTCCGATGGCCGGCGCCCATTCTCGCTGCGGCGAGCGCGGTCGCACTCGTCGGGTTGCTGGCGCTGCCGGCATATGAATCCAGCTATAACGATCGGCTGTATATGCCGCAGGATATTCCTGCCAACGTGGGGTACGCGGCGGCCGAGCGGCATTTCCCACAGGCGCGAGTGATGCCGGACATCGTCTGGATCGAGTCCGATCACGACATGCGCAACCCAGCGGATTTTATAACTTTGCACAGGTTGGCCAAAAAAGTCTTCGCGGTTCCCGGTGTCTCCAGGGTTCAGGGCATAACACGGCCCGAGGGGACGCCACTTGAACGTACTTCGATACCTTTCATGATCAGCTTGCAGTCCGCCGGCATGCTGCAAATGCTGCCGTTCATGCAAGGCAGCATGGATCTCCTCAAAAAGCAGGCCGATGCAATGGCCGATATGCAAGCGCAGATGCAACGCATCTACGACTTGACGCGCCAAATGAACGACGCGACTCATCGCATGGTCGGCAAGATGCACGACTTGGAGGACAGCGTTAACGAACTACGAGACAGCATCGCCGACTTCGATGATTTCTGGAGGCCCATCCGTAATTACTTCTATTGGGAGCCGCACTGCTTCAACATTCCCATCTGCTTGTCGATTAGGTCAATATTCGAGACGCTGGATGGTACCGATAAGATCAGCTCGCAAATGTCCATTCTTGTTGAAGGCATCGATAAGCTAGATGAGGTCATGCCTAAAATGGTCGCCGATTTCCCGCAGATGATTGCGACCATCGGGAGAATGCGCACCGGGATGCTGACCATCAACAGCACCATGTCGGGGATGTTCGATCAAATGGAAGAGGGGACCGGCAACGCCACCGCTATGGCCAGAGTGTTCGACGCCGCGCAGAACGACGACTCTTTCTATCTACCACCTGAAGTGTTCGAGAACGAGGACTTCAAGCGCGCCATGGAGTTGTTCTTCTCACCGGACGGTAAGGCGATGCGGTTGATCATCTCGCATAGGGATGACCCGGGATCGCCCGAGTCGTTGGCGCGAGTGGACGCGATCAGGACCGCGGCCGAGGAAGCGCTCAAAGTGAGTCCGTTGGAGAGCGCAAAGGTACATGTGGCCGGGACGGCGGCGACTTACAAAGACATGCGAGACGGCTCGACATATGACCTTCTGATCGCCGGTGTCGCGGCGCTCTGCCTGGTCTTCATCATCATGCTGATCATCACGCGGAGCTTCATCGCCGCCCTCGTCATCGTCGGCACGGTGGCGTTGTCTTTGGGCGCGGCATTCGGTCTCTCGGTGCTCATCTGGCAGCATATTCTTGGCATCCACCTGCACTGGCTCGTGCTCGCGATGTCGGTGATCATCCTGTTGGGGGTGGGATCCGACTACAACCTGCTCCTGGTCTCCCGGATGAAAGAGGAGATGGGGGCGGGTTTGAACACCGGTATTATCCGGGCGATGGGCGGTACGGGCAAGGTCGTGACTGCCGCGGGCCTGGTCTTCGCGTTCACCATGTTGTCGATGGTCGTCAGCGATTTGCGCATCATCGGTCAGGTCGGTTCGACCATCGGTATTGGTTTGTTGTTCGACACGTTGGTGGTTCGCGCGTTCATGACGCCGTCGATCGCGGCGATACTGGGCCGCTGGTTCTGGTGGCCGCAACGAGTGCGTCCCCGGCCCGCCAGTGCATTACTACGGTCTCTAGGATCGCGTTCGCTGGTACGTTCCTCGCTGCTCAGGGAAGAACCCGGACCTTCATCCAGCGCTTCTCAGCAGCAGCGGGCGAACGTTCGTTGAGGTTGTTGCCCTAACCGCTCGGACTGTAGAAAATCTCGGCAGCTACGAGCTTTGGGGCTAGAGTTGATGTCGCAAGCATTAAAGGGAGGGTGTAACAGATGTCAGAAAAATCGTTCACCGGGCTGGCCGCCGCAGCCGGCGGTTTGGTCCTGTCATTGACCGCGGGGCTGGGGGTAGCCTCGGCAGCCCCTGACCTGGGCCCGATCATCAACACAACGTGCAGTTACCCGCAGGTGATGTCGGCGCTGAACGCGACAGACCCAGCAGTTGCCGCGCAATTCAACGCATCGCCGATGTCGGTATCCGCCGTGCAGCAGTTCCTGGCTGCGCCGCCGAATGAACGGCAGCAGATGGCTCAGATGATCGCGGGAACGCCGGGAAATGAGCAGTATTTCGGGCTGATTGAACAGGTCTTCACCCGCTGCAACAGCTTCTGAGCGGGCTAAACGCTGGAAGTCACTTCCGTACCATTCGCCGTCGAGTCTGGTTGACCGATTTTCGGCTTGAGAGCCGACCCTCCTACATGCCCATTGCCTCGCGCCTACAATTTGGACTCGCATGTTCGAATGGTCCCCCGGCAGCAGCGCGGAACGGCGAGGGTCAAGTGTGCGTCGTGAGACCCCGACGATCTGGCGGTGGTCAGCCGTGCGCGTGTGGCGTTCCGCGCGTCCCTGACACGCATATTGCGTGGTGGCACTGCACTGCTCGAGACCCCCGAACGGGTGCCTGTCGGCATTTGCTGAACGATGCCTAACCGGCCGGGCGGTGTTCGCTCGGGGTGTCGGTGAACACCCTGAGAACGCGCGTCCTCGAGGGTGGCCACGCGCGCTGCGCGACGCAATCGACGAGAGTTAATCCATCACTGCTGGTCAAAGTGCCGGAAGCCGCGAGCGCCCGATCGTTGGGCGGCGAATCGGTTGCTGAGCGCGGCAAGATCATTTCGGCTAGTTCGCTGGGAACTTTTCAAAACCGCCCCCGACGCTGTTAGCCTCATCTATCGTTGAGACGTTCCAGTTGTCGACTAGTCAGTGTCGACATGACGGGGAGGAAGAAGCGTTGAGCGTCAATCCGTTCGATGACGAAAACGGCACCTTTGTAGTCTTGGTCAACGAGGAAGAGCAGCACAGCTTATGGCCGACTTTCGCCGATGTGCCCGCCGGCTGGCGGGTGGTTTTTGGAGAAGCCGACCGCGCCGCCTGCCTGGACTATATCGAAGAGAACTGGCCTGATATCCGGCCAAAGAGCCTGCGCGACAGGCTGGCCCAAGATCGCGGGCGGTAGGTGAGCCGCTAGGGGGTTAGAAATACGTCGCGGCTTGGGGGTCCGATGGAACTTGCTGACCAGGCGCTGCCGGTGACACGCGGCCAACTGGAAATATATCTCGCACATGAAACGGGTCACTCCGGCACGGAGTGGCACGTTGGGCTATTCGTCCGAATCGGGGGCGCGGTAGATCGAGATGCCCTCGAGTGGGCGATCCGCCGAGTGGTGCGCGAGGCCGAGCCGCTTAGGGCTGCCTTCTTCGAGGAAGACGGGCAGGTTTTCCAGCGGGCGGTCGACTACCCGCAGGTCGAGCTGGCCTATTTCGACCTGAGCGGCTCGGACCAGCCCGTTGAGCATGCCCGCGAGATAGCGTCGTCGATACAGCGCACACCTATGCCGTTCACCGGCCCCCTCTTCAAATTTGCGTTGTTCCAGACACGACTTGACGAATTCTACTTCTTCGGATGCTGCCACCACATAGTCCTCGACGGATCCGGTATTGCCCTGGTCGGCAATCGGATTGCGACTGTCTACTCGGCAATCATCTCTGGGGAACCGATTTCCCCCGCCCTCTTCGGTTCATTACGAGATCTGGTCGAGTGCGAATCAAACTACGAAGCGTCCGACGACTATCTCGAAGATCAGGCTTACTGGACCGAGAATCTTCCGACGGTGGCGCCGCAGAATTACCGAATCCCCCGGGCGGTAGGCGAGGCCGATCCGTTCTGGCCGTCAGCGTCGGTGCGATTGGACCCCGCAGTCCTTCGTCGAGTGCACGGGTTATCCGACGCGCGGAGCCTTCCGCGATCATCCGTCATCACCGCTGCGTGCGCGCTCTTGGTGCGTGGGTGGTGCGCTGAAGGGTCCGAGTTGGTGCTCGACTTCCCGGTCAGCAGACGAGTCAGCCCAGAGTCGAAGACCCTCCCCGGGATGGTCGCGGGAATATTGCCACTGGTGTTGACGGTGTCGCCAGGAGCACCGATTGCCGAATTCTGTGAGCATGTCGACGCGCGTATCCGGGAAGCGCTGGAGCATCAGAGGTTTCCGGTCGACGCTCTTGAGCGTCAAGTCAACCCCCGTGACCCAGGGCAGCTCGCTAATAGGGTGAGCGTCAATTTCCTCCCGTCTACGTTCGCTCTGGACTTCGGTGGTGCGCCAGCAGTTGCGTCGTTGACCAACGCCGGCGTGGTCGGCGGCCTGGGCCTTGTCTTTTCTGGTGCCGGTGACGAGCTCTATCTCAGCACAATGGGTGCAGCACAACAGCTTCCAGATTTCGACGCCGTCGATTTCGCAAAGCGGTTGGAGCGGGTATTGGTGGCGATGACTGCCAACCCGACGGGTGCGTTGGGGTCGGTGGAGGTGCTTGGCGGCGCCGAACAGGCCTGGCTGGATCAGGCTGGCCACCGGGCCGTGTTGGCCGAGTCCGTGAGCGCGGTGTCGATTCCGGCGCAGTTCGCCACCCAGGTGGCGCGTGCCCCGCAAGCAGTCGCGTTGGTTTGTGGAGAGCAGTCGTGGACGTATCGCGAGCTCGATGAGGCGTCCAACCGGCTGGCGCATTTGTTGGCCGACCAGGGCGCAGGCCCGGGAAAGTCTGTGGCGCTGCTGTTTTCGCGCTGCGCCGAGGCGATCGTGGCGATCTCGGCGGCACTCAAGACCGGTGCCGCCTATCTACCCATCGATCCGGTGGTCCCGGCGGCGCGGATTCGGTTTATGTTGGAAGACGCCGAGCCGATCGCCGTGGTCACCACTGGAGAACTCGCCGAGCGGCTCGATGGCTGCCAGGCGGCGGTGATCGACGTCGACGACCCGCGCATCGACACCTATCCGTGCACGGGTTTGCCCGGTCCGGCGCCGGACGATGTTGCTCACATCATTTACACCTCAGGGACCACCGGCGTTCCGAAGGGCGTGGCGGTCACTCACCAGAATGTGACTCGGCTGTTCGATGAGCTCGATGTGGGTGTGGAGTTGGCGCCGGGGCAGGTGTGGACGCAGTGTCATTCGCTTGCCTTCGACTATTCGGTGTGGGAGATCTGGGGTGCGCTCCTGTTTGGGGGCCGTTTGGTGGTGGTGCCCGAAGACGTGACCCGTTCGCCGGCCGATCTGCACACGTTGCTCGTCACCGAGAAGGTCACCGTGTTGAGCCAGACCCCGTCGGCGGTCGGGATGTTGTCGCCGGAGGGATTGGAGTCGGCGGCGCTGATGATCGCCGCGGAGCCTTGCCCGGCTGAGGTGGTGGATCGGTGGGCGCCGGGCCGGGTGATGATCAACGGCTACGGCCCGACCGAGACGACGGTGTACGCCACAATCAGCGCTCCGCTGGTGCCGGAGTCGAGGGACGTGCCGATCGGTGCACCGGTGCCCGGGGCGGCGTTGTTCGTCCTCGATGGTTGGCTACGACCCGTGCCGACCGGGGTGGGTGGTGAGTTGTATGTGGCCGGCCGTGGCGTCGGGGTCGGTTATGTGCGGCGCGAAGGGTTGACCGCCTCGCGGTTTGTGGCCTGCCCCTTCGGCGAGGCTGGGGCGCGGATGTACCGCACCGGGGATCTGGTGCGGTGGCTCCCCGATGGGCAACTGGACTATTTGGGGCGTGCCGACGAGCAGGTCAAGATCCGCGGCTACCGGATCGAACTCGGCGAGATCCAAACCGCACTGGCGGGGCTGGCGGGCGTCGAGCAGGCGGTGGTGATGGCCCGCGAGGACCGCCCCGGCGACAAGCGGTTGATCGGCTACATCACGGGGACCGCAGACCCACACGCGCTACGCGCCGAACTTTCTCAGCGATTGCCGGCATACATGGTGCCGGCGGCGGTGATGGTGCTGCAGGCGCTGCCGTTGACGATCAACGGCAAACTGGACAAACGGGCCCTGCCGGCACCTGATTACACCGATGGCGACGGTTACCGCGCCCCGGCCAGTGCCATCGAGGAGATTTTGGCGGGCATCTACGCCCAAGTGCTGGGCGTAGAGCGGGTCGGGGTCGATGACTCGTTCTTCGACTTGGGCGGAGATTCGTTGTCGGCGATGCGCGCCATCTCGGCGATCAACACAGGCCTGGACGTCGACCTTGCGGTGCGGACCTTGTTCGATGCGCCGACGGTGGCCCAATTGGCGCCTCTGATCGGCGGGGAGGCGGGTCGGCGTGAGCCGTTGGTCGCTGGTGCGCGGCCCGGGGTGGTGCCGTTGTCGTTCGCCCAAAGCCGGATGTGGTTTCTGGACCGCTACGAAGGTGGGGTTGCGACCTACAACATGCCGACCGCGTTCCGGATCACCGGGGCGCTCGATGTGGATGCGCTGGACGCGGCCCTTGATGACGTGATCGCCCGTCACGAATCGCTGCGCACCATATTCCCCGATATCGACGGCGTGCCGTTCCAGCAAGTGCTGCCGGCGGAGGCGGGGATGTGGCGGCGCGGAGGCGCGGCGGTGGTGTCGGTAGCGGAGCAGGACGTGGCCGACGAGTTGGCGGCATTGGCGGGATATCGGTTCGACTTGGCAACCGAGATCCCGATTCGGGCGCGAATCTATGCGCTGGGCCCTGAGCGGTACGTACTCGGAATCGTGTTGCACCACATCGCTTTTGACGGTTGGTCGATGGCTCCGATGGCCCGGGATGTGGGTGAGGCGTATCGGGCGCGGCGACAGGGCCAGGCGCC